>CAYRFU010000075.1:0-22789 GCA_964423525.1 uncultured Burkholderiales bacterium | reverse complement strand
CCCCGCGCCGCGACTCAAGCGCAGACACCCAGTCACGGCACCCCGCGCCCGCGCCGTACCCGAATCATCCGACTGAAGCGGAGATAGCAATTGGCTCGCAGATCCCGACCCTCGGGGCAAAATAAAAACTTGAAGAGTTTACAACTTTCTCCACAGGACCAGGTGCCTCGAGACATAAGAGCCTGAGGTCGTTTCAGTTAATCGTCGGGTGACCGGGGTGGGCCGCTCCCTACATCGTCAAGGAGGTCTGGGCAACGATACTTGGGCGGGAGTGCAGTTCCTACGTTTCAGCATTTGGACTGCCCTCCCTATTTTATTCCGCCCATCCTTCGGGGTGCAATTACTTTTGGAGCTTTTGGATCTCCGCGATGAGTTGGACTAGAAGCTGATTGGTCATAAAGCTCGCTTCCGTCTGAGCGTGGTGCATCATCATCAGCTGGTCGTAGAGGATGAGAAATTCCTCTTGTTCTTCGGCCTGAGTGTCCTCGGCCAACCGGTCTTCCCAGTCGACACGGCCCTGGCGATGGTAGTCGATCCGCTTGGCGATGGTCTCGGCCAGCTCTTTCAAATCGGTGCTCATGGCGTCGCTTTCGGAGCTGACGAAGGTTCGCCCTTCAGCGGCCTGCGGGGGCTTCGAGGAGGCAGTTGCGAACCTGGTCGCATTGGTCTTTGAGCTGGGCCATCAAAGCTTTTCGACTATCTTTGAGCCGTCCTTCGCGACCCATATCTTCAAGCTGGGAGGCGGTACGGGCGGCCTCCATAGCGCCGAAATTTAACAGAGAGCCTTTCAATGTGTGAGCGGCGACTCTCAATGATTCTGGGTCCTCAGCCTCGATCACCGCCTGGAGCTGGCTCGGGCTCAGCTCCAGAA
This sequence comes from uncultured Burkholderiales bacterium, assembly GCA_964423525.1. Taxonomy (GTDB): domain Bacteria; phylum Vulcanimicrobiota; class Xenobia; order Xenobiales; family JADMJV01; genus CAYRFU01. Next base: position 21,918 of record CAYRFU010000075.1, on the reverse strand, counting down.
ATTGCTCGACGACCAGATTCAAGACTTGTTCGTCTCCCTGGATTCTGTGGAGAACAGCCTGAAGGTCCACCACTAGAGATTGCTCAGAGGCAAAACGAGCGAGGGTTTGGCGCAGTTTCTCGCTCGTGATCGGCTTCGAAAGATAGCCGTCCATGCCGGCCTCCAAACACAGCTGCTGAAACCCCGGGAGAGCGTGCGCCGTGAGGGCCACCACGGGCAGGCGCCCTTCGCTTTCCTGGGCCCGAAGACGAGCGATGCACTCGAAACCGTCCATATCGGGCATAGTGATGTCGAGCAGCATCAGGTCGGCTTTGGGAAATTTTTCCAGGGCCTGAGTCCCGTCTTCAGCCTCGCTAACCTGGCAGTCCATGTGTTCGAGCATGATTCGTGCTAGGCGGCGATTGATCGGATTGTCGTCGGTGACCAGCACCCGCAGCCCCCCAAAGCCGGTGGCTCCCTCTCGTTTCTTTTGACCGAGAAGCTCCTCGGCTCGCTCAGGAGCCGGAAGGCGCAGTAAGCTATTCCGGAGTTCTGTTCGTCGGAACGGTTTGACAAGATGGTTCTCGCAACCCCCGGGCTCTGGCTCGGGCAATATCCTGCTCGAGTTGCTCCGAAGTGAGCAAGACCAGACTTGCCAGTCGGCCTTCAAGAGAGGCCAGGCCATCTACCAGTGTGACGTCGGCCGGCTCCTCGGGCACGACCTCGGCCCCCCACCCTTGAAGCGTCTCCTCGAGATTGCCCCGATGGACAGGGTGGTCACAGACCACCAAGACCCGGAGTTGACGGCAAATTTCTTCAATAGCTTTTTCGGCTGGCTCGGATTCCTCGGCAAGCTGGCGAGCGTGGAAGGTGCTCCCCCTACCGACCTCGCTCTCTACCCAGATCTGACCGCCCATCATTTCCACCAACCGGGCCGTGATGGCAAGACCCAGACCCGTGCCTCCAAACTTTCGCGCCGTGGAACTCTCGGCTTGAGAGAAGGACTCGAAGATGGCTCTCTGTCGCTCCTTGGGAATTCCGATTCCCGTGTCTTCGACCTCACAATGAAAGAGGTCATCCTCGGGATAGACCCGCACCGAAATGCCTCCTTGCTGGGTAAACGGACCGGCACCGCGCCAGGGCTGGCGACCCTAGCCCACTGAAAAAGCCAGTTGGTTGAGTGGATGGCGAATCCGAGAAAGAAGAAGCCCATTCGAAGCCGGTTGATGACCAGCTCGCTGCGGGTTTCGTAAACCTGGCGCCGTTCCTCGAGAAAGTCCACGTTTTCCGGTTCGGTTGCCTTCAGTTCGTCCCCTTTGGACGCGAAGGTTGCGCTCCGGCTGGGCCCGAAAGCAAAGTGTATGGACTTTGACGGTTGCATAGCCGAGGTCGAGAGCCGCCCTGACGTCTTAGCCCTCTATCTCTTCGGTTCCCAAGCGACCGGGAAGACTACGCCCGAGAGCGATGTGGACCTTGCGGTGCTCTTGAGGCCAAAGGTTGACGGTTTCCATTTGAAACTCGATTTGGGCGCCAGGTTCGCCGAACTGCTCGGTCGCTCCGTCGACCTGGTGGTCCTTGGCGAGGACCTCGACCTGACCTTTCGAGTCCTGCAGCATGGGGTGAGGCTCTATGAGCGCGAGAGGGATGCGGTCCGTAGCCGAGAGGCCGACCTGGCCGCACTTTATTACGACTATAAGCCCTACATCGATTTCTATCTTCAAGGGGTTGCGGAGAGTCTCCGCCGTGGTTGACCCGACTCTCCTACTCAGACGTATGGCCACCATCCGCCACTGTCTTGAGCGATTGGAGACGAGACAGGAACTCTCGAGGGAGCAATTCCTAGCCGATCCGGACGCCCAGGATATCGTGCTGCGAAATCTTCAGGTTGGGGTGCAAGCGGCGCTCGACATCGCTCTCCACATTATTCGCGACGAGGGCTGGACGATGCCCGGTTCTTCAACCGGTTCCTTTGAGCTCCTAGCCCAGCGAGGGGTCATCGATTTTGATTTGGCCTCGCGACTCCGACAGGCTGGGCAGATGAGAAATTTGCTCGTCCATGTCTATGACGCCATCGATCTTGGCAAGGTCTATGATGTCTATCAGAATCATCGGGAAGACTTGACACTCTTTTCGAGAGCGGTCCTGGAGTATTTTGAACTGGGGTGATAGCAAGAGGCCCGCTTTAAAGCGGGCCTGGTCTCAAGCTACCGGGTTTCGCTAGCGGCTGGCTTGCTGATACTTCTGGAGGTTGAACTTGTTGAGCTCGGCCGCTGAGGGCCACCAGTCGAAGATTTTGTAGGTGTTGCCGTCCATCATAAATTGGCTGACGAAGTCCTTATGGCGAACCCCGATGGCGGTGATGCCGTAGTCGCTGACCGAGCGGACTTCACCGTCTTCCGGGTAGGCGTTACCGTTGCTGTCAGTCCACACTTTCAGAGTGGCCAGTTCGTCTCCACTGACTTTCTTATCGTTGTTAACGTCGAGAACTGAGAGGGCCTGGAAGCCGTCGTCGAAACCGGTTACCGTGCCGAACAGGCAGCTCCCGTCGATGGTGCCGTTGGCTTTGGGCTGGCAAAGCAGGCCGTCGTTGGGGCCGACCCACTCGGTCAGCATCGGGAAGCCGTTGCCGCGCATGTCGAAGAACGCCATTCGGTCACGACGGAGGGTCGTGTGAGGGCGCCACTCGCCGCCCGAGGCCTCGATCGAACCGTCACCGTCGAGGTCGAGGACCAGCGGGCTGATGTCGTAGGTCTGGACAATCTGATAGCTGTCGGTCTGGCTCAAGTTGTTGGTGGTGATTTCGGTGATGAATTGGGTCGTGATCTCGGTAAAAGTAGCCGTTATGGTGACGGTCCCGCTGACCACGATAATCTTTGCAAGATCGTCGAGGTCGCCAATGAAGACCGCATCGGGTGCCACAGACACGTCGGTGCTGACCTGGCCGCTTACCGCTTGACCGTCATTCCTACTCTCGAAATCCTGGCTGACAACGACGCTGTTGGACCCGAGGAAGCTGGTTGAGTCTTGGGTGAATTGCCCTCTTCGTCCCGCTATGGCAATCAAATCGCTTCTTAGTTGGGACCGCGCCTCGGTTAGCGCAGCCGCAGTTTCGGGGCCGGAAACAACGATCTCCCTGCTAATGCGGTCGAGAGTCCTAGGGGGAAAGACAACGGAGCCCTCGGCGAAAATTTGCGTGAGTTGTTCCACAACCACATTTCTAACCTCGGTGGACACTTCCTGGACCGTCACCTGCTCGAACTCCGATTTGAGGATGAGCCCCTCGGTCTGCTCGCCCGCGACTCCCGCGTGGGCAAAGCTGCTCAGTAGAATTGCGGCAACAGCGGCGAATAAAAGGCGTCTAGTCATTGTTTCTCCCTCGTATAACTACTGTGAGTTTACCACAGGCCAGTCCAAGTCGCGAAACTATTTGGAAAAGTTAAAGAGTTAGACGACCCCGGTGGTAAGGACTTCGTCCAGGCAAGCTCTCAAGTCAGGAAACCTCTTCGCGGGTTCTTTGCTGAGCATTCGCAGAATGGCCCGATCGAGCCCATCGGGCAGATTGGGTCTCCATTCCCTCAGAGACACCGGTATTTCGTTTAAGTGTTTGAGCATGAAATTCATCGGGTCTCCTTCAGACTCGAAAGGGAGGCGGCCAGCCAGCATCTCGTAGGCCATGACGCCCAGGGAGTATTGGTCAGCGTAAGGGGTTACGACACCACCGGTAAATTGCTCGGGGGGCATATAGGCGAGGGTGCCGAGGGCGTCTCCTGTTTGGGTGACTTTGTGTTCCGCCTTGTCGGCCTTCGCCAGACCCATATCCATAATCTTGACGAGTCCGCGTTGGGTCACCATAATGTTGGCGGGCTTTAGGTCACGATGCACAATTCCTTTAGAATGGGCGTGGGACAGCCCCTGGCAGATCCCATCGAAGAGTTCACAAAAACGGTCGATTTTCATCGGTTCACTCATGTGCTCACCAAGAGTCACACCATCGACCATTTCCATCACAAGAAAAAGTACTCCATCCTGGTTGCCCCAGTTGATGAGGCGCACAACGTTGCGATGGTTGAGCTCCTGGCAAACCTGAATCTCTCGTTGGAAGCGCTTTCGAAAGTCCTCGTTCTCAGCATACTCCTGGTGCATAACCTTTACCGCCACGGAGCTGCGTTCGCAGGTCTCTATGTCAGTGCTAAGGAGATGGTCGGGGATGCCTTTGTAGACGGTGGCCATCCCACCGCGGCCTAAGCGGTCGACGATGCGGTAGTCCCCGATCGTCTTGCCGAAATTGGGGTCTTCGTCGCTGATTCGATTCTCGTAGGCCTCGATCACCTCGAGCTTGCGTCGGCCCTGGTCGAATCGCCGCTTGAGCGGTAGTAGCCAGAGGGGAACGGCCAGGCCGAGAAGTCCGACCCCGAGCTCGACCCCCAGAGTAAGAAGAGGGCGGCTCTTGTGCCAGTACAGAAGCTGACTCCACCGGTCGCTCAATCCACTTCCCGGCGTGAGCGTGATCGGGTCCTCATACGTCAACCGCTCGCCATTCTGGCCTTGAAAATCCTTCAGTGGATGGACCTCGAGTTCGGTGGGGACATACCCTTCTCGCTCGACCGTGACTCGAAAGGGGTGAAAAATGCCCTCTGGGTCCTGGAACTGGAGGCGGTCTACCAAGAGTCTTCCGCTGGTCCCCTCGTTGCTGTCCTGGGCCGAGGCTAAGCGGTCATTAGAGATCGAGGCGAGCTTGAGTTTAGCGTCCTCAGGGTGGACCTTAAAGGTGATCTCGACCCGACGAGGGTAGAGGTAGTATTCGAGCTGTGCGGTCCCGTCTGGACTTGCTTTAGCAAGTTTGAAAAGGCTATCCCGAGTGAGATTGCGACGGACGAAAGGGGTTACTCCGTGCTTATTCGAGGGCCTCACTACCAGCTGGAAGTCGTCAGGGAGTTGAGCCGCGTCTAAAAGGATCGGTTCGCGGGTCTTCCCTATCAGTTTTTCTTTTCCGGCTGAAGTCTCTCTCAGGAGAACGTTCGACGGGGCTTCGCGGTCCACTTCAGGGCTAGCCGGTCTGAGAACGATTGAAACGGCGTTCTGTTCGGCGAGGGCTACTCCGCAAGAGAAAAGAAAAACGAAGATTAGAACCAAGGGCCGCCGGACAATGACATGGGGGCGAGACATAGGCCTGGACGATTTAGGGGTTTCGCAGGAAAACCCTGCGAGTCATCGTCACAGAGGCCCTCTTGGCCGTGTGAGGGACCTCCTTTTCCAACTGAAGTTCGAGCACGATGGGAGGTTGGAGGCCGGGGGTGGGATCGGAATCGCCTACCAAGAACCCTATGACGCCCCGCGCGAGTGTTTTTTCTGACCCGTTGGCGGTCCCTGCCAGGTTTGCTAACTCGTTGGGTGTGAAATCCGTAGGCCTACTGATTAGAAAAGTCTTTCCCAGGTCCGGATTGGCAGGAGGATAGGTTTCTTTGACCAGAGTCTGGCTGGTCGAGTCAAAATGATAGACCAAAGCCTGGTTATCCCAGACGGGGCGTCCGGCTCCGTCGATATCGTCGATAGCGACGATCCCCAGGGCGACCGGCGCGGTCGCGCGAAAGCTGATGCCTGAAGGTGCGGACCTCTGCAATTCGGCTGTCATTTGATTGAGCGCGATCAGAGCCTGCTGTTGCATGTCGACTCGGATGTTACCCTCGGCCGTGTACCGCATTGCGGGGACGAGAAAGCGGACTAAAAGACCCAGTAAGAGTAAAGCTACGCTGCCGGCGACCATCACCTCGACTAGTGTGAAGCCCGTTCTAACGTTTGAGAGCATGGACCCAGGTTTCCTCAGTGATCTGGTGCTGGATGCCCCGCGACTCCCAGGCAACAGTGACCTGAATCCCTTTTAGGTAGTCGTCCTCGGTGGCAGGGGTGCCTACCGCTGGGGTGTCGTAAACGGTTACGGTAGGAGTGTAGGTCACCCCGTCGAGGTTGACGGGCTCAAACGGTGGCGCTGCGGGCATCACGAAAGGGATGGTCAGTTCGCTAAAAGGAGTGGCTCTCATCTCTTCAAGGACCGAAAGGGCGATGTTGGTGGCTTGTATTCTTGATTCACTCTTCTTCACAGCCACCAGCGCACTGGGGTACAGGTTCATTATGGCCAACAGGACTAAGGAGATGACCAAGGCCGAGAAAATCGTCTCGATGAGGGTGAAGGCGCGCATCTAAGTTCGGCTCCCATACCACTGCTCTTTCCAGTAGAGAACCCGCATTCTGTCGGAAACGTGAATAAAATCCGACAAGGCAACTGAAAAGATCTTGCCGCCGCCACCGGTCACCACGGTTGAGGAGTCCTCTGCTTCGTCAACTGTTCCTCCGTTTTGTCGAAAAGACACATAGTCTCTTGAGACACTGGAGCCAGGTTGGTAAAAAATCGCCCTTGCGGCTATGTCCAGATGACTCTCAATGGTCGGAACAAAAGCTGGAATGTGATGGAGGGGGTCGCCAGGGTCTAAACCTAGTTGTTGTCTCATCACCTCCTCGAGTCTGTTTCGAATCTCCGCTTCAGTCTCCAGGTCAGGGCCTCCGTTGATCCTGACGGGGAAACCGTTCCCCACGGTCAGTTGAGGGATTGCGCCGCCACTGGTGTTTGAGGGGACAGTACTACCTCCTGGGACGTCAACGCTCCCGTTGAAGTATGTGAAGCCCGTATCCGTTGCTGAGAAAATGAGTTCTTGCGTGCCGAGTGAGGGTATATCTGCGCGGTACTGAGTTCTATCGCCCAACGTGGGAGGGGTCGATGGCCACTCTAGAGCGAAAGATAAGGTCTCGTTTGGGTATATAACCGTGGTGCCTTGGTCAACAGGGGAAGGCTCAAAACCCCCTCCTGGAACCGGCTCCACAACTTCAAAACTAGAATACTCTGGGATATGAATCAAGTTCACATTTTCGATGTCGGTAGAGGCGGCAGAAGCTGAAGCGGAAGCCGGGGTAGCGTCGTTACTCACGGCCACACCAGCCACGGTAATGTCAGCGGCCTCAAACTTTCCTTCGGCGTAGACCAGGCCTTCAAACTTGGCCGCCCCCGGGTTCGTCCCCTGAATATGGACGTCTCCTCCCGACAGAATGGCGGCCTGGTTATCACTGCTAGCGCTGCTGGCGCCCTGAATACTGACCCCGTCTCGGGCGATGATCGCTCCCTTTCCTTTGATTCCTTCGGTGACCGTGAGGCGACCGTCGACATAAAGAACCCCTCCGCTAAACTCCAGGTCCGAGGTGACCGTCAAGTCGCCACTATGCCGATTGAGGCCGCTCAGAGGGGGGTCGGAGGGATCGGGTGGTCCCGTAAGGACGGTGACGTCGGATCCAGTTCCCGGGTCGTAGCTAGTGATATCAAGGTCGGGTAGCCCTACCGGTTCGGCCCCGAGCCGAGTTTCGCCTTGGACAGTCGTGTCCGGTCCTGGGGTCCAACTAGAAGCTGAGTGGAGATCGCCTGTGATCAAGTTAGTCCCATCGAACTCGATGGCAGCGGCTCCGACGGTCGAGTTGCTAGCAACGTGGCCTGGTTTGACCTGGTTTTCCGGGAGCGGGAACCCGCCGTCCAGGACGGAAGCGTCGTCAACTTCGGCGATGTAGACGTCGCGAGCCGTGATCTCACCTGACGACGCGAGGGCGTGGGTGAAACGCGGAACGTAAACAACGGCCTCAATCCGTCTTTCAACCCCATTACAGATGCCAGCCCCAACCAGGTGGACCGAATTGGCAGGAACCTGCCGCCCACGAGCCCCGGTGACGATCGCGTCAGTGTCGAGGTTGTAGGTTGACGGGTCCAACGGTTGCTGCAGGTTGTAGGTGGTCGTCAGAGTCCCTGCTTGAGCAGCATCGAAAGCGAGAACACCTGCTGCTCCTGGTGGCCCTGAAGCGAACGTTACGATCAGTTGTGTCTCGGTAGGTGGACCCGGCACAGTCTGGCTTTGGGCCGTGAGCACCCTCTCGACCCCTTTGGCCACCACCGCCTCGGCCAGGTTTTGGGCGGTCTGCGAGTTTTGAACTCGGGCCGCCACATTCAGGTGGTTAAAGCCCATGGCTACCACGGTGAAACCGAGCGATAGCATCAATGCGGCTACCATCATGGTCGTCGGTAGCCCGGCGCCGCGGCGCCTGTCCGATCGTCTTGACGTTCCCGACATACAACCTCTTTCGTGATGACGGCCCCCGGTCCATTCTTCCGATGGATCCAAGTTGACCGTTCGGGCACGCCACTCCCTGCTCTGAGTCTAGCAAACAAAATCTGGCATTGCCAGGCCGCCCGATGGCCTTTTCCGGTCAACCGGCCCGCAAGAAGAGCTCCATCACCTCGCTAGCCCGGCCTCGCTGCTCGGGTTCCGGTTCCAAACAGCGGCGGAGCACCTCCCATTGGGGGTCGGTCAAGTCGGGAGGACGAGTGGGGTCCCGATAGGGCGGCACGGTCCCCGTTGCGGCGAAGTAGATCAGGGCTCCAAGACTGTAAAGGTCGGCTCGACTATCAGCCGCTCCCGCCCACAATTCGGGGGCGGCGAAGCCTATCTCAAAACGTTCAACGTCGGGCTTCGGCTTCGCCCCAAGAGCCGACAAGCCGAGATTGACCAGGCGAATGCTGCGGTCGGGCAACACCAGCACCTCAGGAGGGCTGAGGTTGCGGAGTTGAAGAGGTTGGCTCTGGTTCTCCAACAGGGCCAAAAGGTCGGCGATCTCCCGACCCCAACAGAAGGCCTGCATCGGTTCGACGGGTCCTTCGGTCACGATCTTCTTGGCCAGCTCGACTCCGCCGATGAATTCGCACACCAGATAGGCCCGCTCGCCCCAGACAAAATGGTCGGCCACCAGGGGCAGGACGGGATGAACGATGGCGGCCAGGAAGCGGACCTGCTCTTCAAAGTCGGCCAGGTTGGGCGACTCCCGCAAAGCCCAGCTCTTGCCCTCGATGCGCAGGTCCTCACACAGATAGACAAAGCCATCCCGACCGGCGCCCAGGGGGCGTATGACTTGGTAGCGCTCCTCGAGCACGTGACCGGCAGGGAGACGGGTCATCGAAGAGCCTCGACCATGGCTCTATGAAGGTAGGTGTTGGTGGCCAAGATCTGGCCAGAGAACAGTTCGAGGGGGCTGCCGGTGAGGGAGGTCACGCACCCCTGAGCCCGCTCCACGAGAAGACTGCCGGCCGCGATGTCCCAGGGCGAGAGAGCCCATTCCCAGAAGGCATCCAATCGTCCCGCCGCGACGTAACAGAGGTCTAGCGCCGCACAACCGTCCCGCCGAACCCCACCCGACAGTCGGTTGAGGTGGCGAAAACAGTCAAACTGACGCTCTTTGGTTCGGCTGAAGCCGGTGACCAAAAGCGATTGCTCTAGACGCTCACAGGGACTTACCTCGATGGGCTCCCCGTTGAGTCGACTGATGTCTTCTCGAGTGGCCGTGAAAAGCTCATCACGGAGGGGGTCGTAAACCACTCCCACGGTGGCTCGGCCCTGCTCGACTAGAGCGATAGAAACAGCCACCAGAGGATAACCGTGAACGAAGTTGCGGGTCCCGTCCAGTGGGTCGACCACCCAGGTCGGAGCGTTTTCCTCTCCCGTAAGGCCACTCTCCTCACCCAGAAAGGCGTGAGCGGGAAAAGCTCCCAAGAGTCGGGATCGAATCACTTGCTCAGCGGCTGTGTCGACCTCAGTCACCAGGTCGTGGCTGCCTTTGGTTTTGACTTCGAAAGTGCGACCGAAATAGGAGCGGATCACCGCACCCGCATCGCGAGCGGCCCGACTGGCCTCGTCAAGATACTTCACTTGGGGCGGTTCGCCTCTGGCCGGTGGAGGCCTCTCTTGAGGGGCGACGAAGGCCCACCCGTGGCATCCCCCGGGGCTCTCATAGAGTATGTCCAGCAGAAACGGCTGCTGTGCGCCCTCTGTATCAAAGTCGACAACAAGGGCACGCTGTTCGTTCGCAACGAAGACAACCGCCAGGGCAAAGTGGCTCCTAATAAAGTGCTCTTTCAGGTTTCCGACAGTCTGGCCCCCAACGCCGCCCCTGAGGCGATTACCGAGCATCTCAAGCAGGCTTCCGAGGAGCGCGACCAGATCGCTGCCGAGGTTCCCCTAGAAGAGATGTGGGAGCTGCTCGTCGAGGAGGAGACCGAGCAGAGTCTGGAAGAGTTGGCTGGCCTCTTCTTTGACCAGGCCGGACCCCAGGAGTTGTCCGGTCTCTACCGGGCTCTTGAGAACGATTCGCTGTGGTTCCAGCGTAAAGGCGATTCCTATCGTCCTCGCACCCGCGAGCAAGTGGAAGAGATTCAGCACCGGCTCGAGGTCGAGAAGAAGAAGGAAGAAGACCGCGCCGTGGTGGGGGAGTGGCTTAAGGGTATCTGGCACGGTCCTGACCACGACCAACCGGTGGGACTCCCGCCCGGCTCGGAGGAGGCTGCCAGTTTTACCCTCGACCGCCTTAAAGAAGTGGCCGTCCACGGTCCCGAAGCCACCAAGTACAAAGAGATGACCACCCTTCTCAAAGAGATCGGTATCAGTCGCAAAGACGCCCCTTTTCGGTTGATGGTCAAAGCCGGCCACTTCACTCCCGATGAGAATCTGTTGCTGCACCGGTTTCGCACTCCCATCGAGTTTTCTCCGGAACTCGAGCAAGAAGCCTTTCGAGTGGCCGCCACCTTGCCCGAGAAACTGGCCCAGGAACGGCGCGATCTCACCCATCTAGAGTGTTTCACCGTCGACGATGCCTTCACCACCGAAATCGACGACGCTCTCAGCTTGGAAACCACTGACCGGGGTTATCGTGTGGGCATCCATATCGCTGATGCCTCGGCCTTCGTGGAACCAGGCTCGGCCCTCGATGCCGAAGCGGCCATCCGAGGCACGGCCGTCTATCTTCCTTCCCGCAAGATTCGGATGATTCCGGAAAGTCTGGGGGACGGGGTTTGTAGTCTGGTGGCGGGGGAGGAGCGTCCCGCTTTCTCCTTCCTGGTGGATTTCGATGAGGAGCTCAATCGGCTTGGCCAGGAAATGGTTTCCAGTCGCGTCCGGGTTCGTGAGCGGCTGACCTACGACCAGGCCGACCAGCTGCTCGAGGGCGACCCACCCTGGGGAAAGGTGCTGGCTATCGCTCGCGCTCTCCGCGAGAAACGCCGTCAGGACGGAGCTGTGACCGTTCCTTTCCCCCGCGTCGGAGTAAGGGTGGAAGACGATGAAATTCTGATTGAGCGAGAGAACCCCAACTCGGCTTCTCAAGTCATGGTCAGCGAGATGATGATCCTGGTCAACCGACTGGCCGGGGAGTTCTTCGCTGAACGAGAGGTCGCTGCTCTCTATCGCGGGCAACAACCTCCCGAGAAAGAGATCCCGACCGAAACCGAGTTCACCCCCGACGTGCTCTTCAAGCTTCGTCGCAGTTTCCGGAAAGGGGAGGCGAGCTATACCCCTATCCGTCACAGCGGGTTGGGACTCGACGCCTATTCTCAGGTGTCCTCTCCCATTCGACGATACAGTGACCTGCTGATGCAGCGTCAGCTCAAAGCCTGCCTGGCGGGAGAGCCTCTCTATGATGAGGAGTCTCTGACGGAACGGTGCACCCATCTCTCTCAGGCCGTCTCCCAGGCTGACCAGATGGAAAGAGAACGGAAGGTGTATTGGAGCTTGCGCTGGTTGGAGGACCGTCGCCATCAGGAGACTGAGGCCGTGGTGTTGACCAACTTGCCCGATAAACACCTGGTCCAGCTCACTCAGGTCTTGTGGGAAACGGAATGTCCCCAGGTGCCAGGTAAACCGCTCCCCCCTGGAACATACCTGCCCGTCCGCATCGAGCTGGTCTTTCCCCGGGACCGGATGGTCCGGGTGAGTCCGGCTCTTGACGACGACGAGGGAGGTTAGAGATGGACTTTCGCAGTGGATTGAGTTCCTGGCTACTGGCTCGCAAAGTACTCAAACGTAAGGCTCTGGAGAAGGCCTACCACCAGGCTGAGCAGAGCGGTCTGTGGTTAGAACAGGTGTTGCTGAGCCAAGAGTTGGTGAGTCGAGAGGTGTTGCTCCAGGCTCTCTCAGAGCTGAGCGGGGTGGAGGCGGTCGACCTGGCCAATAGCGAGGTGGACCCCCACACGGCCCAGATGATACCCCGAGAGATGGTCGACCGCTTTCGCCTTCTGTGTCTTTCCCAGCGGGGCCAGATGGTGGTCGTGGCCATGGCCGACCCCACCGACCGCTTTGCTCAGGAGTTTGTCAAGATGAGGACCGGTTTGGAGGTGATTCCGCGCTGCACCAATATCGTCGACCTCCTGGCCGCTGTCGAGCAGGCCTTTGCGGTCGACATCCCTCAGGCCCGAGCCCGTCCCACTGAGCGATTTCGCCAACTTACGATGCCGCTCACCAACATGATCCCGGGCAGTCAGGTGGCCAAGACCGAGCAGAAGGTGGCCGCTATCAAGCTGGATGAACCGAGTCCCCTGGCCGTCTCATCTCGACAGGACGATAGCGTCGTTCTCAAAGCTCTGGTCGAAGTCGCTCGAGACCTGGTCCTGACCCACGACCTCGACCAGCTGATTGTCAAGATTCTGCAGAACGTTCTGGCCATCGCCGAGGCTGAGGGCGCCTCTTTGATCCTGATCGACGAAACGGGTCAGGAACTCTATTTCAAAGAGTCGGTCGGCCCTCGCAGCGAGGAGGTGAAGTCGCTTCGTCTTCCCTTGGGAGAGCAATCGATCGCCGCGACCGTGGTCAAGAACCAGGCCTCGCAAATTGTCAACGACACCACCAGCGACCAGCGTCACAGCAAGAAAGTCGACCAGGCCGTCGATTTTGTGACCCGCTCCCTGGTGTGTTGCCCGGTCAGTTGGCGCGGGACTCCTCTGGGGGTGCTCACAGCCGTCAACAAAAAGGCGGGTCCCTTCGACCTGCGCGATCAGACCTATCTGGAGATGCTGGCGGCCCACGCCGCTGTCGCTTTGCAGAACAGCTCGACCGTGGAGCAACTGCGCAATATGCATTATCAAACGGTCGGTATCCTGGTCGACGTGTTGGAGGCGTTTGACCACGTCAGCCGAGATCACATGGTGGAAGTGGCCCGCTTTGCCACCGGCTTGGGCCGGAACCTGGGTTTGGCCGCCACCGAGATCGAGCAGTTGGCCTACGCAAGCCTGCTCCATGATATCGGCAAAGTCCGCTGTAGCGACCCTCTCGACCCGCGCCATCCCGCTTTGGGAGCCGAGATGCTTCAGCGAGTCAGCCTCTTCGATAACCTGCGCCCGCTCATCCGCCACCACCACGAACGCTACGACGGACAGGGATTCCCCGACGGTCTCGCGGGCGACCAGATCCCGCCTTTGGCCCGCGTTCTAGCCCTGGCCGAAGCCTGGGTCGAGGAGGTCCAGGGGGCCAACGAGTTAGAGAGAGCGCTGGCCGCCCGTTCTTTGCGCGGCGAATTCGGGAAGCGCTTTGATCCCGCTTTGGCCCAGGCCTACGAACGGTTGACGGAAGCTGGTGAAGAACGTGTTGGTTAACTTTTAACATCGATGTTCGGTTCTCCCGGGGGCAGAGGCAGTACAACAGAGACCGAACACTATTCACCCTGGGAGAAACCCGATGTCCCTAGCTCTTTTGACCCGACCTGTTCCGGCTTCGACCGGAGGCTACCGCTATTGTAGTCAGGGTCAGGTCGAGCCGGCTCTAATAGCTACACTGCGCCAAAAAGGTTTTCGCGACCCGATCTGCTCTCTAAGCGATCCGCGTCTGGACTTTCCCGAGCTCTTGCTGCTCGACGGATTCCGCTGGCAACGCGGTGACAGCGGCAGCAGCTATCTTCGCGAAATCGAAGAGTGGGCCGACTACTCCCAGAGGGTGGAGTATTTTCCCAATGACGTGCGCCGGGTCACCACTCAGTGCGGAAAGCGTCTCCAGGAACTTACCCTCCATGCCGACGGGACGTGCATCGAGATCATTCGCTGAGACGGGCAAAGCGTCGAGCGGCGCTTTTGAGTAGGCCCACTGGGATGACTAAAAAGAGCAGGCTGCAAAAGATGGCGAGGTGAGCCTGGTCAGGCTCCCAGAAGATTGCAATCAGCGCCATCAGGGGACTGGCAGCCGACCAGAAAAAGTGTTGCCCTTCGAAGTTCATCAGCATCAACAGAAAGTCGAGCATGATGGTGCCTAGAAAAGTGACACCGATAAAGATGCTCACCCAGTTGTCAGCCTGGCTACTGGAAAGGGTGAGGACGGAAGCGTAAACACCCACAGCCGAGATGCCCAGAATCGTGGCCAGGGTCAGGAACAATAGGCTCAGGCCTTGGACCAGGCCCCCTCCGTTGGTGTTGGTGGCCAAATAGAGGGTTAGAGGGCTGAAGGCGACCATCTCAAACAAAAGCGGCGTCACCACGGCCAAATATTTACTCCGGAAGATCTCGACCGGGGTCAGGCGGGTGGCCAAAAGGCTCTCCAACGTCCCTCTCTCCTTCTCGCTCGAGACGGATTGAGCGGCCTGGTGACCGGTCCGAAAGGCGAAGTAGAGAAGATGGACGATAAGAGCGAAATTGACAGCCACCTCCGGCTCGTCGAAGAGCCCGAAGGCCAGCAGGGTTCCCATCACCCACACTGGGTAGAGCCACGGTTTTACAAAGTGAAGCTCGCGAAACAGGAGAGCGTCATTACTGTAACGGGCGAGACGCCAGCTTTTGCCCACGGCCGTGGACGAGCGACGCTGGGGCACCGCCAAAAAATGCTGGGTCGTCTCGAAGGCGGCCCAGGCCAGCAACAGCTGGACGAGCAGGGCCAGTGACCACCACGATGGCGCGCCTCCGGAGCTATTGAAGAAGCTGACTGTGATAATCGGGTTGATTATCTGGCTTAAGACCAACGAGGAGTTGCCGCACAGGACATCCACGAAAATGGAGCCGAGGTAGGCCGCCCCAACCAGGGCGAGCCCCGCCTGGCCCGCTTTTAGTTGGTTGGGGCTGCGGCTTGAGATCCCCTCGTCGCGTCCTCTTTATCTTTTCTTCCCGGGCGGGAAATTCACCTCGCTCGGCTGGTGTCATAACTTTTCAACATTCTGTTTACATTTTTGTCATCTTTCTAGGAGGGCAGCGAAAGCTTCCGGAACGTTTCTGAGTATTCTATAGCCAGGAGATACGAGATAAGAACTCACCGGTGTAGTGTGTATGAAAGAGCCCTTCCCTGCGGGGCTCTTTTCATTTCCCCCTCTCCCTGGCGTCCGATGGGGGCGGCCCTGAAAAAAAGCCTGAAAGCGGCCAGGCACACCTCCCCTATGGCATTCAACCCGCCCCTCGGTGCCGCTCACCGGGATCTCAGGACAGTTCTCCCGGAAATCGGTATGATTCAGGCATTACCCAAGACAAAAAGGAGTAACTGCCGAATGCCTGTCACATCTCACTTCGGTTGCATCAGCCGCGAGGGCTTCTATCAATACAGTCAAGAGGTGTTGGGAGCGGCTCGTGGTCTGGACCGCGAGCCAGCCCGCCAGAATCGCTTTCTCGAAGCTCGATTCGATGACGTCGGAGGCCTGCTGGAGGGACCGGTCTCTCTAGACCAGCCTTGCCTGGTGCGTCTCAAAACCCTCTACGCTCGAACCCACGCCCGCGGCATGTCGGTTTGCCGGGAAGACTATCTGGGATTCTTCGTCAACATGACCTTGATCACTCATCCGACCACCACCGAAACGTCCCCAAAATAAAAACCCCCGGGGGTTACCCGGGGGTGGTCCAACCAATGCTCATCTCACTAAAGTTAGATTAACTCGCTTCCGTCACAGAAACGTTAAATTGGGCTACCTGCGCCTCAAGGCGGGCCAACCGCTGCTGAATGGCCTCAGACTGTTGGCTGTTGATGGTGGCCTGCTGGGTGACAATCGTCATTTGGCTTGCGAACGTTGTCATCTGATTGTTGACCAGTTTGGAGTGGTCGGTAAGGCTCTCTAGGTGTCGATAGACATTATCGGCGTTGGACAGGATCTTTTCCAGGAGCTTGAGGATCTGGGTCTTCAGCTCCTGAGTGGTCAGTTGATTCAGCCGGAAATTGGTCTCGATCACCCTTTCCAGTTCGCGTGGTTTGCTCAAGAGTTCGTCTCTCCAAGAAAGGCCGATGGTGACGCGCCTGGTGGCGTCGCGGCCCTAACCTGAGCTTAGCACAACCCGGCTGGCCAAGATAGGCCGGATCCGTTCATATCAGCTTCGTCTCGACCCGAAGCGAGGAGCCTGACGTTGCTGCCCGAACCGGCAGCCGATGACAAGCCACCAAAATGGCCGCCGGGTCCAACCGGGGCGTTGGGTTCTTCTCTGGATCGGTTTGTTGGCGCTGGGTTCTCAAGTCGTGGGAAGCCTCTTTAACATCGTCTACAATCTGCTCCACATCCAGCCGCTCTTGAGCCCCCCTCAGCAGGTCGCTTTCATCAAAGCGGTGCAGCAGATCAACTTTGGGGTCTACCCTGTGGGTGCCGTGGTGGTAGCTTTCTTGCTGGCCTCCCTCGACAAAGTCTATCAGCGCTGTCGAGCGGGCCTGGAGGTGCCACCCGACCGGTTGCTCCAGGCCCAGCGGAGAACCGTCAATCTTGGCTGGCATCTGGTCTTGGTGGCCTTGCCCTGCTGGCTGATCTGCATCCCCTGGTTACTGATGTCTTTGCCGGGAGCGGTGGATAACCGCGTCGTTGTTCACCTCCCCGTCTCGATCACGGTGGCCGCCCTCATCTCTCAAGCCCTGATGTTGCTTGGGGTCGAACAGTTCAGCCTCCGGACTCTCTTTCCGGTCCTGTTTCAGCACGACTCCCCCACCCAACTTGCCAACACCTACCCGCTCTCGATCCGCGGCCGGGCTCTTCTGCTCTGGGCCACTGGAGGATTGGCACCGATCCTCTCCCTTCTGCTGTTGATTTTAGCTCCCCATCCCGATCTGCCACACAATCAGCTTTTTGCTGCGGGAGTGGCCACAGTGAGTATCCTACTGGGGCTGTTCAGCGCCGCTTTGGTCGGTCATCTCATCGAGCAACCGGTGGTGGCCTTGCGCCAGGCCTCCCACCAATTGGCGTTAGGAGACCTGAGCGTTCGGGTCGATCTTCTCCGGGCCGACGATTTCGGTCCGCTCATCGAGGAATTCAACGCTATGGTGGTGGGGATGAAGGAGAAGGCGCGCCTGAAGGCTACCTTCGGACGTCACGTGGGCGAGGCCACGGCCCAAATGATTCTGGCTCGGGACCATCTGGGACTGAGCGGAAGCGAGATGGAGATCACAGTGATGTTCGTGGATATTCGAGGGTTCACGGCTCGCTGCGCTCGAGCGACTCCCCAACAGACGGTAACTCTTTTGAATCGCTTCTTCACGTTTTCGGTCGAAGTGGTGGAGAGCCAGGGCGGCCTGGTTAACAAATTCCTGGGAGATGGTCTGATGGCCCTTTTTGGAGCGGGAGAAGGGATGCCCGATCACGCCGATCGAGCCCTGGCCGCATCCCTCAACCTTCTCTCCTCTCTGACCCCGCTCAATCAGGAGCTAGACGAACCGTTGCGGATCGGAATCGGTTTACACAGCGGACCGGCCGTAGTCGGCAGTATCGGTTCTCCTCAGCGAATGGAATACACGGCCATCGGTGATACCGTCAATGTGGCTGCCCGGCTTGAGGCCCTGACGAAGAGGTTGGGGAGGCCGTTGCTGTTGAGCGGAGAGACCGTCACCCGCCTGACCGACTCCTCGGGTGCGGTGCCTCTGCCGTCCCAACTGTTGGACGGCATCCCTCACAACACGGAAATTTTCGGCTGGGAAACATAAAAAAACCCCGGGGGTTACCCGGGGGTGGTCCAACCAATGCTCATCTCACTGAAGCCAGAGTAACTCGTTTCCGTCACAGGAACGTTAAATAAATTGCGTCGAGGTAAGCCTGGGGCCCTGAATTCAGGTTTAACCCACTTGATGCGTCCAAAGAGCAGGACCAAGAGTCCGGGCTATTTCGCCGCTTAGCAGCTCGCGTTTCGGAAATCGGAGAATAGCGAAGCTGGGTCCGTAAGGGGGTCGACTCTTCTTATGTCGGTAGAAGGGGCTCCAGGGTCGGGTCATCAGGGCGGAACCAGCCTCCACGCCGCAACGCGAACCATCGAGCGCTCGAGTTCTTTTCGCCAGGGCCAATCACACGGGAAGGAAAGGCGTATCTGGCGGGCCGAGTGTTTCACGATCACAGGCACCTGGATCACGCAACCTCTCAAGAAGCGGACGCCGTTTTGATGGCTGTCTTGGCCGAACGCAACTTCTTTGTACCAATTAAAGATGTTATAGGCGAGCATGACCGTCAGGAAGTGGGCTGCGTTGGGCCAGAAATTCTGGGTCGCGGTCCAGTCAAGTCCGAATTGGATAGCTTCCCCGATGTGGTGCTCGCAGGTCGCTCGCTGATTGTAGTCCCGCCAGACGGCCACAGGCGAAGCCTGGCTGTTGGTAACAAAGGCTGGCCAGGTATAGCCCTGTAACTCGAAGAGTTTGAGTTGCTTGCCGCAAACTTCTTGGGTTCCATCCTCTGGGAGCTTCTGCCCGAGGACGATGACGCGTCGTGGTTTCTGGTCTTTCCAGTCGGTCGACCAGTATTCGGCGATTTCCAGTCCGTCCTCAGGTTCGGACCCCTCCACTGGAACGTAGGTCAGCTCGCCGAACCTCCTTTGATGTGACCCGTTCAGCCTCATGGCCACAACGTATACAACATTGTCTTCAGAGTCTTCCAGGCCATCCAGGAACTCTTGAATGCAGAATCCGCTGTCCGCCCGAACGACCAGCTTGTCTAGCCGATCGAGGCCGATCTGGTCGAAGCAGCTCCGGAGAAAGCCGGTAGCGCCCGTCGCAGATACGGTGTTGCCGGGTCGAAGTTCCCCTCGCAGAAAATCTCGGGTTTCACCGATAAAAGCAAGAAGTGGGTTATAGCTTCTCCGACCGCGTTTGTTTGGGTTATAGCCTCGCTCAGCGTCCTCGATACCTGTGCCGTATACCGTTCGAACACGCGAGTCCAGGTCAAGGTCAAGGACCTCGTGATGCTTCCAGCCTTGGCGGAACCGGTCCAGCAAGCCTGCGGCGACCTTTGGGAACTTGTCGACGCTGCTTTCGGTGAAGTTATTGAGGGCGCGGCTCAGAGTGCTCTGGCCCGCAAAAAGTCGTCTCCGGCTCGGGTCCAGCCTTCCCCTGCTAGACCGAGCAAACCAAAACCTACGGTCAAGCGCTCTACTCGAAGCCGAACAGACTCGAGCCGCTCGAGGCCGTCTCGTTCGACTTCCAGGACCCGGCCTTCCAAAACCTCGACAAAGCATTCTAGCTCCCCGGCTTCAAACAGAGGGGCCGTCTATCAACCCGGCTGGAGTGACGTGATGTCCTTCTTCCGGGACATTGGGGTGTTCGGGCTGATTTTGGTTGCAGGTCTCATCTTGGTGGTGATTCTTGGTCGGGGCGCATTCCGCGCTGGTCAATCCCTTCCTCTCGATGAGGCTCAGGCAAAGCTAAAGGAATGGTATACCACTCCGACCTTCAGAGTCGCACTCGTGGCTTGCCCTCTCCTCTACTTTTTTTACAGTTACGGTTTCTTTCGTTTTCTCTTTGTCTTTACTTACAGGGTCTTCCCTTGGCTGGTGCTGGCAGGAGGGATCTATTTCTTTCTGGCTATCAACGGCGGGGTCGACGCGAGCTTCCTGCCCCGTTTGTGCAAAGCTTTCGTGAACTGGATGCTTTGCTGCGAGACCGACTCGGATTTCGAGCAGGTGGTGGTCTCGCCACAAGCCTTCCTCAATCCTTTGGTCGAGTCCGACCCCCAGTTTTCACGAGTAGCTTTCGAGGACTTCGCTGGCCTTCTCTACCACCGCTTTCAGGAGTTGAGGGGACGGGGAGAACTCGAGAAGGTGGCCGGCTACTTTCATCCCTCGATTCTGAAGCAGGCTGCCCACCGGAGTGAGAACGTCGAGAGGATTGAAAGTGTCATTGTAGCCTCACTGGCCATCGAGGATTTTGAGCAGACCGAATTTTCCCAGGTGCTGGTTGTGAAGTTCGAGACGAACTATCATATCGTCTCTGCCTCGGGCCCAGGTCAAGATTGTCAGGCGACAGAGGTGTGGACCTTTCAACGACAAACCGGAGTCGTCTCGAAATCCCCTGAGGAGATGGGTCGGCTGGGATGCCCTTCTTGCGGTGCCCCAGGAGAGCAAAACAGTGACGGCAGCTGCCCTTACTGTGAACAAGTGGTCAACAACGGTCGCTTCGGCTGGGCTGTAGTGGGAAGGCAGATCTTATTGGAAGAGCCCCTTCCGCCCCTAAGTTCGTCTGACTTTGTGGGCATCGAGGTGGGGACTCGGTTGGAGACGGTCTTCGATCCTGGTATTCGTGAAGGGGTTCAGGCTTTAAAGGCGAGTGACCCGGACTTTTGTGCTCCGGCTTTCAAACAGCAGGTTGAAAAGATGTTTGTGCAACTCCAGCAGGCCTGGGCTGAACTCGACTGGAGTCAGGCTCGACCACTCGAGAGCGACGCTCTGTTCCAATCTCACCGATTCTGGATGGAACGCTACCGAGTTGAGGGGCGCCACAACGCGATGTCCGATATTCAGGTCAAGCAGATAGAGCTAGCCAAGGTGGAGCGAGATGCTTTCTACGATAGTATTACGGTGAGAATTCACGCCTCGATGGTTGACGTAACTTACGACCGCGAGGGCACCGTGGTGGCTGGTCATCCCTCTCGACCCAGAGAATTCACAGAATACTGGACTTTGATTAGAACGGTCGATCACACGGTAGCCAAGGAGTCGGGTTGCCCTAACTGCGGCGCCCCAATTCGGCTCGATTTTGACGGTCTCTGTGGCTACTGCGATACCAAGGTTGTGACGGGCCGGTTCGGCTGGGTCGTTTCTAAAATTACTCAGGACGAAGAGTACACCGGTTGAGCCTGGTCTCCCCTAGCCGAATCGCGTGACGGCTCTGGCTTTTCTTAGCTACCGGAAGCTCCAGTATGATGAAGCCGCCGGCCAGGTCTATTGCCGCTTCCAGCGAGGGGGCCGGAGGAGTTGCGAGCACGCCACCACCTTCCTGGCCACCTTGGCACAGCATATCCCACACCCCCGTCAGAACGTCGTGACTTAAGCCGGGCATTATGCCAAAGCGGCTGGCCCTAAAGGACTACTACGCCTCGAATCGACGCTTCGGTCGTACTCGACCCCCAGCTCTGCCCGCGCCGCAAGAAGTCTATGGAGAGGGAACGCCCTCTCCGGGATTGGGAACAACTGCGGCCCGTTTTGGTCCAGCTCAAGCGGCTTGGCTATCCCCCAAGACCCCCATTTGCGTCTCTGCCAGGAGTCGACCCCGATCCCCGACGACGAATTCTCTAAAGGGACTACTGCGGCGAATTGGCCGCTGCGGTCGCCGCTAGGCCACCCCTGATTTGGTAGCAAGTCTGCCGGCAGCCCAGCTTGGAGGCTCTCGATCAGGCGAATCGCCACGAACACAAGCCAAATCCAGTCCCCCAGCATTAATTGGGGTCGACGGAAATCACCTGGTCACCAACGGTGAGGGTTTCCAGGCCCAGCAAAAAATCCACCTTGTCGTCGTTGCCCTCAATCAGTTCCTGGATCTCCACGCGTTGGCGGGCGTCTTCCAGGACCGGTCCGGCATATTCGGCCAGGATTTCCTTTTGTTGTTCGTTGCTGGCCATCAACATCTCGTAGAAATTTTGACCGGGACATCTCTGAAGAGCCTTCATGCCGGTACGAAGGTCCATCGCTTTGGAAAAATCACCCTCTTGAATAGCCTGGTCCTGGACGCGGGTCATCGTCTTGATCAGATCTTGTTTGGTGATTTTGCGACCCAGCGCTACACTCGGGTCTGGCGGTTGACTGAAAAGGGTCTTGTGTCTCTCAACCACGTTCTGAAGCCTCACCTGTCGCTCGGCTGCCAGGTAGGGCCCGACAGCAGAAGCCACGGCTACGGCACCGAT
>CAYRFU010000074.1:0-22837 GCA_964423525.1 uncultured Burkholderiales bacterium | reverse complement strand
GGTTCTGATCAAGCAGAAAAGGAGACCCTCGAAGAGACTCCTGACAATGCGGATGAGGTGCCGAACCAGTGCTCGCAACAAAACAGATCGTTCCCTGCTTTGTCTATTAGACGTGGCTCAGGTTTTTTCTTGCTAGTTTCTCAGCAGGATCGTGGACTCCAACCGATGGGTTTCTAGCGGACAGAGCTGCAGCTGAGCGGCCCGGACTACGCCTTAGCGATTTTCCCTTCGAAAAGGGCGCTCCAGCCTCTAGGCTGGAGCTATGAAACAAGAACTTGTCACCCTGCTCGGTCGAGTCGGCTTCGGACTGACCGACACCGATCGAAAAACCTACGGGAGCCTGACCTACGAGCAATGCGTGGAGTCGCTTTGCGCAGAACTCACAACGGTGACTTCGGAACCTCCCCTGGACCCGTTTCAAGAAGGTGCCTGCGAACAGGCCTGGTTGACCCGAATTCTATCGGGAAAGAACCGACTGGGGGAGAAGATCACTCTTTTCTGGCACGGCCATTTTGCGACCTCCAATCTGAAGGTGGCCAACATGGAGTTGATGTGGCGCCAGCACAATCTGTTCCGAAGACTGGGGGCCGGGCCCTTTGAAGAACTCCTGCTGGGAGTCAGCCAGGACCCGGCTATGTTGCTATGGTTAGACAACCACTCCAATCTGGCCCGGAGTCCTAACGAGAACTACGCCCGAGAGGTCATGGAACTGTTCTGCCTTGGCCGGGGTCACTACAGCGAGGCAGATGTCCAGGAACTGGCTCGAGCTTTCACGGGGTGGAGCTGTCGATTGGGGCGCTTCACCGAACTGAAAAAGCACCACGACCGAGGCTCAAAGACGATCCTCGGCAAGACCGGGCCCTGGTCGGGCCGGCAGGCCGTCAAGCTGATCAGCTCGCATCCCCGTTGCCCCCTTCACCTGGCCGAGCGTTTAGCTCGTTTCCTGGCCGGGGAGAAGCCGCCAGCCCACGTCAGCCGCAGAGTGGCCCACTCCCGCATCGACCGGATGGTCCATTCTCTTCTGCTCGATCCCTGGTTCCGCCGAGGCGGCTCCCGAGTCAAGTCGCCGCTGGAGTTTCTGGCCGGAGCCCTGAGAGAACAGGGCGCCACCAAGGCCCCCGAGTGGGCCCCCGATGCTTTGGCCGAAATGGGCCAGGCTCTCTTCTATCCGCCCTCGGTCAAAGGTTGGGATGGAGGCCTTAGCTGGCTGACCGCCGGTCGTCTGCTGCACCGCTTTCAAACCGCCTCTCGACTGAAAAAGACTCGCCTGGCCGAACCCGACTACCAGATCGTTTAAGGAGGTCTCATGAATTTTACCCGACGACGCTTTCTTCAAGGGCTCCTGGTGGCGGGCACCGCCTGCCTCTTGCCCACCACAGCCGCCATCAACCAGGACAAGATTCTGGTGATGATCCACCTTAACGGTGGCAACGACGGGCTTAACACTGTCATTCCCTATCGTAGCGAGCTTTACCGGCGCCTTCGTCCGACTCTAGCGGTGCCCACCAAAGAGGTTCTCCCTCTCGATAACCAGTTGGCCTTCCATCCCGCTCTGGAAGGCCTCCGGGAGCTCTATGAGGAGGGTCAACTGGGGGTGGTGTTGGGCGTGGGTTACGACAATCCTAACCTCAGCCATTTTCGCTCCACCGAAGTGTGGTATAGCGGAGGCACCGAGGTGACCAAAGCGGGCTGGATCGGAAGAGCCATCGATACCCGGGGAACCTGCGAGTCGTTGACCGCGGCCGGCATCGGGCACTCCCCTTACTCTCTCTCCTCCTCCACCGGACCGGCTCCCGACTTGTCCAACCCAGTCCGCCTGGCCATTCCTCGACAGCTGGCCAAGGTCGAAAAAAGGTATGCTCAGTGGAAAGGTCGTCAGGGCCTGGCCGGTCAGGTGGGACGGGCTGGCCAAAAGGCCTTTCAGGTCTCTCGCGAGCTGGTCAAAGTACGACCGGCCGACCAGCCTGAAGGTCACGGCCTGGCTCGGGACTTGAGATTGGCGGTAGGCCTACTCGAGGCCGACCTCGGCATCCGTTACCTTCAACTGATGATTCAGCGCTTTGACACCCACGACAACCAGGCCAACCAACACGCACAGCTGCTGGAACGACTCAGCCAGGCCTTAACCGGGTTTCAGCAAGAACTCCGTCGGCGGGGCCTGGCCCAAAAGGTCGTCACCGTGGTGTTCTCGGAATTCGGTCGAAGACCGCAAGAGAACAGTGGCGGTGGCACGGACCACGGCACCGCTGGACCGGTCTTCGTGCTGGGAGAGAAGGTTCGAGGCGGGCTGCACGGTCGTCAGCCGCAGCTGGAGGACCTGGTCGATGGGAATCTTCGTCACCACGTCGATTTTCGCCAGGTCTACGCCGGGCTTTTAGATAGTTGGTGCGAAGTCTCACCCAACCAGGTGGTCGGTCGAGCGAAGCCTTTGAACCTGATCGAAAGGAGTGCCTGAGATGCGAATCTTAACCCTGATCGCTATCGTCTTCTTCGTGCTCAGCTTTTTCTACCCCGGCTCGGCCCAACAGGGCTTTCGCCCCCATTTGCTCGACCAGGTGCCCGGCTTGAGCGAGCTTCAGTTGATGGAATGGCGAAAGCCTCTGATGGAGGCTCACCTGGCCGAAGACGGACCGGCCGCCAGGAAAGCCCTGGAAAGGATTCGCCAGAGGCTCTCGCCGCAGCAGATAGCCGCTCTCAACGCCCTCCCCGAAGAACCCCAGGACCAACGTCACTATCATCGCGGCCGAGTGTTGACCCTCGAGGACCTCACTCCCCAACAGAGAGACGTTCTCTCCAGGTTGGTGGAAGCCGTTGCCGAGCGAGACACTCAAGAAGACGAGCCAGAGGCTTTGGAGAGCCGCTTTTGGTCCCTGGCCGGAGTGATTCTCAGTCCCGAGCAGATGACCCAGGCCAAGTCCCTTCTCCCCCACCACTACCAGACGGAACTCAACCCGGACAACTTTCTCCAACTCGACAGTCTGGACGGGTCGATGGCCAACCGGGTCCTTTCCAACTTTCGTAACTTCGAGTCGGAGACGTCCGGCCTGCGCACTCGAATGGAGCTCCTCGAGAAGGAACCTGAATCACCCGAGCGTCTCCAGGAGATGGTCAAACTCCGCCTGGAAATCCTCACTCTCCGGAACCAGCGCCTGGAAGCGGTCCTCGACCTGCTGACAGACGAGCAGAGCGCTCAATATAACGCGATTCCTCCCTACACCTCGCTGAGCCAACTCAACCACCTGGCTGAGTACCTCACCGAGCCGGCTCGATGGACCGAGGAACAACGTCAGGTGGCCGGTCCGGTGCTGGCCCAACTCCATCAGGAATGGGAGAAGGCCGAACCTGAAATCCGCCAGCAAGCCGAAGAGCTAGAGGACCCCGAAGGGCGAGGCCAGATGAGTAAGATGATGGCCACCCGGAGTCGGATCAAACCGTTCGAGCGACGCCGCCTGGAGGTGGCCCGGCAAATCGCTCGCCTGATGACCGATGAGCAGTTAGAACGGCTCCTCGAGCAGGGGAGCAATCTCGATTGAGGTTCCTCCATCCGGTGGAGCAGCTCGTCCAGTTCCTGGCTCGCAATGCGGGCCTTGTTCTGGTTCTCGGCCTGGTGTTGCGATTGCCGCCCTTCGAGCGATTGTTCTACCACGATAGCCAAGACGAGAAAACTCAGGTTCTCTTCACCCTCTTCTGGTCGTTGGCCGCTGTCTTGGCCACCTACATCGCTATCGGGTCGGCCTATGTGCCTCTTTTAGCCGGTCGCTACGGGGGCTTAAGGCCTGGCCTGGTGGTCGGTCTGTTAGTGGGTGGCACCCTCAACGTTCAAGGGGGGTCGCTAGCCACTGTGATGCTCCACTTAGGAGCTGGCCTCCTGGGGGGCTTCATTCGCAGTCGCTTGGAAGCGGGTCAGCCCTCTCCCTGGTGGTTAGCTCTGGTGGCTGGCCTGGTGTCGCTGGTCGCCATGGACGTTCCCGACCATCCCGGGGATTGGCTGGTGATCCAAGCCGCTTCGGGCGACTGGCCGTTGGTGGCCTCCCTGGCGGTCACCTTCACCATCGCCGATGGGGTCTTTATCAAACTGATGGAATACCTGATGGCCGAGGGTGAGCGCCAGACCGCCCAGATGTCGACCCGCATGCTGGCTCTAGCCGATCGGGCCGGTGAGTTAGCCCGAGGTGGATGGAGTCACGAGGCGGCTTCACGCCTCTGTCACGAAGTGCGTCAAGAACTCCAGGTCGAGTCGGCCTGTTTGGTCTCGGCCGAAACGATCCTGGCCTTCGAAGGGAAGTGTGCTCATCTTCATCTAGCCGACGAGGTTACGCCCCAAAGCGGACCTCATCAAAATGTCTTCGCGAGCTGCCCGGCCGAATGCCATCTGGGCCACCTCGAGGTTGTGCCTCTTGGAGAAGACGCCTGGTTAGGCTTGCTGGATTCTGCCCGTAAGGTGCTCAGCCCCTCGGGCAAGAAAGCGGCCGAAGCTCTGGGCACCGTGCTTAGCGGGATGCGAGCCAGGGCTCGAATGTTAGAGCAGAAGGCGGCCCTCGAAGAGAGCCGCCACCGCTTCCTGCAAGCTCAGATCCGCCCTCATTTCCTCTTTAACACCCTCAACACCATCGCCGCTCTCAGCAAGGACGCCGAGAGCCGGGAACTGGTTGTTTTGCTGGCTGATTTTCTGCGGGAGTCGTTTCACCAAGACCGTCACCTGGTCGACCTGGAGCGCGAACTTGAGATCGTCGACTGCTACCTGGCCATCGAAAAGAAACGGTTTCGCGATCGACTAGAAATCCGCCGCCAGCTCCCCGACCCGCTCCAGCCGTTTCAGATCCCCCCCTTTTCTTTGCAACCTCTGATTGAGAACGCCGTCCTCCACGGGGTCAGTCATCGCACCGAGCAAGGCTGGGTGTCTCTGACTCTCGATCAGAGCGACGGACTGGTCATCACCATCGAGGATTCAGGCCCGGGCATCCCTCCCGAGGCCCTGGAGCATCAAAGTGACGGCATCGGCCTGGCCAACGTGAGCCAGCGTTTGCGCCATCATTTCGGCCAACGTCTAAAGTTTGACATCGAAGGTTCGAAAATCACCATCTCTATCGAAAGGAGCGACGATGAAAATCCTGATTGTCGATGATGAAGCACCGGCTCGGGAGTATCTGAGGAGCCTCCTAGAAGACCTGGAGGTCGAGGTCATTGAAGAAGCTTGTGACGGGCCTGACGCCCTGGCTCAGGCGGCCCGCTTCGATCTGGTCTTGCTCGACATCCGAATGCCGGGGATGAGCGGATTGGAGGTGGCTCAGGCTCTGGTTGGGTTTCAGCCTGCTCCCAGGATCATCTTCGTCACAGCCTACGACCAACACGCCGTCAGGGCGTTCGAACTGGAGGCGGTCGACTATCTGGTCAAGCCCGTCAGCCCCAAGCGTTTGACCCGAGCCCTCGAGAGAGTCCGCCAGCAACCTCGCCCCGACCTGACCCGTCTACTTTCTCACCTAACCGGTAAGAAACTCGAAAAAATTGCGCTTCTAGATGAGACCCGCCAGGTTCGCCTGATGGTCCCCTGGGACGAAATCATCTGGGTTTCTAGCGAAAAAGAGAAGACCTACGCTGTCACCGATCGAGGGAGGCTCCGAGCGATGGAGACTCTCACCGGGCTCGAAGCCCACCTGCCCGACACCTTTCTTCGCACTCATCGTTCTTATCTGGTCAACCTCGACCGGGTCGAACAGATTCAGCCCTGGGGAAACGGGGCCTATAATCTGGTCATGAGAGGCTATGCCGACCCGATTCCGCTGTCCCGCTCCTACGCCAAGGCTTTCAAAGACCGAGTCAACTGGGCCTGAGGGTCTCAACCACTTCCTGATTCTCCATGAAGAGCGCCAGGCCCCCACCGACGCCACCGTCGCCTTGCTTCGGATGATTCGCGAGCAATATGGCTTGGTCCCTGCGCTGAAAACGTCGACGGCCTTCTCGACATCCCCAGGCGACTGAGCCCGGTGGAGCAGGAGCCTGACCGCCGTTTGGCTCAGCTCCGGTAGAGGGGGCTGCACCATTAGCTTGCGCTTGTGGTCGGCCTTATTAGCTCACTCAGGACCCAGGCCCAGTCACAACAACGCAGAGCATATTTCGATTGTGGTCCACGGCCAGAGTCCAGCCGAAATCAACGTCCCAGACTACTACCTCCAGAGAAAGATCTCGTAGTCCTATTGGGAAGCCGGCCCCCACGGGCTCCTCGGAGTTACAACGCCGGAAGAATCCGCCTTCGGCCGTGATGTAGAATTCACTCGGACGAATCGCTTCAACCTCGTTGCAAGCGCGTTGGCCGTAATACTTAGAGTGTAGTGTTCCAGCTCTTTCGAGTTTGGCCCAAGAAGGAAATCCTTTGCCAGAAACCCCAAATCTCGCCTTCCATTTGCGGAGAAGATCCCTCCTGTCTGCGGAGGGCAGAGTTTCGAGCGAGATGCTTTGAGAGTCTAGAAAGTCGGCTAGATTCATGTCTTAGGCCGCCGCGCATCCAGCCTGGAGGAACCGAGCCAGCTCGCTATTAAGCTAGGGAGGTGGTCTATCTGAAATACCTACGTCTCCCGCTTCTCCTGGTCTTGCTGGCAATCCTGTTCTATTTTGTGGGCGTCATTCCTCAGGCGCGGTCTCTCGGGAACGGCCTGGTCGAGGTTTGGGTTCCGGTTCGCTGGGTTGTCAAGGCCCTGGGCCAGAAGAGGCAAAAGCAGGGTGGACTGGTGGTTCTCAAAGACCCTCAAAGGCCATCCTGGAGCTCTCCGGATGGCCAGTCGAGAGTAACACTGAGAGTCGCTTCGCGACCCCTCTATAATCAGGTAGTAGAGGAATTTGCCAAGGTCCAAGACGATCCGACTGAATCCGGTCTGACTTCACTTGTCGAAACGAATTTCGCTCTCCTCACTCGCCACGGTCTCTTCGAGGATGAGCGGAGAGACCTCCAAAATCAGCTCAACGAACTTCAAGCCGCTGTCCGCAAGACGGGTCGTTGGCCACCGAACACTTCGGCGGTCCTGGAAGACGGAAAGAATCTCTTCAGAGACCTGGCTCAACGAGAAGAGTCGTTGGACGAGGAGTTCTTGGCCGGCTGGCTGTTTAGTCGAAAGGCTCTGGTCACCTCTCGCAAGACGACCTCAAGAGACGGAGCGCCGGGACGCCTTTTCTTCACCCCAGGATCTTCCCGTGTCGAGGCTGTCTTTCTCAGGCCTGAGCACTTCCTGATCTTTCACTACGAATCCAGGGCCAATAGCTGGTGGCCAGACGCCCAGGCTTTCCTCTCTCGACAGAGCCTGAAGGTCAACCTCGAAGCGCCGGCCGCCCCCCCCTGGTGGGTGAAGGCGTTTGAGAGGGTCGCACCCTACCTACCGAAGTCATCCCTGTTCTCCTTCATCACCGGGAGTCGCTACTTTGGATGGATTGTACTCTATCTTCTGGGCACCGTTCCTCCCTCTCTGATCGGCGCTGACATCGCTTGTCGAAGAGCTGAAGAAAAGGGGGAGTTCGGGCGCGAGGAGATGCAGACCGTGGCCAAAGCGGTGGGTGGAACGTTCTGCATCTTTTCGATCATGGCGGCTCTTTTGATGGTCATGGCCGGCCAATTCTTTTATCTCTTTATCATGGCTGTGCCTTGCTTCATTGTCTGTATGGTTGGGTTCGCTGGAGGAGGGGCGGCCGGAATGGTGGCAGGTCGGCTCTACCAAAAATCAAAATTCTTCGCTCTTAGTGCGGCTGTGGTAGTAGCGCTCTTGGCACCGGTCACTTTCCTCTTGGCCAGTCTCCTGGCAACGCCAACGGTTGCTGGTCGCAGGTATCCTGGAGATCCCGAACTCTGACCCTATCGCCAGGCTCGCCTGATGGTCCCTGGGACCTGGCCGGCCTAACCCGAGTTTCCAGCGTGGCGACGGAGCACGCTCCGCCGAGTGGGCGGAAACTGGCCGGCTCGAAAGGCTGCTTCGCCGGTTGGTCCGTGTCAAAGTGTTGTGATTCCTTAATATTTCCACCCTAGACGAAGGGCAGCTCTGCCGTGAAAGATAAAAGTTAATTGCAAACAGCTAGAAGCCCCGAGGAGATCCACCCAAGCAACCTAAACTCTCTGGCCGTGAAGCGTTTGCTACCTCTCGGCCTGGTCTTTCTCTGGCTCACGCTGCCGGCGCCGGCTAAAGCCCTATTGTTGCCTCTCGACGACCGACCGGCCAACTTTCTGATGGCCCGTCAGATCGCCCGGATCGGGGGACAAGAGCTGGTCACTCCGTCCCGCCATCTCTTGGGACAATTCCATCAACCCGGCGACACCGCCAAACTAGCGGCTTGGATAAAGGCCCAAGCTCAGCCAGGAGACACCGTTTTCCTGTCAAGTGAAATGCTGATCTATGGCGGTTTAGTAGCCTCCCGCAAAGCTGAGGCCAGTCTGGTCGAGGCGCTTGAGAGACTAGAACTCATCACTGACTTGGCCCAGAAAGGGGTTCGTCTACGAGTCCTGGCGATTTTGCCTAGACTTTCGCTCTACACCTCCGAGCGCCAAGCCCCCTACGAACGAGATTTGGCCGCCTGGGCCAAAAACCCGGGCGCCCCACCTCCGAGCCAAATCCCTGAGCCTGTGGTCGAGGAATACCTTGCGGTCCGACGTCGCAACCACGACGTTCTCCTGAAGCTCGTTCAACTCGCCAACCAGGGCTTGCTTGAGCAGCTGGTGATCGGTCAGGACGACTCTCACTCCAGCGGCCTTCATCTCCAAGAACAAGCTTTGCTCCTAGAGGCTTCCGAAAGGAACACCATCCTTCTCAGCGGAGCCGATGAGCTGACGATGGTCATGGTGGCGGGTTGGCTGGTCGCCGATGAGGGACCAACCGTTCGAGTGACCTATTCCGACCCGGAAGCCGCTTCCACCATCCCCCCGCTCGAAAGCCTTCCTCTATCCCAGATGGTCGAGCAGCACCTTGAGTTGAGCGGGGCCAGACTGGCAGACCCGGGAGAGCTCGAACTGTTTGTTTACTGCCCGGCGGACCAGGCCTATCAACAGGAACTCAAGCGGGAACGAGCCAGACCTTTCGTCGCAAAAATCAAAACGGCCCTGACGAAGGGCAAGCGAGTCGCCGTGGCGGACCTTGCTCTGGTCAATCGGATGGACCCAGGATTAGCCCAGGAAATGCTCGCCCATCTCGACCTGACTCGCCTGGAAGGGCTAGCGGGATGGAACACGCCAGCCAATGCGCTGGGAACCGTTGTGGCCCAGATGATAGCCCATCGGTATGCCCGTCGAACTCGCTTTGGGCGAGCCGAGCGCCTCGAAAGTGAGCTCACTCATCAGGCTTTTCTGTTGGCCCGACTGATCGACGACTACGGATATCAGACCTATCTCAGAAGTGATCTAGGCCCGGCCGTTGAGGGCTTCCCCTCCCGCCCAGACCCCTTGAGGAATCTGTACGGTCCAGTTGGACTCGAGGCTCGGAGGGAGTTGGTCGATTTTGGGAACCGCCTCTTTGAACAGCACTTTCGCAACCGTTCGGTCGACCTTTCTCCTTACCCAGAGCAGGTGACCCTGGGCCGGGTAAGTCTGGAGGTGGTCCTCCCCTGGCCTCGGCTATTTGAAGTCGAGGTGCGAGTCGACCTGAGGAAATAGCAGGCCTTCTCAGGGCTGGTGCTGTAGTTTCAGGGCCCCGACTGATCCAGCTCAATTTGACGATTTTCGATTAGTTGGGCCAAATTTAAGGTATTAGTAAACAACCAAACCAATTTCAAGGACAGAGGCGAAAAACTACCTATGGATGTAATCAAGAAGTGTCCGGTAATGCACGGAACCCAAAAAGAAGCCGCCGGGGGGGGCCAGACCAACGAAGATTGGTGGCCGAATCGACTGAGCCTCGGCATTCTGCACCAGCACTCTCCCAAGAGCGACCCGCTGGGTGGAGAGTTCAACTACGCGGAAGAATTCTTGAAGCTCGACCTCGATGCTGTCAAAAAGGACCTTTATGCCCTGATGACCGATTCTCAGGACTGGTGGCCCGCCGACTACGGTCACTATGGACCGTTCTTCATCAGGATGGCCTGGCACGCCGCCGGCACCTATCGCGTTGCCGACGGGCGTGGTGGAGCGGGCTCGGGAATGCTACGCTTTGCCCCTCTTAACAGCTGGCCTGACAACGCCAACCTCGATAAAGCTCGCCGCCTACTCTGGCCCATTAAACAAAAATATGGTCGCCGACTTTCCTGGGCCGACCTGATGGTCTTGACCGGCAACTGCGCCCTCGAATCGATGGGCTTCAAGACCTTCGGCTTCGCTGGTGGACGAGAAGACCGCTATGAACCCGAGGACGACATTTATTGGGGTTCGGAGGGTGAATGGCTCGCCGACCAGCGCTACTCGGGCCAACGCGAGCTTGAGAATCCGCTGGCCGCCGTCCAGATGGGTCTCATTTACGTCAACCCGGAAGGACCCAACGGGAACCCTGACCCGCTGGCCTCGGCTCACGACGTCCGTCAGACCTTCGCCCGTATGGCCATGAACGACGAAGAAACGGTGGCCCTGGTGGCAGGTGGTCACACCTTCGGCAAGTCTCACGGCGCCGGCGATGCGACCAAAGTCGAAGCCGAACCTGAAGGGGCCCCCATCGAGCAGATGGGACTTGGCTGGGTGAACAAGAACGGGACCGGCAAAGGCGGTGATACCATCACCAACGGCATCGAAGGAGCCTGGACTCCCACCCCCATCCAATGGGATAACAGCTACTTCGAGACCCTCTTCAAGTACGAATGGGAGCTCACCAAGAGCCCTGCCGGAGCCCAGCAATGGAAACCCAAAGGAGAAGCTGGCGCCGACAGCGTGCCCGATGCCCACGACCCCAACAAACGTCACGCTCCGATGATGACGACCGCCGACCTGGCACTTCGGGAAGACCCCGCTTACGCAAAAATCTCTCGTCGCTTCTATGAGAACCCCGACCAGTTTGCCGACGCATTCGCGCGAGCCTGGTTCAAGCTGACCCACCGAGATATGGGCCCCAAAGCTCGTTACCTGGGCAAAGAAGTGCCTCAGGAGGAGCTGATCTGGCAAGACCCGATCCCGGCCGTCGACCACCAACTGATCAACGACCAGGATGTGGCCGAGCTGAAAACTAAGGTGCTGGCCACCGGTCTTTCGGTGAGAGAACTCGTTTCGACCGCCTGGGCTTCGGCCTCAACCTTCCGGGGTTCCGATATGAGGGGCGGGGCAAACGGCGCCCGTGTCCGTCTGGCCCCCCAGAAAGACTGGGAAGCCAACACCCCCCAGGAACTGGCCAAAGTGCTCAAAACCCTGGAAGGTGTTCAGGCCGACTTTAACAGCGGGAGCAAGAAAGTCTCGCTTGCTGATCTGATCGTCCTGGCCGGTTGCGCCGGCGTCGAGAAGGCCGCCAAAGATGCCGGTCACAAGGTCACGGTTCCGTTCAAGCCCGGACGGGCCGATGCCACCGCTGATATGACCGACGCGGAGGCGTTCGAACCTCTTGAGCCCAAAGCCGACGGATTCCGCAACTTTGTCAAAGACGGAGTGCAGGTTCCGGCCGAGAAGATGCTGGTTGACCGAGCCCAGCTCCTGACCCTGAGTGCCCCTGAAATGACCGCCCTGGTGGGTGGTCTGCGGGTGCTCAACGCCAACACGGGTAAAAGTCAACACGGCGTTCTCACCAAGCGTCCCGAACAACTGACCAACGACTTCTTCGTCAACATTCTCGATATGGGGACAGTCTGGATGCCCCTGTCTGACAACCTGTTCGAAGGTCGTTACCGCAAGAGCGGAGAGAAAAAATGGACCGGTACCCGGGCTGACCTGGCCTTCGGGTCCAACTCTCAGTTGCGGGCCATCTCCGAGGTCTTCGGCGCCGCTGATGCCGAGAAGCTCTTTGTCGACGCCTTCGTGGCGGCCTGGGACAAAGTGATGAACCTCGACCGCTTCGATCTGGTTTACAAACATCTGAACTAGAATTTGTGAGGCTCGTCACCGATCTTGGTGGCCGGAACGGTTACAGTGGACCTACCACGAAAACCTATCCTCACCTGACTCCCCCGCCTCGGCGGGGGATTTTTTTTTGACCTCCGGAAACAAACCGACAAGATGACCAAGCCTTCCTCCGATCTCGCAGCCTGCTTGGAAGGCTATCGCACTGGGGAGGTCGAGTCGTCAGGCAGCTTTAGCCTGAGCGAAGAGCGAGCTCAGCAGAAATTTCGCCGGTTCCGACTGGCCCAGCCAAGCCTCTATGTCCTGAATCTTCAGGCTGCCGCCGTGGCAGGAGGAGCCCGACGAGTCGATTTTCGGGCCGATGCTGACGACCTTTACTTTGAATGCGATGCCCGTCTTGGCCCGGCTGACGGGTTGGCTCAGCTGAATTCCGCAGCTCTCTCGCAGACGGCCAGCCTGCCTATCCGAGAACTCGCTCTCGCCCTGAACGGATGCCTAGGGCTTGAACCGAAGACGGTTTCGCTCCGGAATTGGGACGGTCAACGCGGGCTAGAAATCGCTCTCGAGGATGGAGAGTTTCGTTACCAGCCCCCCGGACCCTTAAGGCGTCTACGCTCACCCACCAAAGGGGACGATCACAGCGTCACTTGGAAATTGAAGTTCCGGGATAGCAAAATTCTGAAGGGGTGTCAGCTCACCCTTAGCCGAGTTTACCGTGAAAGACGAAACCCGGTCGTCGTTAAAAGCAGAATCGGCTTCAACCGTGTAGAGAAACATGAGGTTCGGCTCGATCAGGATCCTTCTCGTTGTTTTCACCGTCGGCACCGGGGTTCCGAGCGGGGTCAGGATCCCCCCAGCTCCGATGCTAAAGGTTTCAATCTGCGAGTTGGTG
Source organism: uncultured Burkholderiales bacterium (assembly GCA_964423525.1). Taxonomy (GTDB): domain Bacteria; phylum Vulcanimicrobiota; class Xenobia; order Xenobiales; family JADMJV01; genus CAYRFU01. The sequence goes on along the minus strand of CAYRFU010000074.1, from coordinate 10,010 downwards.
GCCACGTAGAGGACCGGTAAGGTCGGATGTTCGAGGAGACTCCGGGGGCCAGTCGAAGCCATGGACACCGACGGGCCACCGGCTATTAAAGCCCCCGTGGGGCCGAGAGGATAGCTCCGGACATTATTGCTGGTAAAATTGGGTACAAACAGAAAGTTGCCATCGCGACTTACTAGCGGAGAAGTCGGTCCGTCATCGCCAACCTCGACCGGCGTGGGCGGGTTGAGAAGAGTCAACTCCCCGGTCGTTTGGTTGACAACCAAAACCGTTATGTCATCAGTGTTATCCCCCACCACGTAAAGGCGGTCGCCGCTGGCGTTGAACGACGGCCTATTGGTCCCTCGATTGGCGGTAACGGGTGCGAACGCAGTAGGAGTTAGAAGGCCGGTTGCCCCCAGGGTGAAGCTCGTGGCTGGTCCGAAGAAATCAAACAAAAAGGCGAAATTCTGATTCGGCTCGATGAGGACCCTTTGGGGTGAGGCGACGGTAGCCGCGATGTCTGGACCGTTCCGGGTCAGTTCTCCGGTATTGGGGTCAAAAGTGTAAGAAGAGATCGTGTCGTTGCCCGGGTTTGCAGCAAAAACGAAATCCCCGTCTGGACTCGCGTCAATGCTTAAAGGGCGGCCAGGATTGGGCTCATCATCGACGACCGAGATGGTGCCATCACCGGCCACCGCTAGTGAGGTGATGTTCCCCCCACCTCCAGCGGGCGTGGGGCTTGAAACAAGAATGTGGGCCAAAACAGCCCCAGCCCCCGCCGTAACCGTGACAGTCGCCTGTCCCACCACCGTTCCCTCGCTGGCTGAAATCTGAGCCGTGCCGGCGGCCACCGCTGTTACCAAACCGGTGGGAGAAACCGTGGCCACCGCAGTCGCATTGGAACTCCAAGTAACGGAGTTGGTCAGGTCTTGAGTGGTGGAGTTTGAGAGCACACCGGTGGCCGTAAGCTGCTGGGTGGCGCCGGCCGCCAGAGTCGTGGTCAAGGGGGTGACATTGATGGTGTTCAAGACCACCGTTGTTGTCACCGTCACGGTGGCGACTCCCGTCACCCCGTCAGCCGAGGTGGCGGTGATCGTTGCCGTCCCTGGAGCCAAGGCGGTCACCAACCCGTTGCTATCCACAGTGGCTACCGAGGTGTCGCTACTCGACCAGGTGACCGTAGCCGGCTGTCCGTCCAGGTTGGCCGTCAACTGACTGGTGGCAGTCGGGTTGAGATTGAGGCTGGAGGGAGTCACCTGTAAGACTTCTTCCTGCGAGACGTCTTCCAGTTGAAGCTCCACGGTGGTGCTGACCGCTTGGCCTAAATTAAAACTCTCTTGAGCCTGAGCCACCACCAGCGAGCCCGAAAAGGCTCGGACAAGAACCCGATATCTTCCTGCTAGAATCCCCTGGAAGTTGACGGTAAGACTGGTCTGATTAGGGGCGACGTTTCGCTCAGCTGTGCGGATCACTGCCTCCCCTTGGAGCAAGTCCACCTGAAGACGGTCAATAGGAGCAACCTGGGCCAAAACCTGGGAGTTTCGACCAGCCGGAAACCGGAGCGAAAGGGAGAGGTTGCCGAGGCCGTCGGAGGTCTGTCCTAGACCGCCGACGCTGCTTGACCCCCCTCCACAGCCCCAAGCGAGCAAAGTCATCAAAACAAAGGCGATCAGTCTCTTCACGATGGCGGGCATTCCTCTTCGGTGCGTCCAACCCTGCTTGAACCAGCCCGTCCCGCCGAACAGGACCAAAGGAGCGATGGCCTCCGAGGACTAAAGCAAAAAAATGCGACCTTACCTGCTGCTTTTGCTCGTCTTCTCTTGTCTGGGTCCTGTTCTAGCCCTCGAGCAAGAGGTCCTCAGCCGTGACCTTCTTAACACTCTAGTCGGCCCTTCAGTCGAGGTAAAGATGTCTCAGCTGCGGGTATTACCCAACACGGCCCGGTTGATGGTTGTAGCACGCGACAAGAAGAGTCGTCAACTGCATTGGTTTCTGGTGGATCCTAAGCTGCGCAGCGTAGTGGCCCAGGGAGACTGCCCCCTCACGACCTATTTCGATTTTCAAGTCTCTCCCGATGAGACCTCGGCCGTCTTTCACGGTCGGCGACCTCACGGATTCTACCGGCTAGACCTGGCCAGTGGAGAGTGGAGCCAATTCTACCAGAAAGGGTACGACAACCTGTTCTCGATCAGCAGCTCCCCTCTTCACTTCGTGGCTCCCGGCCTGGCCTTCCCCCTGTTGGATGAGCACGACGCGGAAGGCTTCATTCAGGACACCTGGATCGTCTTGTTCGACGTCGGTGGCTCGAAGCTCCAGCGCTGGGCCAGTCTCGAAGCGATCAAGAAGCAAGCCCGCCAAGCTCTCGGGAGCGCCCCTGGCGAACTTCAAACGGGGGAAGTGACTTTTGCCGGAACCGAGGGCTTTGCCTTCACCCTCCGGAGTGTGGTAGACGGCCAGGCCGTCGAGGACCACCTGGTTCGTTTTGACTGGGCTCTGGGGCAGGAGCAACCCTCCCAAGTGACGGTGGTCGAATCGTTCGCTGGTCGTATCATTCCCTTCGACTTTGATCCGGTCGGAGGGGTCCTTTACCGTCGTCGCGGCTCCGGCAAGACCAGTCTTCGTCTGGGTTAGGCGGGAGAGCCCAAGACTCTGATGGAAGCTCCTGTGATGATGGCCAATTTCCTGGGAGAGGGACGTTTGGGGGCTGCTGTGGCTCTAGAGCGAGGGGGCCGAGTCGGCACGGCCGTTATGGTGGGACCGTTGGAGAGCCCCCAGAAAATTTGGACTTTGGGGCGAGCGTACGCCCTGGGCTTTGCCCATCGAGGTGACACCCTGGTCTTGGTCAACCCTTCCGAATTAAGACTAATTGTTGTGAGACCTTAAACCGCTTTATTGGCGGACCTTAACGGCTGTTCATTGTCAGCGGACCGGGTGCTCCTCTAAGCTAGAAGCAGAGGATGCAGAGGAGACCCCAGACCATGAAACAGACCATCACCCTGGTGACCCTGATCGCCTGGCTCAGCCTGACCGCTTTCGCCGGCGTCGGCCAGATCGACGAGACAGAAAGTCACGACTACAAGACCGAACAAGTCACCAACACCACCTACCGTAGCTCGATCTCGGGACACGCCAATCAGGACTTGAGCCCAAACTTCTGGGACAACGATTGGGATACGATCACCAACGGTCAGGGCCAACATCTTTCCAGCAAAGAACAGCTCGGCCTCTCTTCCACAGAGGTGGCTTACCTGAAAAGCCTGAGCAACCTGAACGCCGGGGTCACCTACTATGTAGACTTGGCCAACCAGACTTACTCCACCTCGCCCTTCCAGGGGCCGAGCAGCACCAGTTCGTCCAGCAAGACTACCATCGAAAACCGAATCGCCATCGGAGACCAGGACGGCACCGAGTTCATAACTCTCCACACCGACTATTTGACAACCACGACTATCACCACCGATAACGTCGTGTATCAAGCCGTCGGCCACCTCCACGACAACTCCCCTCTCCTACTCGACCTGGACGACAACCGACAGCCTGCCGTCGCCGAAGGCGAGCGGCGATGGACTTCTAGTGAGAGCCCAAGACGGCACTGTCGATTCCGCACTTCAGCTGTTTGGTACGGCTGGCGGGTATGAAGACGGGTTTCAAAAACTGTCGCTAGAATGCGACCAGGACCAGAACGGTTGGGTGGAAGGTCCTGAATTAGAAGAATTGACTGTGTGGCAAGACCGCAACAGCGACGCTGTCTGCCAGCCCGACGAACTGACCTCCCTGGCCGAGCACGGCATCATCAAGCTCTCGACTCGTCACTCCAACTTCGTAAGCCGCTATGTGACTGCCGACGGCCAGACCCACGCGATGTGGGATTGGTGGCCGGCTACGCTAGAAGTTCGCAAACTTCGCCGCGCTCACTAGTCTCGCCGTGGCTCCTGGGTTGGTGCTGGCCAATCCGGGAGCAAACTGTGGCAAGATTTGCATAAGCTCCACCCGTTAGGATGGGGCTATGACCACTGAAAGCCTGATGCTGAAGCTCCCCCGCGAGGCGGAAACCCTCACCATCGGCCGCCAACCGACTAGCGACCTTTGCCTTTGAACGAAGGCTAGGTTCGAGATGGAGCGAAATCGGGCCCGGCAGCTGGGTCTTCTTCGGCGAGCTACCTTTCCGTCTTTAAAAGTGACCGAAAAACTCGTTGCCGGGCGCCTCGGGATCGTCGGAAAGGTAGAACTGGTGGACCAGCTCCGAGACCTCCTCTAGCGTGAGAGTGCCATCACGGTCTTTGTCGATTGCGTCGAAGGTCTTGCAAGCCTCGACATCGTCGATACCGTGAGCCCGGCTCAACTGGAGGTAGTCCTCTTCGCTGACCAAACCGTCTCCATCACAATCGAGCAGGTCGTGAATGAAGGCCGTAAAGGCCGCGATGGTCGTTTCAAAGCCAGGTATGAGTTGATCAAACTCCTGGGCCTTGGTGAGAGCTTCGGCGTGGTAATCGAGCCATTCCTCAGGGGTGATAGCCCCATCTCTATTGGTGTCGCAATACCTTTCGATAGCCTCCCACAAAGCGAGGTTCGTCGCAACCAACTTCTGCATGCGCGGGTCATCAGGCTCCCAGCCACGCTCGTGACCGAGGCCGTCGATAACGTGGGCGAAGTCTTGAAACTCGATCAGTCCATTGCGGTCGATGTCGAGTAGCTCGAACTTGTGGAGAATTTTGCGACGTTGAAGGTCGCTCAGCAGTTCGCTTGTCATAGTTAGGGGTTCTGAGCCTCCCCGTCGACCCCTGCCGGCGCCCTTGATCAGAACCAGCGCACGGCCTCGTGATAGGGCCGCCAGCCGCGCTTTTGAGAGCGTGTTTTGAGGAGTGGACCTTTAGCGTAGCCTAAAGTTACGAGACCCAAGAAACGCCAGTCTTCAGGTAAACCGAACATGGCCACCAGGTCTGGACCCGAATGGGGTCCCAGATAGCCACAGCTCAGGCCACATTCTTGGGCAGCCAGATAGAGACACATCAACGCTTGACCCCCGTCCATAATGGCGTAGGGAATCGGCCATTGGTCAGGGCCCACAGTCTTGTCAGACTCAGAGTAACGCTGACGATAGCTCTCTTCGCAAACAGCGGCGATAATATGAACTGGCGCGACCGACAACCAAGGCTGGAATCCCCTCTCAAGATAGTTGTTTTCTCCGAACGCTTTGGCGATGGAAAGACGCTTCTCAGAGTCGACTGTGACGGCAAATCGAATACCCTGGGCGTGGCCTGCCGAAGGCGTCTTTCGAGCCGCCTCGAGGATGCGTTGGACCACCGCCTTGGGAACAGGACGGTCCCAGTAGCTGCGGCACATTCTTCGTTTTCGGGCTAGGTCCCAAAAGGATTCCATCAGTCCAGTTTCCGGTCAAAGCAAAAGCGGCCCGGGGGCCGCTTTGCTTTCTAGTTGTGCTTCTCGACTGTCTCGCCGGGTCCAGCGATGGCCTCGACCTCGCCCCCGTTCGAAGTAGCGTGGGCCTTCGAGTTTGGCCCACAGGCCACGGCCACAGCTGAGGCTCGGGGCTTCTTAGAGCGAACTCGCCCCGACCCCATCATCCTTTCGAACACATCCTGGGGAAGAAGGCCCTGGTCTACCAGAGTCTCCAGTCGTTTCTTGGTCTTAGGATTCATTAGCCATTCCTTCCTTCACCGGAGCTGCTGAAAGCGTCTCCGCCCTGGTCGGCTACGGCCACCGCCTGACTGTCGAAGAAAGCCCGAGCTGCGGCGCTCGACCAGTTGGTGCTGCTGGCAACGGCCAGAGAGTCAGCGAAAGAGCGGGCGCTCGCATAGGAACTGGTGTCAGCATCAGAAGAGGCCTGGGAGCCGATATCAGCGTTGCTACGAGCGAACGAGTTGTTATCGGCGCTGGCCTGGCTAAGAGAGTGCCAGTGAGCCGACGACACGGCCGTAGAAGAGTGGTCAGAAGCGGCTACCGAGTTGGAACCGACCCGCGCGGTCGAACTCGAGTGGGAGCTGTGGTTAGCCAGAGCCGAAGCGGTCGACCAACGGCCCGCAGTCGAGCTGGCGCTGGAACGCCAATCCGCGTCTGACGAGGCTCGGGAGACGTCACTGGCATCGGCGTCGGAGTCGATTCGAGGCAGGTCGCTTCGATCGTCAGCGACGGCGTTAGCTCGCGAATCGTTGATGGCCTCGGCGCCGGCGATAGAAGCCTGGTGGGCGGTAGCCGAGGCGCTCGAATTATTGCTGGCCCTCGAGAAGGCGGTCGACTCATCGGTGGTTAGCGTCTCGGCCGACGAACTGTCCACAGCCAGAGCTCTAGAGCTCGAGTTCAACTCGGCGCTAGCGTCAGCGCTGCTGCCGAGAAGAGCGTTCGCCCGGGCGCTGGAACCATCGCTAGCATGGGAATTGGCGCTCGAGTGGCCTCGGGCGTCTGCCGAAGCACTCGAGTTCGAATTAGCGTCGGCATTGGCTACCGAGCCGCCCCGAGCGTTAGCGCCCGCGTCAGATCCGGCGTTAGCCGTGGCAGTGGCGTCGGAGTGGTGGCTGGCGTGAGCCGCAGCGTCCGAGCCGTTGCTACCAACAGCCACCGCGTTGGAGCCGCCGTTGGCGGTAGCAGTGGCCGTGGAGCCGTTGGTAGCGACAGCGACCGAAAGGTTTGAGCCGCTCATAATATCGTGGAGATTGGTGTGAAGAGCCTGGTTAAAGTCCAGCATTCCGTGGTCAGCCCAGTTGACTCCCAATGCGACTGCGTGACCGCCGTCGAGAGCTGAAGCTGTGGCTGCGGTTCCGGCCGAAGTAGCTGCGGCCTGGGCGTTTCCGCCGATGCTGGAAAATGCTTGCGAAGTGTTTGTGTTTATGGACATCTAGCGCCTCCCGTGTTCTGGCACCATTATGCCAGTTGGGTAGACGCTCCGATAATAGAGAAGAGGTTAATTTGATGTAAACAGTTTAAGACACGGTCATTTTTCCTCTGTCTTCGAGGAGCCTCGGAGGCAGGTTTCACCGGGTCTTTTGTCTTTTCTGAGCCCCACCATTATCTACAAATCTGGTCGCCAAACAGCTTGTAAATGACTGGGAAAGATGAACAAGTCTTAACAAAAACGTTACAACGATGTGAACAGTGGCGACTTTCCAAGAAATCCTCCAGCAGGTTCCGCTGCTTGAACGGGGAAAAATCAAACCATGTCCACCGCTGACCACGCAGATCCCAAAAGCCCCCTAGGTGTCGCCAACACCCTGGTTCACGACTTCATCCAGGGACGGTTGAACTCCGATCAACTACTGGCCGCCCTCGATCGTTTCGACGCTCAACTCGATGTCTGGGCTGAAAAGATTCAGGATATTCCTGTGCCTGAGAGTTACGCCGAAACGGCTGAGACCATGCTCGAAGGCAGCGTTCAAGGCCTCGAGCAGATCGCCGCTGGGGTAGGAATGCTGCGGGAGTCCGTCCAGAAGGAGGACTCGGACTTGGCTGAGCAGGCCCTACAAGAGATCGCAGAGGGTCAAGAACTGCTATCCAAGCTTGAAGCTATCACCGGAGAGAACGTGCAGCAGGCCACCGAGTTTCTCTGGATGGAATAGCTCTGGACTTTGAGCTGGCACGGGAGTCTCGAAGACGCCCCAACCGACTCTTTGGAGAGCGCCTCAAAGGAGTCCGCGTTTTTTGTTCGCGGGACTTTCTTCTCAAAAACGAAGGCTGGCTAGACTCGCGATAAGTTTACCGTTCGTCAACCATTCGCTCCCCTATCTGTTACATCGTGAGGCCTCAGACCATTTCGGAAAGGAGTCTCCCAGTGGACTTCCCTGCTGTTCGAACTCAAGCGCTCGTCCGCTCCGCCAGCCCTCTTGCTACCCGCAAGCCTTCCCAGGCCCCCACTCTCGAGGTGACCCCCAGCATCGTGGAGCTTTCCTCTCAAGCCCTGACGGAGTCCGTTGCCAGGCCAACTAAGACCACCGTCCGAGAGCAGCCCAAAGAGTGCGCTCCTCTCGACAGAGCATCCGTATCGGGAGTTCCCATCACCCTCCTTCAAGAGGAGGTTCCAGCGCCACCACCTCTGGAACGCAAAGAGATCTGGCGACCCAGTGCCCTGAGGGCCCTGCGAGATCCGAGTCAGTTTGGGCCAGCTCTGGAGGCCTCCCTGGCCGTCTACCGGGCCGAGGTGGAAACGATCGCAAACTCCCCCGAACCGCCCACCTTCGAAAACACCATAGCCGCTCTCGAGAAGAGCGGTAAGGAATTTTCCAACCTCTCGACCCTCTTCTCGATCCACGCTTCGACCCTACAAACGCCGACCATCACAGCGCTCGAGACAGAATGGGCTCCAAGATTTGCGGCCATCAATGACGAACTCGTTCAGAACGAGCAGCTCTTCGGGCGCATCGAAACCATCTACCAAAACCGAGAAGATCTGGGCCCCCAGGAGCGGCGGCTGGTGGAGGTCACTCGAAACAACTTCATTCGCCAGGGTGCCCAACTCGAACCCACCGACAAAGCTCGTTTGGGTCAGATCAATCAGCGGCTAGCCCAGCTCTACGCCGGCTTTCGTCAAAATCTGCTAGCTGAGGAAACCAACCGCTACGTCACCATCGAAAACGAACAAGACCTGGTCGGATTACCCGACTCTCTCCGCCAGGTGTTGGCCGCTGCGGGTGAGGCGAGGGGCTTACCCGGCCAGTGGGTGATCCCTAATAACCGAGGGGTGATCGATGCTTTCCTGACCTACTCCGAGCGGCGCGACCTGAGAAAGCAGGCCTTTCAAATGGCCTCTACTAGAGGAGACAATAGCGGTCCACACGACAACAAAAAAGCGGCCTCTGAGATTCTCAACCTCCGAACCGAACGGGCTCAACTGATGGGCGAACCAACCTTCGCTCACTGGAGCTTGAAGAACACCATGGCCGGCACCCCTGAGAAAGTGATGGAGTTGCTCGAGCGGGTCTGGACGCCAGCAGTCGCCCAGGTCGAGCGCGAAGTTGAGCAGATGCAAGCCCTGGCTGGCGAACGAGGTGAGGACCTGGAAATCCAACCTTGGGACTACAGATTCTATGCTGAAAAGGTCCGTCAGAAAGAACTCGACTTCGACAGTTCTGAAGTCAAAAACTACTTGGAACTGAACCAACTCCGCGATGCCGCCTTCTGGGTCGCCGGTCAGCTTTACGATCTTGAATTCGAACAGGTCGACGACCTGCCGATTCATCACGCCGATATTCAGAGCTTCGAGGCCACCCGGGACGGTGAGCATGTCGGCTATTTCTACTTCGACCCTTACGCCCGGGAAGGCAAGCGCTCGGGAGCCTGGATGAGTGAATACCGAACTCAGCAGAAACTTAGTGGCGACTCCCCGGTGGTTTCCAACAACCTGAACCTTTCTAAGCCTGCTCCAGGAGAGCCAACCCTGCTGTCCTGGGATGAAGCTGAGACTCTCTTTCACGAGTTCGGGCACGGCCTTCACGGGATGTTAAGCGATGTGACCTACCCCACCCTGGCCGGCACCAACGTGGCCCGAGACTTCGTCGAGCTACCCTCCCAAGTGACCGAGCACTGGTTAGGCACCGAGGAAGTGTTGCAGCGATTCTGTCGGCACCACGAGACCGGTCAACCGATGGAGCCCTCCCTGGTCGAGAAGATTCAGCGTGCCAGTTCGTTCAACCAGGGTGGACCTACGGTCGAGTATCTGGCCAGCGCGCTGGTCGACATGAAGCTCCATCTCTCGGGCCAGAAGGACCTCGATATCGCCCGCTTTGAACAGGACACGCTGGACGAAATAGGGATGCCGGAGCAACTAACGATGCGTCACCGACCACCCCACTTCGCTCACATTTTCGCCAGCGAAGGCTACGCCGCTGGCTACTACAGTTACCTCTGGTCAGAGGTGCTCGACCAGGACGCTTGGAGCGCCTTCCTGGAAGCCGACGGCCCCTTCGACCGAGAAGTCGCTCAAGCTTTCGAAGAGCACGTTCTCAGCGCTGGGAGCACGGTGGAGGAAGCCACCGCCTACAACAACTTCCGTGGCAGCGAACCGAAGGTTGAGCCTCTTCTCAGGG
>CAYRFU010000073.1:0-22842 GCA_964423525.1 uncultured Burkholderiales bacterium | reverse complement strand
GGGCCGCTGATGAACCAACTCGATCGCCTCCTCGATGGCTCGCTAGGGGTGCCAGGCTGGCTGGTTCTCCTCCGTAAGACTCTGCACCAGGTCGATGGAGTGGTCAAAAGCCTGGGTCGACATCGACTGGACCGCCTCTTGATTAGGGAAGGCCTGCTCCGAGCAGCCGTGGAGATGCCTTTGCGAACCGTGACCAGCCTCGACAACCGAGACTTCTGCTCTGGTCTGTCGAGCTACGACCTGGCTTGTCTGGCTTTAGGTTAAGAACGGATAAATCTGAGCCAGCTGGTGACGGAACTCCTCTCGGTTCTGATCCGTTGGCCGGCCATTCAGCACCGGTCGAAAGACCTCTTGGTAGTGCTCAAGCATGGGCATCATGGCTTGGAGATGATAGCCAAGCCAGGCCAGCCGTTGCTCCAGCGCCGAGCCGGGCTGGGGCTTGAGCCCGTCCAAAGGGCAGCCAGAAAAGGTCCTTCGGGGGGCGTCGCCGGCCGACCCTCCGAGTCGACGAACTGGGTCAAAAAGCTGAGAGCGTCTTGGCGCTGGCTGAACAGGCCTTTCAAACTCCCCCACACCCCACTCTTCTTGGCATCCCAGTAGTAGAGGCCTTCGGCGTGAGCCACGAACTCGCTGAAATCCGACCTCACCCGAAACCCCTCCTGACCGAGAACAAATCGCTTCATCAAACAAAAAGGCTGGGTCAAGCTAGCCGACCAGTGGCTAGAGCCGAGGTGTCCAGCCGTGAGCCAGAACGGCTCCACACCCTGACCGTCGAGAATCAACTTCTTCCAGCCGCCATGCCGACACCGATCTTTCAGTTCGTAGGCCGCACTTAGAAGGAACGAGTCCGAAGAAAAATCGCGACCTACGTGAACTGTCACGCTCACCGAGCAGGTCTCGCCAACGGGACATTGGTTGCTCGCCACCTGAGGCTCGGAGGCTTAGAGAACGAGTTGTTGTCGACAGGCGCCTGATTGAAGACGAACGTCAAGCCTGGTGATCCTCGGGTCTTGGTCCAGCAGGAGCAACCCGGTAGCCAATTCCTGTAATGAACGTCCCTGGGCGGCTGAGGGCTCAGGCAGGTGACGGGCCAGTTCGACCAGGCAGAGCGGCTCGCAAAGCTGGGCTTCTAACTCTAAAGAGCGGGCCCTGAGTCGCAGGGTCAGCTGCTCTCCTTGGTTGAAAGCCTGGGCTAACTTGAGCAAGCCGCCAACCTGGCTCTGATCCCGGAGCTGCTCCCCTAATCGCTCCACTGTTTCCATCCCGATCGCTTCCTCTCGTGAGCAGGGAGGCCTGCCTTGCCTAAAGGCAAATCCAATCCGATAGAGAATTCACTATTATGGACAACCACGCACCAGGATTTATCCAAACCCTCATCGGGTCTCTCTACAACTTCAACCACTATTCCGACTACGCCAAGCGCTCGGTTTGGAGTGCTTTGGGCCACTACCTGGTGATCATCGCCCTGGCCTGCAGCCTCTATGCCGCCATCGCCAATCAGGTGATGCTCCGCACCGTGGGCCCCATGGTTGACACTTTCGTCGACTCCATTCCTCGAGTAGTGGTCTCCGACGGTCAAGTCTCGGTTGATGTCGAGCAGCCTTACACTTTCACCATCGAAGGAGAAACCATCGGGGTGATCGACACCGAATCCGACCCCCGTCAGTATCTTGATAACCACGAGGCCATCCTGGTGCTCAGTCAAGACCATTTCTGGGTCAAAGAGCAATCCGGAGAGATTCGGGCCATTCCCTTAGAAGGCGATTTTGAGTTCGATTCTGCCACCGTGGCGCCTTATGTCGAGCAAGGCAAACAATGGCTCTTGCCGGTCCTCTTTCTGTGCGCCGGCCTCTGGCAGGTGGGCTGGAAGATGACCCAGGTCCTGATTGTGGCTGGGCTGCTCGTGGCCGTGAAGTCCGGTAAGCTACCTTTCGCTGACGCCTTCAAGATGACCATCTACGCTCTCGGGCCGGCGATGGGATTCGGGGTCCTGGTCTTCGGCCTGAGCACCCTGGGATTCTCTCTACCCGGAGCCGGCCTGGTGTTCTGGGCCATCCTCGTCTTTATCCCCCTCCACGCGAGTCGTCACCTCGAATAAGAAAGACCGATTCTCAACGGGCCCTGGCGGACTCTGTCGCCAGGGCTTGTTTTTTGACGAAGGGTTAACGTTGCGATGGTAAATTTTCATAGAAGGGACTCCGATGCAGCTCAGCCAGACCAAAATCTCGGTTCTCGACCGACTCCCCGCCGAGGCAACCTTTCGCACTTTTTGCCCGCAAGCGACTTAGAAGCCCTTCCCGAGGCGACCTTCGAAATCGCCGACACCTATTTGAGTGAACTGAGCCGATTGGGAGACCTTCCCAAAGATGACCGAACGATGCTGATGATTCCCGCTCGAAACGAAGAGGACAGGATGGCCAAAGCGCTAGAGAGTGCCAGACAGTTCGGGGGCTCTCGAGAGGTCGTCATTTCCCTCAACAACAAGGACTCGGGGACTTTGCCGGCGAGAATCTTCAGTATGGATGCCGACACAGTGCTCGGCCAGGGCGACCTCGACCGAATGGAAGCCAAGATGAACTCCCAAGGCTTGTGCGCTCTGGCCGGGAAGTTCGCCTTCGGAGTCCCCGAAGGAGCCCGCCTGGCCCCCCACAATCAAGCGATGAACCTGACCATGCACCGACCCGGTCGTTGGTTCAACGGCGCCTTACGCTCTTTACGAAACCACCAGTTTTCTAGCTGGTCATCGGGCCATTGCCAAACATATTCCCGGCATCCGCACCGAAGACGCGGCCTTCGGCAACCTTCTTAGAGCTTGCGGCCAGAAGACACTGGTCGACCCGGAGTTCGTCGTCCCCTCGCAAGGCACGACCCATCCGGCCCAGGCCAAAGCTCAATTGGGTCGCTGGTTAGGAGGCGTCCCACTGGATGCCTCAACGCTCATAGGAACTCAGGAGTCGAATGGAGCAACCCTCCAGGTGATAACCTGTGAACCGTCCCCTCACCAGCTAGAAAGCTTGCTGGCTCTTCCTGAGCGTCTGGCCCGTCTCAACTATAACGAGAAAGCTCTGGCTGAGCTCTTTCAAGTTCCTGAACTGGCGGCGTTAACGGGAGCAGAATGGCCGGCCTACGATCATTACGCCCAACAAGCTGAAAACGAACTGGCTGACCTCGGCCGATTTTTCCTGACCCGTGGCTTGTTGGAGCGCGAGCGAGTCGAACACCTGCTAGGAAGCTCCCAGGCGGAGGCCCTGGAACAGCTCGGGCTGTTGCGCCAGGGCCGGAGAAGGATGGCTTCACGAGTCGACCTCTACCCCTGCCGGGACCGCTTTCTCTTCACTGGGATGAGGTTGGTGTTAGAGACCCATCCGGTCGATCACGTTTATCACCTGGGTACAGACAGCTACGCCCTGGCCCGTTACACCCCGAGACGGGCCTGTCGACGAGCTCTCGACCTCTGCACCGGGTCCGGTGTTCAGGCTGTGCTGGCTGCCACTCATTGCGACCAGGTCGAAGCCGTGGACCTGAATCCCAAGGCTCTCAAACTGGCTCGCTTCAACGCTGACTGGAACGGTCTCGGCTCGCGCTGCCGTTTTTACCAGAGTGACCTTTTTGCCGCCCTAAAGCCTGGTCGCTACGACCTGATCACCGCCAACCCGCCTTTCGTGGCCACACCCGAGGTGGCTATGCAGCTCTTTCGCACCGGGGGAGAAAGCGGTGAAAATCTGACCCGGCGCATCGTGGCCGCTCTGCCAGAGAGGCTTGAGGAGGGCGGCACACTGGCCATGGTGACCGATTTCCCCCATTTTGGTGACCGCTCCTATCTCGATCGCCTGGAAGAATGGCTGGGCTCGAAAACCGGCTGGGGAATAGCGGTCCTGAACCTGTTGACTCGCTCCAAGACCATCTACGCTCGCCAGCACATGCCCCCAGCCCGAGCCGACGACTGGGACAACTACGAGAAACTGTTCCGACACTACTTGGAGACCTTCGACCGACTGGGAATCGAATGTCTCAAGTTCGGGCTGATCTTCATCCGGCGGCTCCCTGCCGACGCTCCCAACTGGAAAGCAGAACGGGAGCTTGACCTGACGCCAGCCGAGCGCGGCCAACTGGTGGAACGCTGGCTTTCCATCCTGGAAAAGACCAGACGACCGGGATGGTTGAAGGCTTTCCAGTCCTGGCAGCCGAGATTGGCCGACGATGTCCTGTGGGTCCGTGACCCTCACGGCTGGTTGAAGCGTCTCGACTCTCCTCGTGGCTCGATCAGCTTGACCCAGCATCAAGCAGCTGTAGCCGAGGCCCTCGGGCACACCTCGGTGGAATCGATGGAACGGCTGCCCGAATGGAACGAAACCGTGGGCCTGCTAGCCGAAGGGCTGCTGCTGGCCGAAATCCCCTAGGACTCGATGCGAGTGCGCTGGGGCTGCCAGTGGGCCGGTTTGCCGTCGATCGGGATGTCCGAGACTTTCGACCAAACGTCCCAAAAACGTGAAATGGGAACACACAGGAGCGAACAGATGTTTGCAGAAACTCTCTGAATCCGATTCAAGGAGGCACCATGCTGGAAACGCGAAGAGCGCGACGCGCAACCTGCGAAAAGACCGTTGACTGTGAGACCATGGGGAGCAGCTTCCGAGCCACGGTGCTTGACATCTCGGCCCTGGGAGCTCGCCTTGAAGGCGCCGATCTTCCCGAGGTCGGCACGGTTTTGCGTCTGGCACCGGCCAGCAAGGGCCTCATTCGGAGCTGGCTCTATGCCAGTATCTGTTGGAGGCGCCCGGGAGCGGTAGATGAGGTGGGCCTCAGGTTTCTGGAGCCGACTTTCCGGATCTTGAAAAGCTGGGTGGGCGGGTTGGCCCCCGTGGAAGTCGGCCCCGAACGACGACGGACGGTGCGCATATCCACCGAGCTTCACGTCGAAGTCAAATCCGACTTGTTCCCCGAACCCCTCAAAGGCCAAAGCCTCGACCTATCAGAAGAAGGCATTCAGGTGCGCCTGCCTCGTTGCCTCCGCCAGGGCCAGGTAGTGGAATTGGCCCTCTGTCTCACCTGGCACTTAATGGAAGTCGCGGCCCAGGTGGTTCGGCATCACCACCAGGAACGGCTACGCCATCAAATGAGATTTCTCCATCTCACTCAGGAAGACCGCCAAGCTCTGCGAGGCTTCCTGGCTAGTCAGCTGACTTCTTGATACCGTTCTAGAATCGCCTGAGCCTCCCGGACAATCAGGTCAGCCAGGGCTTGCGGGCGAACCACCACAGCCTGGGCACCGTAGCCGAGAATCCACTGGACCAGCTCGGCCCCTACCGCTACCTCGAGCGTCAGTTCAAGGCTGCCGTCCTGACGCCATTCCAGAGCCTGAGAAGGGTGCCAGGTTCTTTCGGCCACCCAACTAGCTTGGCCAGACGAGAAGCGAATGGTCACAACCGTCGCCTTCTCACTGGTAAAGACCCCCAGCGCGGATTCAAAATAGCTATCGGGATCAAAGTCGGGGTGGGCTCCGAAAGGTGAGGACTGGCTTTTGACATCCAACACACGGCTGACGGCGAAGGTGCGGTAGTCCCGACGCTCTCGACAGTAGGCCACCAGATACCAGTCTCCCAGATGAAAGCGAAGGTGAAGAGGCTCGACCACTCGCTCACTGACCTCGCTGCGATGGGCTGAAAAGTAGCGCATCCACAAAGGTCTTGAGCCGAGGGCTGAGCGGATGGTAGAGAAGTGGGTCAAGTCGAGGGAACGATTGGCTCCCTGATGAAAATCGAGCTGTCCAGCCACCCTGGCCAAAGAGACCTTGACCGGGTCAGGGAGCCGGGCCGTCATCTTTTGGGCGGCCGACTCCAGTTCGCCACCGAAAACGTTGGCCAACCCAGAAGCCGAAACCAGGGTGGCCAGAAGTTCTCCTTCGGTCAGGCTGATGTCCGGCAAGAAATAGCTGGGGTCCGTGTAGTAGTAGCCACCTTTGCTCCGGTCGTAAGCCACGGGGGCACCGAGGCGGTCGCGCAGAAAGTCGATGTCGCGGCTGACCGAGCGCGGAGTCATCTCAAATCGGCCCGCCAGAGTAGTGCGGCTTGGGTAGGCTCCGCTGCGCAGAAGACCATCGATGACGAGCACTCTCTCTAGCCGTTGAACATTATCGGTGAGGTCGGCCATTACCCCTCGGAGGTCAGGCTGACCAAGACTTTGCCCAGCAACCTGGTGACCGCCCGTAGGGATTTCTGGGCCCGGCGCAACCGAGAATGGTCGCCTTCGGAAAACTCTCTTCCCAGCTCCAAAGCCTCTTTCAAGCTCAAGCTAGCCTGCTCAAGCTCCCCCTGCAGATGACGCTCGAACCCCTCGAGAGAGCGCAGGAAGTCTTCGCGAGCGATGCTGCCCTGTTCATATTCGTAAGCTAGCTGACCGAGATAATCGCGCCGATCGAGGTAGGCCAGGGCACGCTCATCTTGCTCGAAGGCCTCCAGCACAGCCAGATACTCCTGCTCCCCTTTCTCAAGCAGCAAACGGCCGTAGCGAAGATGGAAGCGGTCCTGGTGGTCGGCGTAGGAGAGCATCTCTTCGATCCCGTTCTCGAAAAGTTGCTGAGCATCGTTGAGGGCTTGCTCGATCCCCTCACGATAATCGATGGAACTGGTCTCTAGCTGTTCGAGCACGTCGCGAGCTCCAGCGAACACCCTGGGGATCTGCTGGGCCGCCCACAAGAGACGCTCACGGAGAGCCTCTCGGTCAGCCTCGGTATCGAGTCGTTGGATGGCCTGGAAAAGGTCAGCAGTGAGGTCGCCAGGACGGGGAATAGAAAAGAGGAGAGATTGCTGGATGACCATTTCTCCTCCTTCGCCATCAAAAGGCGTGGACCATTCTCAGAGCCTGTCTCTCAGGGGATGATCTTGGATGGCCCAGCGGTCGAGGACGCGGTTCAGGCTCGGCACAGTGGAAAAGCAATGAACGATAAAGGACGAACATTGATAAGCTTGCTCCAACGCTTCCCCTTTCCCGGCTACGTAGCAGTAGTAATAGGTGGTGCGTCGAGTATTCCCGTCGCTATCAGTGTAGCTTTTAGTCCGACTGGCGCTGCGAGACTCGATGCTAGCCACCAGACCCCGCAACTCTGAGACAAACTGGAAGACTCGAACCTCCGGAAAACGGGTCAGCACTTGCTCGAATCGAGACCAGATCCCATCGCGAATCTGGTCTTGGCGGAAGCTCACTTTGCGGACCTCAGCTGCGGCCCGTTCAGCTTCTTTTTCGGAGTCACTCTGGGTGAAAATATTCAGCCGGTCCAGAGTCGAGACCTGGCTACTCAGGCGCTGGGCCACTCTCCTTTTCTGGGCCAATTCCTCATGCAGACTGTCGGCTTCCTTCAGTTGCTCGGCCAGATCGAGGCCCTCGATCTCCCTGGCGAGGTGCCCGAAAACGTTCTCCCCAGTCACGATCCCCTCCGGTATCGGTTCGGCCTTCAGCGCCTCGAGAAGAAGACCCCGAAGAGTATCAGGGATGGCGTATTTCTGACGGAGCTTGGAATGCAACTCGCCGACAGCCCTGACCGCGCCCTCTTTGTTATGAAGGGGACAACTCCGCTGAAACTGAGACTCGCCTTCGCGCGTCTTGATCGACTCCAGGGTGACGATAGAGTTGACAATACCGTCGCTGAGGTAGAAGCCCGGAAATTGAGCGCGAGCCCCCTGAGCCAGTTCAACCAGGGCCCACCACTGACTCTTGAAATCTTGCTCCCCGTAGGTATAGGCGTGTTTCAATGCCCTTTCTTGCGACTCGTGCTCAGTGTCAGACCAAAAGACCACTCGGTCCAAAAGCGAGATACTCTTGCGAGTGGATTGCAAAGCCACTTCTATCCCGGCCAGGGCGGCCGCTTTCTCCCCCGCTCGGGTCAGACTCTCCTCCAAGCCCGCCTCGTCCATCACCTCGTACAGTCTGAGTTCTGCTCCCAGAGCTTTTTTGACCTTCTGATCGTCTGCCATTTCCCAGCTGAAAGGCACCTCAGGAAAGGTTGCTCGAAAAGCATCGACGGTCTCGGCCAGCAATCTTTGTAACAAAGCCGAATAGGTCACCAAGCCCTGGGCCACCGGACGCCCACTTTGGTGGAGAGTGAATTCTTCTCCGGGCTCGGCTAACTTAGCCACCACTACCAACTTGCGCAGAGCGGCATAGACTTTCAGCGGCGGATAACCCGACAGCCCCTCCAAAACAAGGCGATGAACCTCAGCCAGGGTCTGAGCCCGCTGCTCGAGGAGAGAGGTCGATTCTGTTTCACGCTCGAGTTCCTGCTCGAGCCAGACCAGGTGGGAAGTATGCTCAAAGAGTCGAAGCTCGACCAGCTGAGCAGCCACCAGGCAGCGGACCTTTTCTGTTCCTAGCGGCATCCAGCCAAGGCCTTCGGCAGGTTGAGGCTGACAGGCCTGGCCAGCCAATTCGAGGCAGCGATCTTTATCCCCCAGGTCCTCCACCACCAGGTCGAGGGGAGCTTTGGGCAGATACATTCTCAGCACTGAGCCAAGAGCGAGCTCAAGAGTCTGGCGCCAACCCTTTAAACTCATCCCCAAGCGATGACGCTGGGCGGCTGGCTTGGTGCCAAATCGCGAGAGGTCGTCGGCCTCAAGCACTTGTTTCCCTTGAGTCACGACCTTCTCCAGTAGTCGTCCTAATCCGAACACCGGAAAACGTTGCACGAGCTCTTGCTCGGCCTTCTCAAACGCCTTTCTGGCGGCTTCCCGCTCCGTTCTCAGCAACTTGAGCTGTTGCTTGACTTCTCGCTCTCGGCTCTCGTCAGCGGTGTCGCTGAAGAAGACGATGCGGTCCCAAAGCGGGATCTTTTGACCAAGCTCATCCCGCTCTCGTTCTAGAGTCTCGACCTGCCTCTCAAGGTGATTGAGATCGAGCCAGGGCCCCTTTAGCGTGGTGACAATCTCTTCCCGCATAAAAACTTACCCTAACGGGTTATTGTAACTCCCCCTCGTCTCAGCATACTCATAGTGTATGAGAAAGACATTCTGCCGTCTTCTCAATCTCTTTCTCAGGCTGACCGAGCGGTTCCTGGAAGAACGCCGCTGGCTTACCTGGTTGGGACGACCCTTGCCACAACCTCTTGAGCCCCTCCAAATGGGCTCCTACCGCCGCCTCTCCCGGGTTTTCACCCGTCAACATCTGTCATGCAGGGTGGAGCGCTATCGCCTATCCTAAAGCTATGGAAACCCTAGCTGTCATCACCGGACTCCTCTTCTACTGGTGGGCAGCCGTTCGTCTTGACGCCCTTTTCGGCGAGCCAGAAACTCCTGTATCGTGGTCCGAGACGACCTGCAGCTCAAACGATATCAAACGACCTTCTGTCAGCACCTCGATTCAGACCGCGCCCCCTGCGGCTTAGTCACGCTGTGGCCGCCGGGTCAAGCCATGTAACAGTCGGCAAGCGCCCCGGTCGGAGAGAGCAGGAGGAATTGGCAGATAGCAACATTTTCTTAACAATCACGTGATATACTTCAGTCGAATGAGTCGTCTTGCCGATATAAGCCGCAGACTAGCTACAAAGCCCATAGCAGCGACTGGAGCCCCCAAGAGGCCAGCCTCCGCCAACAATGCAGACGGTGCCGCGACACCCCAGGAATTGGGCGAGTCGTTCGTCCCGACAGGAGCGGACTCTCCCGCAGCCCCCACAGCCGGAATGGTCCAACAAGCCGGTCAGACGCGACCTGGGCCGGACCTGGGTCTTCTCGATGTGGGAAGCTCCCCTCCGGGCAACGGCGTCCTGGAACCAACCATCGGAGAAACGTTGGCCACGATGGAAAAGCTGCTAGGCGGAACAGCTCGGAACTCAACATCTGCACCGTCTGCACCTGCACCTGCCGAATCGGCCCCCACCAACCTGGGCCCCCAGACCCCTCAGCAAGGTCAACCCGAATGGGAGAGGCTTGCGGCTGCTGGCGACCCTTTCGGGGCCATGAATTGCTACATCCAGCACCTACTCAAGGACAATCCATCGGACTCCCCAGTCGTGCAAAGAGCGGTCGCCAATCTCCAAGAGATGCAGGCAGCGGCTCGGGAACACGGAGCCCACCGGGCGCACGTCCAGCACGAAGTCAGCGGGACTCTCAGTGACACTAGGTCCCAGGTAGCGATGAACGGACAACAGATGTTCGACCAACGGATGCCTGTCTTCCCGCACGGTTCCATGGCCCGACGGATGGGCGGTGGTCTTGGAAGAATGAGAGGCGGGATGATGAACATGGACATGATGAGCCGCTTCAGGAACGGCGCCGGCACCACTGGAGGCAACGGAAATGGCATGGACGACTACGCCATGCAAATGATCATGGAGCAAGAGATCGCACGGAGAACTGAAGAGGCGCTCCTGAACCAACGGCGGCAGCAGCAACGAGAGGCTCGGCGCATGGCCAGCAGGGGAGGAATGACCAGCCCAACTCCGGTGGCGGGAACCACCGACGTCGGCGGCTGGAGTATGCGAACCTAGCGGGCTGAGAACTCCGGCACTGAGGTCTCAAGAGCCTTAGCCACACCCTCGAGTTCCTGACGCTCCACCTCGACCACCCGGTCATCGGCGTTAGCGATGGCCACCAGATATCTCATCACGTCCTGAGCCCCGTCTTCGTCCAAAAATTGGCGCAGGGTGGCGGCCAGCTCAAAGGCCGGCGGAAGCTCGGTAATATCGTGCAGGAGAGTCTCGAAGGTCAGACCTGAGAACCCTCCAAAGATCTCGCTACCCAACCGGACAGCGACCTCCTTCTCCCTTTTTTCGATGACCCCGTCAGCGGCCACAAGGGATGCGGCCAGGGCGGCCGCGACTATCGGAACATCAGCTCGAAAATCCATGAAACAGTACCTCCCCGGCTAGTTGGCTTCTCGAGCCTCACACCCTGCTTTCAGTCTGATTTCAGCCAGCTGTGAAAACTTTGACCGATGGATTTGGAGAGAGTCGTGCTCGGTTCGGCCCGAGCTCAAAAGCAACAACTCAAAAGCACGGTCGTATCGGGTCCTATCGATCAGCTCGCCTGGTCCCCCAACGACGACAAAGTGATTCTTAGTGGAATCGTTGATGGAGTGACGGTTTGGGACCCCGAGGGAACAGTCACTCCTCTCGAGACGGGCAAAGATTCTCAGCACTCTGGCCTGGCCATGTCTCCCTGTGGGCGCTGGGCAGCGGGAGGAGATTCTGACAACGTGGTCACCCTTTTCGACCTTCACCAAGAAAAAGCCAGCTGGTGCTTTCGCAACGGTCCGGCCCAAACGGCCAGATCGGCGCCCAACTTCTGCCGCCAGCTAGCCTTCTCACAGGACGGCAGCTACCTTCTGACCGGAGACGGCGATGAACTGGTCAGGGTGTGGAAAATCGAGCCCGACGGAGGAGTGGCGTTGTCCAGGGGACTGCCGGTTGAAGGGGCCGTCACCGGCTTCGGCTTCTCGCCCGACGGTTCCCGGCTGGCCGTCGGCACGACGGCAGAGTTGACCCTTTACGATTTTGAGAGTGGTGAGGCTTTGCGTCGATTCCCTGAGCTCGGCAGCTTTGAAACTCGAGTCTCTGACCAGGGAATGGTCGCTGTCCTAACTACCTACTGGGAAGAAGGCGTGAGGCGCCCCGAAAGCGCCCTAAAACACCAGGTCGTAGCCGTCGACCTGACCCGCCTGGAAAAGGTCCGTAGCCATCGACTGGAGGGGAGCTCGATGGCCTTCGCTCCTGAGAGCAATGAACTCTATGTCGGTGACCGCAACAAGAACGGAATGACCCGCTGGTCGGTCGAGCTCGGCTATACCGTCGCTTACGATTTCAGCTCAGCCGAGGACCTGATTGGAGGAGTTTCCAGCATCGCCTTTTCGAACGACGGCAAGAAGCTCGCCGTCGCCTGCGGCTTCGACCGGCTCAAGCTCTTTGACGCCCGCGACGACGAACCAGAGCAACCAGACGAGATCGATCTCGAACTGGGCGATGACTGGATGATGGTGGGTGACTACGTCCTGGAGCGTCATTAAGGGTCCTTTCAGAGTGGCGCCGTAGTAGTGGTGGGCCATGCAGATCCACCTTCCTGTCCGAACCGGCCTCATCGCAGGTCTTTCCGCTCTAACTGTGGCCGCAGTCGCTTCTCAAATTCCGGCTCCAGTCTCTGACACCACCGGGCTGATACCGGAATTGGGAGAATGCTTCTCCTCGGCTGCCTCGGTAGAACGCGATTTCGTCGACAATCTGGTCGAACAACGCCAAGACACCGTCGTGCTCCTCTTCAGTATGGCCGCAAGCTACCTGGCCGGGTTCGTCGGGCTTCTCCTGCTGGTCATTCCGGGTCTTCTGGTCGCGGTCCGATTCTCGCTCCAAGCTCCTCTGGTAGTGTTGGAGGATAAAGGTCCGATTGAGGCTCTCAACGAGAGTTGGGAAAGAACGGCCGGCCACGCCTTCCCGTTGTTGGGTTACTGGACTGTGGTCTGGACGATGTCGCTCTCGTTCGGACTCTCGGTGGGTCTCGTTTATATGGCGCTCGTGGTCGCCTTCGGAGCAGCCGTTGCCAATCACCCCCTGGTGTTAGCCATGATGGGAGTCCTCAACAGCCTGGGAGTGCTCTTTCCCATCCTGGCCGCTTACGTCGCTCACCGTCACCTATCGTCTTGGGAGGAGCTGGCCGCTGTAGGTCGTGAAGAGCAAGAAAACGACTCACCAGACCACTAGCCTGAGGGCTCTCCAAGAAGCCCTCCTCCAGGGCGGCCACCCCCTCAGCCTCGAGACCGTAGGCCCGAAAGTAGTAACGGGCCCGGTCGAGGTTTTCAGACCGGTCTAATTCGGGATGGAATTGGGTGGCGTAGACCGGCTTGTTCCGAAGCCGATACGACTGAACCGGGCAAAGTTGGCTACTGGCCAGCAACACGGCTTGCTCGGGTAACAGGCTGACCTGGTCGTTATGTCCGAGCTGGGCTTGAAACGGGGTGGGAAATCCGGAGTAAAGAGGGTCCTGCCGGCCGTCCTCAGTCAGATGGATGGGAAGAGTGCCAACTTCGCGGCGGTCGGGCGCGTGAATCACCTCGCCCCCCAGGGCCACAGCCAGCGCCTGATGGCCCCAACAAGAACAGAATAAGGGTAGGTCAGCCGTCAGAACCTCGCCCAAGAAATCCAGAGCCGGTGGGAACCAAGATTCTCTATTGTCGACGACCCCATATTTTCCGCTGCCGCCTACCAAGACGGCCTCGACCGTGTTCAATAGGCCGTCCTGTGGCCTTTCAAAGACGAGGTTGTGGGTGGCCAGTTGGTAGCGGCTTAGGTTGGGAAGCTTTCGCTGGAAGCACGAAACCTCGTGCTCCAACATCGGATCATCTGGGTCGCGTGCTTGGAGAAGCAGAAGGCGAGTCATCCGAAGCTCTTCCCTCCGGGACCAGCCCCTCCTCTGTCTAGACCGACTGGTCGCCTAAATTAGGCTCGCATTTTGCTTGGCATAATGTGCTGGGCGTGATACAAAGCAACGGTAATGTCGCTTGAAGGTACGAAAACCGTTTCGGCGGGAAAACTTTTGGCTGGTCTGCTGGTCCTTTGCGCCGCAATCGCGGGGCTCAAATGGTTCAAAACGGGCCAACAAGGAGGAGGTTTCGGACCGCCGCCCACGCCGGTCGTCATGACCCAACTGCGTCAGGAGGAGTTCTTCGCGCGCGTCAACCTGACCGGAGACGTCCGCTCCCGAGCCCGAGCCGTGGTCCGAAGCCAAGTCGAAGGGGTGGTGGTTAGCTTATTGGTGGAGGAAGGTGACGCTGTCAAGGCCGGCCAGGCGGTGGCTGTTCTGGAAGGCTCCGACCAACTCCTCGAGGAGGCAGCCGCCCGAGCTCGTCTGGCCGAGGCCGAGAGCCGACTCCTCGAACTGTTGGAGGGAACCAGGCCGGAGGTCGTAGCTCAACGTGAGGCCGAACTCGAGGCCGCCCGAGCCCGTGAGCGAGAAGCTCAAAGTGACCTGGAATCGACCGGCCTGTTGGCTCCCTCCCTGCTCTCTCAAAGGCAAGCCGAGGCCTTCGCAGCTCGAGCCCGTGAGCGGGAAGCCCAAGACAACCTCAAGCGAACTCGCGAGCTGGTCGACCAGGGCGCTTTGCCAGAACGCGAACTGATCACGGCCCAGGCCGACCTGGACGCCACTCGAGGGGACCGCCTCAAGGCCGACTACGTCCTCAAGAGCCAGAAGACCGAAAATCGCCGAGACGGGCTACGCGCCGAGGCCGCCTTGGCCCGGGCCAGAAGCGAAAGAATCAAAGCCGAGGCCGCTTTGACCGAAGCTCTACGCGGCCCTCGAACGGAAGAGATCGCGGCTCAGCGAAACGTGGTGGCGGCTTTGACCGCTCAGTTTGATAGAGCCAACCTCGACCTGCGCCGCACCGAGATCGAAACCGAAGTCAACGGAACGGTCAGCCAACGTCAAATTTCGCCAGGTGATCGGGTCGAGGTGGGGACGGCCGTGCTGACCGTGACCAGCCCCGAGGTGGACATCTTCTTCCAGGTGCCCGAGAGATTGTTGGGGGAAGTCGAACCCGGCCTTAAAGTCGATCTTCGCTCCAACGCCGTGGAAGGTTGGCAAGCTGAAGGGGAAGTGAAAGCCGTAGTCCGGGCCGCCGAGGACCGCAGCCGACGTCAGACGATTCGCGTCTCCCTTCCTCAGCCCGCTCAGCTGCTTCCGGGAATGAGTATTCAGGGCCAACTCAAGCTACCCACCGAGCGACCGTATCTAGTGGTGGAGAGAGACGCACTGGTCCAGTCTCCAGAAGGATGGAAGATCTTCACCGTGGACCAGGAAAAGAAAGCTCAATCCCACTTGATCGAGCTGGTGGCTGAAGCTGACACTCTGGTGGCCATCCGAAGCCAAGAACTCAAGGCTGGCCAGGAGGTAGTCAAGCGCGGGGCCCAGGGTCTACGCGATGGTGGTCAGGTGGCTCTTCCCCAGGAGAAGACCGAAACGTGATCGAGCTGGCCGTCCGCTGGCGCCACGGAACTTTGGCCCTCTTTTGCTTGCTCAGCCTGTTTGGACTCCTTTCGCTTTTCTCGTTACCGATGGAACTCCAGCCTGGTGGCGATACCCCCGAAATCACCATCAGCACCGGCTACCCCGGGGCCGGTCCAGCGGAAGTCGAAGACCTGATCACTCGCCCGCTTGAGGACGTGCTGGAAGAGGTCGAGGGGATCAAAGAAATGACCAGCTCCAGCCAGCTGGGCGCCAGCTCCATCACGATGGAATTCGACTGGGGCGTCAACCTCTCGCGCAAGCTGATCGAGGTGATCAACAAGTTGAACCAGGCCAACACCTTACCTCCAGAAGCGAGCGAGTCCAACGTTCAGATCGCGAGTGGCGGGGGCGGCGCCAACGCCGTGATGTGGGTGACTCTGACGCCGTTGGAAGGGTTTGAGTCCGACTCCGACCACTACCGGGACCTGGTCGAGGAAGTGGTTGTGCCAGAACTGCGTCGAGTCAAAGGCACGAGCAGCTTCATCATTGTGGGAGGACGAAAGCGTGAGGTCGAGGTGCTGGTTGACCCAGCCGCCCTGGCGGCTCGCAATCTGAGCATCACCCAGGTGAGTGACTTGCTCCGCCAAAACAACCGCGATTCCCGAGGCGGCCCACTGGTCACGGGTCGCCGAGAATATCGAGTCAGCACCCGGAGCCGGGCCAAGACGACGGAAGCCTTTGACGATTTCGTTTTGCGTCGCGATGAGGCCGGAACGGTCTTCTTAAGGGATGTGGCAGAGACTCGAATCGGACGCCAATTCCGGGATAGCTTCTTTCTCTACAACGGCGAGCCGGCTGCCGCCATCGGCATCATTCGCCAGGTGGGAGCCAACGTGCCGGACCTGGCCCGCCGCCTGGTCACCACCCTCGACGACCTCGAAAAAAGACTCCAAGGTCGAGGCGAGAAGCTTCGGATCAACATCGCCTACAACGAGAGTGACTACGTCGACCAGTCGGTGTCCCTGGTTCGTCAGAACTTGCTGCTAGGGGGAATTCTGGCCACCTTTGTGCTGCTCGTCTTTCTGGGCTCGCTACGCACTGTGGGGGTGTGCGCCATCAGCATCCCTACCACTCTGGTGGTAGTCTTTCTACTGCTCTGGTTTTTCGGACAGACCCTCAACATCCTGACCCTGGCCGGGCTGGCCTTCGCCGTAGGGATGGTGATCGACAACGCCATTGTCGTGATTGAAAACATCTTTACCAAGCTTGAAAAGGGCCAAGCACCCGTCCGAGCCGCCATCGACGGGACTCAGGAGGTGGGCGGGGCTCTACTGGCCTCCACCCTGACCACGGTAGCCGTGTTCACTCCCTTGGTGTTGGTCGAGGGCGAAGCTGGGAGAGTCTTTCGAGCTTTGGGAGTGACCTTGGCCAGTGCCGTGGCCCTCTCCCTTTTCGCCGCTATTACCCTGGTGCCCATGCTCTCCGGTCTGCTGCTGACCCGGGGTGAGGCCGAACTCCAATGTGAGGCCGGTGGTCTGACCGGGATGGTGGCTCGCCTGGCCCGCTGGTTCAAGACTTTCCAGGACGCCTTCATCCGCTTCCTGCAAGCCACCGCCGAATGGTCGATCGGACCCGAGTATTCCCGCCGGCGTTGGACCATCTTCGGAGGATGTCTGGCCCTTTTGACGGCCGCCTACCTTCTGCTCCCACCGGCCGACTATCTTCCCCAGGGAAACCGAAACCTGATCTTCTGGCTGATGGAACCGTATCCCGGCACCAGCATCCCCGAAGCCGAGGAACTGACCGTCCCTCCCCGCCAATTCCTTGACACTATCGACCTGGTGGAAGGAAGCTTCCTAGTCTTCGGCCGCTTTCGAGGAATCGGGGTCAAACTCGAGGAGGACCAAGTGAGCGGACCCAATCTCGATCGGGTCCTTAACCAGCTGATGCCGGTAGGGTTCTCCTTTCCCGGTTTTCGCTTCATGTTTCCCATCCGACTTCCGATCTTTAGCGACCCCGGCAAGCAGTTCGAACTCCGACTGGTGGGACCGGATCTGGAGCAACTGACTCAACTCGAGGGCCAACTCCAGGGTCAGCTTCGAGAAATTCCCGGCATTGTGGGGGTCCGCGGCGATTTTGTCTTTGGCGCTCCCGAGTTGAGGGTGATGCCTGAGCGCGAGCGGCTGGCCGAGGTCGAAATCAGCGCGGCCGAGTTAGCGGCCAATGTCGAATCGGCTTTGGGAGGGCGATTTGCCTCAGAATACGTGGACGGGAAAGAGACTCTCGACGTAGTGGTCAAACTGAAAGATGTTGCCGTCGAGACACCCAGCGACCTGCGTCAACTGGTTCTCTACACTCCTAACGGGGAAGTCCAGGTTCAGGATGTGGCCGAAGTGGTAGAGACGACGGGACCCGACAAGATCAACCACGTGAATTTGGAGCGATCTATCACCCTGACCGTCGATATCGCTAAGACCGCCCCGCTGGCTGACACCGTCGAAAGAGCAGAAAAGGAGGTGTTGGCCCCTTTGCGTCAACAGCTCCCTCGCGGATATCGTGCCTACATCTCCGGCACCGCCGACCAGCTGACAGCCACCCTCACCCAGCTTCTCTCGGTGTTTCTCTTCTCACTCTTGATCACGTATCTGCTCTTGATGGCTCTCTACCGTTCCTTCATCTATCCCCTGGTGATTATGATGACGGTGCCTCTAGGCCTGACCGGTGCCGTCCTGAGCCTGGTGGTGGCCATCCAGGTGAGCCGTTTTGTGCCTTTCCTTTCGGTTAGTCTGGATATGATCACGGCCATCGGGTTTGTGATCCTGACCGGGATCGTGGTCAACAACGCTATTCTGCTGGTGGACCGAGCCCTCCAACTGCAACGGAACGGCCTGGACTTCCACGCCTCTTTAGCCACCGCCACTCGGGACCGATTGCGACCCATTCTGATGTCGGCTTCGACCTCAGTGCTCGGGATGCTGCCCCTGGCCCTCATCCCGGGAGAAGGAGCCGAACTGTATCAGGGCCTGGGAGTGGTTCTAGTAGGCGGTTTGACCTTTTCGACGGTGTTAACGCCGACGGTGGTTCCGGCTTTGATGGGTCTCTTTCACGACGCCGGCCTGCAAGAGGCGGGTGACGACCCTCTTACGGCTGAGGAGTCAGCTCAAGGGTAGCGACCAGAGGGCGGTTTTCGACGTGGCCGTGGCCCGGCCCGGTGGCCAACAAACGAGCTTCAGCGGCCTGGAAATAGAGGTCCCACCAAGACTGGGCCGCCGACCGAAACAGCTTTGTCTTGCCGGCGCGGGCTTTTTCCAGGTGAGCCGTGATCGCCTCATCGAGTCGATCAAGAGCTTCTTCAGCCTCACCCCCCTCGGACTCCAAGGCAAAGTCGAGGCAGATCGCCTTCCATCGGTCTTGAGAAGCGACGAGGAGGGAACGAATGGGGATGTCTTGATGATTCTGGCTGCACATATGCTCTCATTTCCCGAGGTCGAGAAACTCTCCCTTTCTGTAAGCCTGTTTTCAGAATCTCGCGTTATCGTGGTGGTGTGCGGATTCCAGCCAGACCGACCGTTCTCTTTTACAGCGATATCGATCAAACTTTGATAGGTTGGGAGCGCTTTAACCAGGGGCCTGACCTGGAAGGCTTAGAGCAAACTCGTGAGGTGCTGCTCGACCATCAGGACGAGGTGGTCAGCTGTCTGTCGACCTTCCGTGGTCCCGAGTCGACGGCCCGATTAGCCGACTTTATCGGACCGGCCCCCCTGGATGTCCTGGTGGTCAACTCCGGTCAACGTCGCTATCTCAATGACCAACGCCAACCGGCCGACCAGTTTCTCAAAAGCCTCCCTCAGGCCGACCCCAGCTGGGAGAATCAGATCGGCTGGAAGGTGACCGAAGCCATCGGCGCTCTCGAAGAGGCTTTCCACAACACCGGCTACGAGTTTCAACGGGAAGCGCCAGCGCCGATGACAGGAATGAGGATCTACCAGAAGCCGGGCCAAGACCTCGAACTCCACTGGTTTCCCGACTACCCCTGCTTCTTCGCCACCAGTCAGGCTCAAGACGATGTCTGCGAGGCAAGCCAGGTTCTCTCCGGTGCGGCCAAGCAAGTCCCCAGTGCGCTGGCGGAGGTCGGACCCTTCTCAGGCGGACGAACGATTCTGAGCCTGGTTCCGCCCGGCGTCGACAAGACGACACCGCTCTCCGAGCTGTTGACACGCTATCCTTCAGTCACGACCATCATCGTGGCTGGAGACGACCCCGACAGCGACACGATGCTGTTTGAGACCGAGGGTAGACCGGTCATTCCCATCGTGACCAGTGAGGACCCGATTTTTCGTGACAGGATGGCTGCTCGACCCGAAGCCCGTTTCTGTGAGCCGGGGCGACTCGGTCCGGTTCTGCACGATTTGTTGGAGACTTTAACGACCCTTTAACGGTCTCAAGCTAGACTGATCCGCAAGGAGATCTTCATGAGTATCGCATCGTTCGTGGCCAACCAAGCTCAAAGAACCATCAAGAATCTGCGCCACACCTTCACGCTGGAGACCGAGCGGCCTCAAAGCAGCGGTGGGCCTGGCGATGTCATCAACGACGTTTTCACCTCGCCGGCTCGGGCTTTCGATGATGCGGCCACCACCACGCCGGGGAGAATTCTCCAGTCGGTCGGCCGAGCTTTCACCAATCCTGCCGTTCTGGCAAGTGTGGGGGCCGGTGTCGCCCTCCTAGCCAGCGCCCCCCTGGTTGGCATCGCCGCTGTGGCCGGCCTCGGGGTAGTCAGCGGAACCATCTCAAAGTTCACCGCCAATATGAACAGCTTGATGGGTCCCGTCCCGCGCACGGGTTGGAGCGAAGCGGCCGCCGATTCGGCCGCCATCCAGAGTGATTATAGTCCCGAGAAGATTTGGGCTGGTCAACCCGATACGGGTTGGCAAAAAGCCTTTAGTATGCTGACCTAGCCTAGCTGGGGAGCGTGGGTTGTCTCCTTCGTGAGTGAGTTTGTAAGCCCAACTTAAGGTCGACGTTTCGAGGATTGTTTTAACCATGGGGGGTAAAATGTTACAATAGCCTACCGATCAGGTCGTCGAACCCTGACACAAAATAGCAACACTTCGTTAACTCCTCTCAGCTAGCGAGCAAGCCACTTTGGAACGCTTCTTCAAAGGACAGTGACCAGATTTTCGGGAGGCGATCGTCGGTCGGCTCAGAAGTAAGCTAAGATGAGGGCTATCATCCCCCAGCCGGTTCACTACATGCGGAGCCTGCCGTTCGATGGGGCACTAGTGTTAGGTTGTGCCTTTTGGCCATCGCAGCTGGCGTAGCCGTCTCCCCCTGGGGTAATCCCGACCATTTCGCCACGGTCTTAATGGCCGACCTCTGGCTCTTGGGAAGCCATCACGTCGTGGCTACCTACACCCGGCTTTGCTTCGACCGAGACAGTTTTAAAGAGCATTAAGTTTTTCGTGTTAGGACTGCCCTGGCTGGTGATGATCGCCATCATCGTGGCCATGGTCCTGTCGGGCGGGCGGACCATCATCTCGACCATCTACCTTTACTGGCAATGGTTCCATTACACCCGCCAGAGCTATGGTATCTCGAGAATCTACGGTCGCAAAGGTCCGCCCTCCACCAAGCTAGACGAAATCCTCGACCAGATTATCATCTACGGAGTGCCTTTGTGGGGCATCCTTTACCGGTCCCACTATCATAACACGCATCCTAACGAACTCTTTTTGGGATCCAAGTTTTGGGCCATCCCTGTTCCGGACTGGCTCTTGTGGGTCTCGGGCCTGGTCGCTTTCGGGGGACTGGCTTTGTGGCTTGGTCGACTGGTGATTCACTACTTGGCCGGCACCATGGCGCTCACTCGAACCGCCTACATGATCTCCCACATCCTCATTTTTCTGACCGGCTACTGGTGGCTCGGCGACATTCAGATCACCCTGGGCTGGTTGGTCATCAACGTCTGGCACAATGCCCAATACATTTTGATCGTCTGGCTCTACAACAACAACCGCTTCAAGAACGGGATCAGCCCCGACCACAAATTTATCAGCTTCATCAGTCAAAAGAAATTTCTGTGGCTTTACTTTGCCGTGTGCCTGGCCATCACCGGTTTATTCTATGCTTGCGTGGACTTTCTGGCCCAAGATGTGGCCTCTCGCTACCTACCCAACTTAATTTCCGAGCAGGGGGGTTGGATGGTGGTGGCCTACCAGGGCATCAATTTCCACCACTACATCGTCGACGGCTACATCTGGAAAGTCCGCAAGAAAGAGACTCGAGAGCGTCTCGGAGTAGAAGGAAGTCAAGAATCCCAAGACCCTGTTGACCAGGAGATCGCCAACGTCGTCGAGTGAAAACACTCCGATTGGGGCTCGTCTCCGAGCCTATCTCCGCTTTGAGCGGGTGCCTGGAGCCATCACCTCGCTGGACGGCTTGCGGGGAATCGCGATTCTTTTAGTGCTGGGGCGTCACGCCGCTCGAGCCATGGGTTTCGACACGGAGTACTCCCCCATCTTCCCGCTCGGCAGTTGGGACGCTATCATCATCTTCCTCAACGGCTGGGCGGGAGTCGATCTCTTCTTCGTCTTGAGCGGCTTTTTGATCGCCTACCTCCTGTTGCGGCGCTGGGCTAGCGACCAGACCAGTTGGAGTCAGCGTCTTCGTCGCTACCTCAGCAAGAGAGTCCTGAGGATTTTTCCAGCCTACTATGCCACTCTGCTCGTGGTGGCCTTCGGGCTGCTCCCATTCTACCCAGTCTCAGAGCAGCAATGGGGTTGGCGATTGACCTATCACCTGCTCTACCTGCAAGACTACTTCCCACCGAATTTCGTGGTGGCCTTCTGGTCGCTGGGGGTTGCCTCGCTGCAGTCGCCTGCGGTGCAGAAGAGAATCTTTTGGTCGGGCGCTGTTATCAGCCTTATTCTGCTTTCTACGACCATCCTGGTCAAGCGCCTGACGGTGCTCACCGTTGTGCTCACGCCTACCGGGCTAGCCCTGGGCTTCGGACTAGTGATGCTGGGTTTGATCTTGCCCGACAAGCCCCCTCTGGCGGGTCTTTTCAATAGCGGGTTCCTCTTTTTCTTCTGCCGCCTCGCCTACCCCCTCTACCTGGTGCACATGCTCTTCATGCACGTCGTGAGAGACTGGCTTTGGACGGTGTGGAAAGGTACCCCCCCAGCCACTTTGTCCCCTCGACGAGTTTCTTCGTGGTCTATCTAGGCCTCTTTTGCCTGGTTTCGTGTGGAGCGGCGCTGCTACTCCACTACACCATAGAAAAGCCCTTCCTGATGTTGAAAGACCGGCTCTGAGGGCCAGCTCAAACACCGGCAGCAAGAGGGGAATTCCGGCCGAGCATCAATTGGGGCGAGATGAGAAACCCCAGCTTACTCTTGACTCTCTGTCTCACCTTGCTCTTGGCTTGCGGCGGAGGCGATTCGGCGCCCGATGGCCAGGCCGAACAAGCCGTTCTCGGCGGCCAAGTCCTACGAGTCACGGTCAACCGGCCCAACCTTCAGGCCCAGGCTCTAGCAACGGCTCAGGCTGTCCGCATCGACCTGCTGGCGCTCAATACCAGCGTCAGTTTGCGGACCACCACCGTCAGTTTCGAGCCGGGCCAGGCCACCGCCACAGCCGTCTTGAGCTCCGTCTTTCCAGGAAGCTACAACTTGCGCGTTCAAGCCCTCGACGGGGACGGTCTAGAAATTGCCACCACTAGCCAAGAGCTGGTAGTGGCCGCGGGCACCTTAACTCAAGTGGTCGTGACTCTGGGCCAGAGTCAGCCCGTCGGGACTCCTCCCACCGCCGTTGACGACAGTTATCAAACCCTGGTCGGCCAGACTCTCACCGTTGTCGCAGCCAACGGTGTTCAAATCAATGACAGCTCCTCAGCCGGCAGCGTCTCGCTGGTGAGCGGCCCCTC
>CAYRFU010000072.1:17499-22893 GCA_964423525.1 uncultured Burkholderiales bacterium | reverse complement strand
CGGCAAGACCGACCTCGACACTCTGGCCGCTGTAGCTAGCCGTTGCGAGCTGGTGGTGTGTCCCGACTCAGGGCCCATGCACCTGGCCGCTGCCGTGGGCACGCCAGTGGTAGGGATCTACGCCCTTGATGAAGACTTCCCCAAGAGGTGGGCCCCTTTGGGAGTGGAGCATCGCATTATCCGCCCCCAAAACCGGGGCTGTCGACCCGGCTGCCTCAAAGCCACCTGTCCCGACTTTCGCTGCTACCGCAAAGTGGAAGCCAGCCTTGTCCTGGCCGCCGTACAGGAGCTTTTGGATGACTAGTGCAACGTCCTTGATGAGACTCGCTGGGCTGGTTCTGGTCTTGACGGTGACCGGGTGGGGCCAGCCGCTGGTCGAATTTGCCCACGATTATGAACACGACCTGGCCTTTTCCGTCTACATGAAGGGTGAGAAAATCGGCTACCTGACCAGCCAGGCTGAAGTCTCGGCCGACGGTCGCCAACTCAAAATTCACAACGGCGACCTGATGGACGCCATGTTCGCGGGCCAAGCGACCTACGTCCGAACCGAGTCGCTACTCTATTTCTCACTCGAGGACGGGTCGCTAACGTCTTTTCGGAAAAGTGAAGACGGAGACGGGGAGAATCTGGTGTGGAGCGGTCAAAGCGCCCATCAGGGCTTTGAGATCGTCACCGAGACACCCAGCAGCCGGGCCAGTCGCATCGTTCCCGAGGTAGAAGAAGATCTGCTCGGCTACCAACGATTGGCGCAGTGGCTGAGGACGGCCTCCCTAGGGGAACAGTTGACCCTTTATGAGGCCGAATGGGACAAAGACGACATCAACGTTCCCACCACCTATACCCTGATCAACCGGGGGCAGCGCCTCCTTAGCGGAGTTAAGGTCGACACTTTCGAGGTCGAGATGGTGAGTGACGGCTTGCGGGCCACCGGGGTCCTGGACCGTCTCGGCCTGCCGCTCAGCATCGACGTGGGAGGCTTGATGACCATCGTGCGCGAGCCTAAAGAGCAAGCTTTGAAGATGGAGGCAGAGAAAGTCGAAATCCTCACCTCCTCAGGAGTTCAGTTGGACCGCCGCCTCGGCCAGGACATCACCAGAGTGGAGTTGCTAGCCCAAAATCTTGGCGACTACCGTTTCCCTGAAGCCGGATTCCAGCAGGTGGTCTATTTGCCAACAGGGAGCGCCTACCTCACCCTGGAGGCTGGGGCCACCACCTCCCAAACCGCTGGGTCCGATTATCTCAAAGCCACCCCGACCGTCCAGACAGACCTACCCCAACTCCGGTCTCTTCTCGACCTTCTGGAGCTGGACGGAAAAACGGATAGGGAGAAGGTAGAACTTCTCAACCGCTACGTCTACCGAGTCCTCGACAAGGCCTACAGCCAAAATGCCTCCACCACCGAAGGAGTGCTGGAGAATATGGCCGGGGACTGCACCGAGCACTCACTCTTGCTCATCAGCCTCTTGCGGGCCTCTGGAATTCCGGCTCGACCGTTGAGCGGATTGGTCTACGCCGGGGACGAGTTGCAAACCATGAATCATCATGTCTGGGTTGAAGCCTATGTGGATCAAGCCTGGTTGGCGGTCGACCCTTCCTTCGACCAGGTCCCGGCCGATGCCGGTCGCATCCTGCTCGACCGTGATGATCAGATGAGTGGGTTTCAGATCGCGGGCCATCTTGAGCTGTCGGTGGCGGCTAGTCACTCGACCTTAGGAAGCTACCGTCATCCCGCCCCTTTTGTGGTGCTCGCCCTCCTGTCGTTAGGCCTCCTGGTGGGGCTGATCGTAGTGATGACGGTGACCTACGGCGCAACCAGGAATCTCTAGCAAGACCGGGAAACGCTCCGCCCTATGGGCGACCGGCTAGTGATAGGCGTCGACGCCACCTTCCTGGTTCGAGATAAGCGCGGGATGGGGCGCTGTATTCGCAGCATCCTGAAACAGTGGAAGAGCGACCTCGAGCACCAGGTTGTGTTGTTGACCCGCGACAAGCGTCATCTGAGCGAGCTCGAAGAGTATGCCAAGGATGGGTGGGAGACCTCACTGGCCAAAGAGGCGCCGCCCCTGAGCGTATGCTGGTTCCCCTGGAACCGGGTCGACTGGGAATGCGAATGCCCGGCTCTGGTCACCATCTACGACGTGGCTCCCTTTACCGATTACCACCCAGAGCGACATATCGAGCAGGATCAGGAACGGATCCGAGGGGCCGCCGAGGCAGCCGATCGCATCGTCACCACCTCCAACTTTTCCCGAGTGGAGCTTCACCGCCACCTCAACTACGATCTGGCCAGGATCGATGTGATTCCCTTGGGAGTGGACCCGGTTTTTCACCCTCACCGCGATGAGTTCCAAGACGCCTTCTTCGTCGAGAACGTCGGACCCGGTAATTACATTCTGTTCGTCGGCAATCCGGAGCCTCGCAAAAACCTCGAGGGCTTGCTAGAGGCCTTCGTCCTATTAGAGGGTCAGGTGGACTGCAAAATGGTATTGGTGTGCAACCGACCGGCGGGCCCTACCCTGGTTGACCGAATTCGGGGCAAAAGTTCGTCGCTGCAAGAGCAAACCAAACGGCTGGCTGACAAGCTGATCTGGCTGGAAGGGATCACCGACACCACGCTGGCCGAACTGTATCGTCGTTGTTCGGTCTTCGTGATGCCGTCTTTCTATGAGGGTTTCGGCCTCCCGGTCCTGGAAGCGATGGGATGTGGGGCTCCCATCGCCGCCGCTAGGGCCGCCTCCCTGCCCGAGGTAGGAGGAGAGGTTCCCTACTGGTTTAACCCAGATGATCCCGTCGATATCGCCCGCGCCATTATGGAAGCACTCGAGAAGCCCAACGGTGAGGAGGGTCCCGAGCGAGCTGGTCAGTTCAGTTGGTCGGAGACCTCCAAGCAGCTCAAAGAAATCTTGGAAGGCATGGCAAGCCATGGAGTATCCGTTTAAGCCTCTCGATTTCGCTCAATCCACCACTTACCCCCTCGAGCAGCGGCCCAACAAAGTCAAGCGGAGTGACTTCGCTCAGGTTCACCAGGGAGGTAGCCTGCGCGATTTCCTGGGGCGCCTTCCCGATATTCTGGCCGCCAAGAGCCTTAAGCGGATTGTCGAGTGGTGGGCTCAGGCCGTGCGCACGCAAAAGACGGTCTTGATCACGATGGGAGCTCACGTCATCAAAGTCGGTCTCTCCCCTACCTTGATCGACCTGATGGAGCGACGGGCCATTTCAGCCCTGGCCTTCAACGGAGCCGGCAGTGTCCACGACGTCGAATTGGCCCTGGGCGGCGAGACCTCAGAGGATGTAGCTGCCGGGATCAAGACGGGCCGATTTGGCATGGTGGCTGAAACGGGTGAGTTTCTCCACGCGGCTGCTGAGCGGGCCCGCAGTCAAGATTGCGGACTCGGCCAGGCTCTAGGGGAATTGATCGAGCAGCGAGACTTGCCCAAGAAGAAAGACTCCCTTTTGTGGCAAGCTTGGCGTCGAGGCATCCCTATCACCATCCATATCGCCTATGGCGCTGACATCCACCATACTCATCCCCAGGCCGATGGGGCCGCCACGGGACTGGCCACCTTCAACGACTTTCGCCTGCTGTGCGGGGTCGTCTCGACGCTCTCCCCGGGCTCAGTAGCCCTCAATATCGGTTCAGCAGTTCAGCTCCCGGTCACCATCGAGAAAGCCTTTAACATCGCCCGCAACCACGGACACCAAGTAGAGGGTTTCCTGGGGGTCAACCTGGATTTCATTCAACACTATCGCTCCAATAACAACCCGGTTTCCCGGGCTCGTGAACTAGGAGGAGAGGGCTACTCCATCACGGGCCACCACGAAATCATGATTCCCCTGATAGCGGGCGCTCTCATCGAGGAACTAGATGCTAGCTAGCCGAGCCAGGGCTATCCTGGAGGAATTTTCCCGACTCAAGTTGCTGGTGGTTGGAGACCTCATGCTAGACCACTGGGTTTGGGGAGCCGTCACGCGAATCAGTCCCGAGGCACCCGTCCCGGTAGTCGATGTCCACCGCTACTCTTACACACCTGGGGGCGCAGCCAATGTGGTTAGCAACCTGCGCGCCCTGGGAGCCAAGGTTGGACTCTTGGGAATGGTGGGCGACGATGATTCGGGTCAGCGGCTCAAGACCATGCTCGCCGAGGAAGGGGTCGACGTGGCCGGCATTCTCACCGGCGACGACGGTCGGCCCACCACCTTAAAGACGAGAATCATCGCCCACTCCCAACAGGTCGTTCGGGCCGACTTCGAGCGCCGGGCTCCTTTTTCGACCGAGCTGATGAGCCAGGCCCTAAGCTGGTGCGACGACCATCTCGAACAATATGACGGAATTCTCCTCTCAGACTATGACAAAGGCCTGTTCCGCAGCCCACAGGCCGACCAGCTGCTGACTCGACTGGCAGCCAAACCGACCATTGCCGGCCCCAAGCCAGTCAACTTCGACCATTTTCGGGGCCTTCGTCTGATCACGTTGAACGCCCTGGAGGCCTCCAACGTGAGCGGTCTTGCGACCAAAAGCGACGAGGAAGTGGAACAGGTCGGCCAGAGGTTACTCGAGCGTTCCCAGGGTCAGGCCGTTCTGGTCACCCGAGGGGAGCGAGGCATGACCCTGTTCCGAGGCAACTCACCTTCTTTCACCTATCCGGCCCTGGCTTCGCAGGTCTATGACGTGAGCGGAGCCGGCGACACGGTGCTCACCTTGCTTGGTCTGTGCCTATCGGTCGGGGCTCAATGGGAGGAAGCGGTGGCCGTGGCCAGTCACGCCGCCGCCGTGGTGGTGCGAAAGGTCGGAACGGCTACCCCTACCGTCCCAGAGATCATGGCCTCCATCGAGCAGTCGTCATGAGCGTCCTCGCCGTAGCCGACCTTTTGAAAACCGTGGAAAGCGTCCGCGCCACGGGCCTGAAAGTCGCCTTTACGAACGGCTGTTTTGACCTGCTTCACGTGGGCCATCTGCACACCCTGGAACGGGCTCGTTCCGAGGCCGACCTCCTGGTGGTGGGGGTCAACTCCGACCACAGCGTGACCCGGCTAAAAGGGCCGAAGCGCCCTTTGGTCCATCAAGACGACCGAGCCGAGCTTCTAGCCGGACTAGCCTGCGTCGACTACGTGACCATTTTCGAGCAGGACACGCCGGTAGAGCTTCTCGAGCAACTCCGTCCCGATGTTCACGTTAAAGGTGGCGACTACCGGCCCGAGGATCTGCCCGAGACTCCCGTCGTCGAAAGGCACGGCGGTCGTGTCGTGATCGCCCCCATTTTGCCTGGTCGCTCCACCACCCGGTTAGAAGAACTGCTAGCGGGGGTTTCCCGCTGAAGCCTCTGTTAGTGACGGCCAATAGCCCCGGGGAGATCTCCGGCTGGCTGGCCCCCGTGCTGGCGGTTTGGCGGG
>CAYRFU010000072.1:0-17489 GCA_964423525.1 uncultured Burkholderiales bacterium | reverse complement strand
CGACTCCCCCGTGGTCGTCATCCTGTTGCCCTGCACTTTCGCCACGGGTTCTGAAGCCTCGGTAGCCAGCCGTCTAGCCGGAGTCGAGCGGGTCGTTCCCGTATCAGATTTCTTCTCGTTTTTATTGCGAGAAGGCGCTCGATATCGCGGTTGTCCCCTTCTTCACCTGGGCGGTGACCTGATGTACACCGCTTTTCTCTCCTGGCGCTGGAAGCTTCGCAGTTATGCCTACCTTTGGGCTCGCCCCTGGTGGGACTCGGCCCTCGTCGGCTACTTTGCCAAGGACTCCCAAGGGGCCGAGCGGCTTCTTCGCCGCCGGGTTGCCCCCTCAAAAATCAAGATTGTGGGAGACCTGGTGGTCGACAGCGTGGCCCAGAAGGTTGGCGGGCCCCAGCCCACAGAACCTTATCTCATCTCCTTTTTGCCGGGTTCTCGAGATAAGGAGGCAGCCTCTTTGGTCCCCTTCTTTCTGGGTGTAGCCGAACGGCTTCGGGAGTGGGACGAGCGCTACCGATTCCAGCTTCATCTCTCCCCCTACCTGACCACCTCTCTCCGTTCGAGTTGGCCGGTCGACCCAGCCGTGGGCGGCTCGCCCGGCCAGATGGACGGAACGGTTCTCACCAGCGCCCAGGGAGTGAAGATGCGCATCTTCAGGGAGCGGTCTTTAGCCCAGCTGGCCCGGGCTCGCCTGGCCGTGTCGATCCCAGGCACCAAAACAGCCGAGGCCGGCAGTCTTGGGGTTCCGGTGCTTTCCATCCTCCCTTTGAATCGGCCTCAAGACCTGCCCTACATCGGCCTGATCGGCTTGCTCGACTGGGTCCCTGGTGGGACGGCCCTGAAGTCTCGTCTGCTGCTTCGAATGCGCGACACCATCGAGCTTTTGGCCCAACCCAATCAGTTAGCCGGCGAGCCGCTCATTCCCGAACTGATCGAGGTTATCGAAGTCGACCCGGTGGCCTCTCTGATCGACGAGCTGATCAGGCGAGATGACCAACTCGAACGGGTCCGAGCCCGCCTTCTCTCTCTCTACGCCCCCTACCACGGAGCGGCCGAGCAGATGGTGTCGACTCTAGCCCTGAGTTCCGCGAGCCCTGATACTGTCGGCTAGCCTCTGGGTGCCAAGAATCAAGGCCGCCTCCCTCAGACTGACTCCGTGTTCCTGACTGGTCGAGAAGACATCCTGGGTGCTTTGGGCCATAATCGCCTCTAGCTTTTGGCCCACCTCGTCTGCCGTCCAGCGGTCGCCGCTCTTGTTCTGAACCCATTCGAAGTAGGAAACGGTCACACCGCCGGCATTGGCCAGGATGTCGGGGACCACGACCTTACCCGCCTGTTCGAGGATCGCGTCGGCCTCAGGAGTGGTGGGGCCGTTGGCTCCCTCCACCACAATTTTGGCCTGGACCTTGGCGGCGTTGGCTTCAGTAATCTGGTTCTCGATGGCCGAGGGGGCCAGTACGTCAACCGGGAGTTCCAGCAATTCCTGTTTGGCCACGTTCCCGAAGCCCTGCACCGCCGCGGAGGCCCCTCGAAGATCGAGATCGAGTTGGCGAGCTGTCTCGCGCAAGGCCGCCACAGTCGTTCGTACCTCTAGCTGCTAAACAGATAGTCCCAGAAAGTTCGCTGGCTGTTGGCCTCGGCCACTTGGCTGGCTTCTTCCAGTGAGAGGGTGGCCCAATCCCGGATAAACTCGCGAGTCCTCACTTCGCGGGGTAAGCTTTGAAAGAGGGCGATCTTCTTGTTTCGCTCTTCGGAGCTAAGCTTTGGGCCTTGGAGCCTGAGGTCTCCATAGCGCTCGAGAATCTCGTCTGCCGTTCCCCGCAGGTTGAGATGAACGAACTGACTGTAGGGCTCTCCCTCGATGTTCTTAAGACTAACAGCCTGGACGTCGGTGGGGATGCCTTCCTGGTGCACCATAGACGTGATCTCGTTCACCGAATCCATCACATCGGAGCTGATATCGTAGGGCTGCAAGCAAAGAACGTTCACCGCTTTGGGGAGTTCGCTCTGCTGGAGAATATAGCGGCCGATGGCTGGTCCTGTCCTCTCTCGCGAGTCAAGGTTGCCGTTACTATGGAATACAATGGAATAGTCCGAGCCCTCAGTCTCCACGAAGATTTTGATGGCTCCGCAGCCGGCCGTGGCCACCAGGTAGTCGTGGGCCTCATCGACCACCTGCCACTCGTTTTCCCGCACCGAGAGGGCCTCAGGCTCTCGACTGGCCGAAATCACGACCTGATCCCGTGGGGGGTTGGATTGAGACGTTCTCCAGGTTGCGGGCAGACGACAGGTCCGGGCTTGAGACCCGGAAGGAATGATGGCACTCACCCGGGCAGATTGTCACAGTCTCGTGAAAGGGTCCTGAAAAGCTAGAATCTCGAGCGGGCCTTCTGGCGGAGTCTCTTGCCTTTAAGGTAAGAGGATAGGGCCCGCTTGAGACTCGCTTCTCGAATGGCCCTCTCTTGAGGCGCCGCCGCCACCTGTTCTCGCAGCGCGTTAAGACTGACCCAGTGGTGATGAATCGCCTCGGCTTCCCACAGGTGCGCAGACTGATATCTTTTGGGCACCTCGCAGGCTTTGACCACCTGGAACGGAACTCGGCCACCTAGCTTTGAAGGGGGCTCCAAGGTCAAACAGAACCGAACAGAGTGACTTTTCCTGACCGGGTCGAACCGATGTTACCGTGGTCAGCCCGGACCCCGCCAGACTCTGATGAGTGGGCCTACGAAGTCAAATACGACGGTTTCCGGGCCCTGGTTCTGGTCGGCCCTGACCGAGTTCTGGTGCAGAGCCGAAACCTGCCGGATATGACCGCCTACTACCCCGAACTCCAAGCCCTCCAGTCGGCCCTGCCAGGTCCCACCATCCTCGACGGAGAGCTGGTCGCCTACGACGAACAGGGCCGGCAAGACTTTGAGAGGATGCGTTTGAGGGCTGGCTTTCTTTCGCCTCGGTGGGCCCCTCGAGGTCGGCGGGTGCCCGTCAGTTACCAGATTTTTGACCTTCTTTATTGCCAGAACGACTGGGTAGTCTCTTGCTCTTACCGAGAAAGACGACAACTCCTGGAGCAGCTTGACCTGAACGGCTCACACTGGTTGACCCCGGCCAACGACCTCTCGACCGATCCCACTTTGCTCTTGGCAGCCACCCGCCGTGAGGGGCTGGAAGGCCTGGTGGCTAAGCGCCTCGACAGCCCTTACCGGCTGGGCGAGCGCCATCCAGACTGGTTGAAGCTTAAGAACTGGTGTCGACAGGAGTTCGTGGTAGGCGGGTGGCGGCGCAACTCGGACGGCTCGTTTCGCTCCCTTCTAGTGGGTTACTACGATGCTGATGACTTGGTTTATGCGGGACAGGTGGAGCTCGGGTTTCAACCTTCGAGTTGCCAGATTCTATTGGAGATTTTACCCGAGCTCCCCCTCGACGAGTGCCCATTCTCAACCCCTCGCTCCAGCGCACTCTGGGTTGAGCCACGCCTGGTAGTGGAGGTGCAATTCCTCGGTTGGAGCAGCAACGATAGGCTCAAGCATGCCTGCTTCAAAGGCTTCTGCCTGGACAAGTCCCCTGCTTCGGTAGAACGGGAAGGCTAACGGGGACGCGCCCAGAGGTCCAAGCCGGGGAGGCGTTGCCTCAAGTCATAAAACTTGGCCAGGTCTAGTCGCAGGCGACGCGCTCGCGCGTAGGCCGACCGGTCGCCGTGGCTCGCTTGTTGGTAACCGAGTAGGCTCTTGAGAAGCTGTCGGTGATGCTCCCCGAATCGAGCCGGAACCGAAATGCTCCGAAGCTCCCCTTCCAGTCGCCACAAGTGGCTGAGCCCTTCGACTTCTTGACCCAACTGATGGCGAAGCACCAGCCTATCGCTGGTTTCTAGCTCGATCCAGAACTTGGCCATTGTTAGCCGGTAGTCGGTTACAAGACGCCACATTACTGATAGCTCTTGAGAGCCCTCAGACGAAGGCCTTTGCCTTTCTTGTAGGACTCTAGAGCGCTGGGAAGGCTTGAGGGCCCCTCGTTTAACGCCTTCAACATTCTCTGATGGTGGATGAGCGCCTCCGCTTCACAGAGGTGGGCCTCTAGATAACTCCTGGGCACCTCGAGGGCCCTCACCCGAGCCTGCGTCTCCCGCAACAGCACATCGAGACTCTCACCGTCGCCCTGCTCACCCGACTTCACTAGCCTATAGAGTCTTGCCAGGTCGACTTCGGCCACTTGATGGATCTCGATGAGCCGGACCATTTCCCGCCGATAGAGGCTCCTCTTTTCGGGAGTGAGATCGTCGCTCGCGAAGTTGAAGCAGCTGACTCTCAACGAGTTTGATGACCTGGCTGTGGCCCTGGAGCGACTAGGTCGGCGTGACGAAGCCCTCACTGTCCTCGCCTCTAAAGCGGAGCGACTGGCCGTCGAGCCCGACCCCGAACATCAGTATCGCTATCACGCCAACCTGGGCACCGTTCTGGCCCACGCAGGCCGCTTCAAGACCGCCATCGCCGAACTTGAAAAGGCGATCAATCTCAACCCTGAGGCCCACTTCGGTCGGGAACGCTATCAGATCGACTTGATCCGTTACCTGGCCGCCACTCAGAAAGACACCACCCTTTGGAGTCGGCACAACTTTCTGAGCTGGTCTGGACACTCGGTGATGGAGGTCTACCATGGTCGGATGAGCTTCACCGAGGAGTTCGAGCCGCGAATCAAGGATAGCTTTGAGGATGCTTTTCAAGGCGTAACCGGGATGCTTCGTTTTGGGGGTCTCGAAGGGCCGGAACTTTATCGAGCATTAGGTGACTTGTGCCGCCGAGAGCAGCACCTCAACCTGGCTTGGCGATTCTACCTGAGCGCGTTGGAAAAAGGCCATCCTGCCTCGGAGCAAATCGAGGTGGCAGTGGCAGCCATCGAGGACCACTGGAGAGAGGCCAATTTCTTGAGAAACGCGCCGACCCGGACTCAGTTTCGCCAGACTCAGCAGAATGCTCGCCGCTGGGTGGAAGCCTTTCAGGCAGTCGAGGCTGATATGTTAGCAAGCAACCAGAAGGTCGACCTGAAAGCCGCTTTAGCTGAAGCCGACCGCCTGGTCCCGGAAGGAGAAACGTCTTCGACCTGGCCTTTCTGGCTGGGCCTGATCGGAGTCATCCTGGGACTGGTCTGGCTCAAGCGCTATCGCGCTAAACTTCTCAGCTTGGGCGTATGCGACGACGCCCTCAACCCAGACTCCTTCGAGCACGACTTCCTTCTCCATGGATGGGGCCTGTGGTCAACTCCCAGAGTTCAGCGTCAGGAACTTCTGAGGCTCCTGACTAAGGAATTTCTCTATCTGCCGAGCGCGCCCAGTGTCTTGAGTATTCTAGCCTGCTCTCTCGGACCCAATTGTGAGCTTAGCCTTACCTCGGGTAGGATTTCGAGGGGAGCTGAGTTAACTCTTCAAAGCGA
This sequence comes from uncultured Burkholderiales bacterium, assembly GCA_964423525.1. Classification (GTDB taxonomy): domain Bacteria; phylum Vulcanimicrobiota; class Xenobia; order Xenobiales; family JADMJV01; genus CAYRFU01. The sequence goes on along the minus strand of CAYRFU010000072.1, from coordinate 12,068 downwards.
ATACGGCGATTCTATCGCCCTCGCTCTACAAACTGACGGGTTGATTGCAGCCCACGTCTATTCGCCGGCCGAGGTTTGGTTAGGGCTAGACTTCCTCGCCCTCGACAAAACGGGGAACACTCTCGGGGTTGGCATCGTAGAGTCGGTCGAAGGTCCGAGCAGAAAGTCACTTTGAGCGGCGCTCTCCTAGTCTGAGCTAACATTCCCAAGCCCTCACCCTGGGCCGGTCCCGATACCACTGCGGCTTCACTTGGCCGCCTTTGCTCGAGAGCCAGGCTCTCCTTCGCGCTCTCCAAAGATACCCCGTACGGCCTCAGCTTCACCTTCTTCCAATACCTGGTCGTAGTAGGCTAACCAACGTTGCTCAGGCAAGTCCTTCCAGGCGAAGGTCTGGATGTATTCAAGAAGGTCACTGTCCGGATGCTTGCCAGCCTCCCGAAACAGACCGACCATCAACTTCTCTGAGAACAGAGTTGCGGATTCTTCGACTCGCGAGGCAATGCATGTCCGCCTTTTTTCGTCAGAAAGGCGCTTGAGAGCTTCCCCCAGCGGAACCACTTCTGTAAAAGGGTGGAGCCAGCCGAGCGCCAGCACCCGGGCCGTGAAGGCTGGATATCCAGCAGACTCTGCCGCCCTTACAATATCCCACCGGATTTCGCGCCCATAGTTGTTGTAGCGACTTCGCTCGGTAAGCTGCTGCAGGCATCGCTTCATCTCTTCCAAGTCACCAACGGAGGCAAAATGAGCAGCTCTCAAGCAAACAGGAACGACGTTGTCTGGATCGAGGTCCCCCCAATGGCTTAAGCATCCCAGGTAGACCCTCGGGTCGTTCGTGCCCGAAGCCATGAGCTCTATTAGCTCCAGACCGCCTTTGGGCACTTCCTTTGGTTGGAAATCTGGGGTGGGTGCGTCTCGGAGACGGCGAAAAAGTCTGTAAGAGGCAAGTGCCCAGAGTCTGGACTCGTCAGGTCGAAGTTCGAGGGCTAACCAGAGGCAAGATTCAGAACCATAGTTGAAGTCTGATGCGCAGGCTCCGGCTAGCTCGCTTACCTCTCCGCGTTCTAGGATGGTGCTGATATCCGCTTCGCTCAGCCTGAAGCCATCAGGTGGGCTATTGTCGCCTTTGGCCTCTCTCCGGACGAAGTCTTCATAGGTTGGAGGGTGGCTCGACTGTTCGGCCATCGCTTGGCAAAGACAGCCGAAAACGAGAATCGCCGACACTATCGTTCTCTTGGCCGGGCCACTAGCTATTTCCACCTCGTGGGAGTCAGTCTCCTGGACACCCACCAACTAGATCGGCGAGCCAAGCCAGCCCGTTTCCCCCCAGCCGGCGGAGCATGCTCCGTCCCCGCGCTGGAAACTCCAGCCAAGACAGTCGGTTTCCGCCAAGCCGGCGGAGCACGCTCCGTCCCGGCGCTGGAAACGCGAGCCAGGACAGCCGGCGGAAGCTAGATGGAGACGGGCAAGATGCCCTTAGCTTCTAGCTGCCCAGTCAACACCTTGGCCAGGGCTTGGAGCGTAAGAGGCGTGTAGTTATAGGCCAGAAGAAAGGTTGGAGCCTCGATATCTAGGAGCAGGTAAGGACTGGAAAGAGAGACCACCACCAGGCGAGGGTTCTTAGCCAGCAAGAGCCGGATCAGCTCCTTCTGAGAGTCGGGCAAACGGTCCCGACCGTAAACAGCGATCACGACCTGGTCAAAATCGGGAGCCCGGTCGGCCAGACGGGTCAAAGCGGGCCCGTCAGCGTGGGTGTGATAGCGGGCCTCTTCGAGTTCGATCCCGTCGAGGAAACTGGCCAGGGAATCGCTGCGGGCCATCTCGCCGAGGGGAGTCTGGGGGAGCAGGTCTGGCATCAGCACCAGGGTCTTGCCGGTCAGGGGCACCAGCGACTGTTCATCCTTGGTCATGGTGATGGTCGAGTCGACCCAGCCGGCCATGACCTCTCGATGGGCTTGCTGGTCGTAACTGGGCGAAGCTTCGGGGAGCTGGTGATATTTCTCCTTAAAACGCTGGATGCGTTCCAGGGAGCGGTCCAAACGACTCTCATCCAAGCGCCCGGAGCGAACCGCTTCGACCAGACCTCTCACCGTTTCGAGCTGATTCTCGAAAGCTCCACAGGCAAGAACAATGTCCGCTCCGGCCTCCACTGAGAGAACGGCCCCCTCGGCCACTCCAAAGCGGTCAGCCACCGCCTGCATAGCCATGGAATCAGTCACGATCAAGCCCTCAAAGCCCATCTCCTGGCGCAACAAACCGGTCAAAATCGGATGGGAGAGAGTGGCCGGAATCCCTTCCCTGGGGTCGATGGCGGGGAAAGTGATGTGAGCCGTCATAATGGCGTCGACCTTCTCTTCGATAGCGGCCCGGAAGGGAACGAGTTCGACCTTCTCGAGACGCTCACGAGAGTGGGGAACGGTGGGCAAATCGATGTGAGAATCGACTTGAGTGTCGCCGTGACCGGGGAAATGCTTGGCTGTCGACCCGACTCCCCCCTCCCGGAGCCCGCGGATAGCAGCCTGACCGTGCTGGGCCACTTCCAAAGCCTGGTCTCCGAAGGAGCGAACGCCGATAATAGGATTGCGAGGGTTGTTATTCACGTCCAAACAAGGAGCGAAGTCCAGGTGGATCCCCAATGAGGCCAACTCGCGGCCCATGATGCGATGGGCGTCCAAGGTCGCCTGTCGGTCCCCGCTAGCGGCTAAAGCCATCAGGCCTGGCGAGAGGGTCATCTCAGCAAAGCGGAATCGGTCTACCAGACCGCCTTCCTGGTCAACCGAGAGAGTTAAAGGAATGGGGCTCACGCCCTGGAGCTGCTCGATGAAGTTGATCACTTTGGCCCGGTCGGAGACGTTTTTGGCAAAGAGGATCACCCCGTTCCAGGGGTAGGCTTTGAGGTGCTCGGCGGTGGCCAGATCGAGAGCCGTGCCGGGCACGTCGATCATCACCATTTGAGCCGCCTTCTGTTCAAGAGGAAGGGTTGTGAGGTCGGGGATCGGTTGAGTGGCTTGAGTCATCGCGGCGAGTTCTACAGCCAGAGATCTCGAACCTTCCGGAGTTCCTTTGCTGAGGCCATCAAAGCCTTGATGCACTTGGAGAGTTGGCTGAGCCGACCGTTGGTCAGGTAAGTCTCGAGGTGGTTGAGAGCCTGTTCGTAGTCATCTAGAGCCATGGCTGCTTGCTCGCGGATCTCTAGAAGCTGGCGGCTCAGACGCAAGTCGGGGGGGACCTGGCGAACTAGCCATTGGGCCCGTGCAAAGCGAGAAGCGGCCATAATAGCCCACTGGCCAACCTCGGCTTTGTTCGTCTCACTGGTCAGAAGTTCCTCACAAGCTCCGATCAGGCCTCGAAAGAATTCGTCCCGACCCGTTTCCTGGGAAGACTCAACTGGTCGCGGCAAGGTGGCTCCGCAGTCACACACCCGAGAGCGCGAAGGGCTCGATCGAGAACACTGAGGGCAGGTGATCTGGCCCTCCTGACTGGCTTGTTCTCGAAAGTAACCGATCTGCCCCGCCAGGTCCTTCCCGGCCTGAATCAGTTGGCCCAGCCGCTCCTCCTGAAGCTCGATGTTCTCGGGCTCTGACAAGAGAGCCAAAAGGGCCTCCTGAAGATGGCGAAGGGTGGCCCGGCAATGCTCCATCGCTTGCTGGAACTCGCCTTCGGGCGAGCCGTCGGGGACCACCGCTAGCTCAAACTCAAGCCGTGAGAGGAGGGTTCGCTGGTAGGCCCAGCGCAAACACTCCTCCATCAGGTCGATAGAGTAAAGCTCGTCCCCGGCGGCGGCCACCGCGTGCACCGACCAGTCCAGAACCGGGACCCCCGTCGGCCCCGATGAGTAGGCCGCCCTGAGCCCGTGGAAAAACACTTCTTCCAGGGGCTCGCAAGCGATCAGAAATTTCTCAGCTCCGCTGGTCAACAAGCGGGAGCTTGGTTCCTCGCGAAAATTGTCGAGAAGTTGGAGGGCACCCAAGACCTCCCGGCAAGCTTTCTGACCCCTACCTCCTCGAAAAGGGTCAGGATCGGTGGCCAACCACTTCATGCCGTCGGCAAACTGATCCCAGAGGGCATCCAGGACGGCCAGGAAGGTCTCTTCATCCATCTCGTCACGGCTGATAAGAGTGAGCACCTGGTGAAACCAGTTGAGCAGGGGGTAAGGGTGGTCCCCCTCGACATCGTCAAAGCCACGGGGCACATCAAAGAGAGGGCAGACCCACTTGGCGAACTGAGCTTTGTCGGGAGGGAGAAGATCGTCCACATAGGAGGCCAAACCCTGACCACGGTAGATCTGAGCCTGGAGCAGCAGAGACTGCCAATCGACCAGAGCCTCCGCGGCCGGCTTGCGCATGCCGTCTAGGCTTTTGTAGAGTTCGCTCCCTGGTGGGGGAAGCTCGTCGAGTAAGAGGGTGGCCGCCCTTATCCAGAGACGGACCGCTTCGTTCTCTGGACGAGCGAAGAGCTGAAGGTCGAGTCCGCTCAATAGTGAACGACTCGACGTCGATTGGCTTCCAGGCGCACAAAACGGAGCACGGTCAGGCTGGACAGCCGAATCCGGTCCCCGGGATTGAGCTTCCGTTCGGCTCCGGGCAGCAAAGACACGCCGTTGAGAAAGGTCGGGTTGGTTTCACTCCGATGCTGGATGTAGAACTGGTCCTCGCGAAAGACGACCGTGACATGACCCCGAGACACCTCGAGGTCACTCAGTCGGACCTCGCACCCTTTGCCGCGACCGACCTGAATTCGTTGTTTGGAGAAGGCGTATTCCTTGTCCTGGTCGGCGGCCACTCCGCTCTCAACGGTCAATCGAAACTGACTCAGGCTATCGACCACTTTTCGCTCTAGAAAGCAGATGACGGAGTCTCCGATCTCCATTCGGTCTCCCGTCATCAAGACCACCTGGTCTCCGTTCTTGAGAGGGGTAGCGTTGACCATCATCGAGCTGTTCTGTCCCTCGTTGAGGAGGGTGAAATGACCCTCTCGAAAGCGGAGGGTGGCTTGCTCGTTGGACACCCCAAAGCTATCGATCACAATGTTGTTAACCCGGTCTCCGCTGGAGCCGATGGTGATGCAACTCCCCTCAGGCAACTCGTTTTGGGTTAAGGGAACCTGGCAGCCTTGATTGGGTCCGCTTAGGAAGTCAAAGACAAAGTCGAAGTTCCGTTTCCAGGGCCAGGCCAGCGGTGGTTGAGGTTCGTGAGCCCCTTTCCGGACCTGTTTGGGTGCAGGCCCAGCCCCTCCCGGAGACCCCCCACGACCCAACGTCTCACGACCCGATAACGATTCGTTGCCCGGCACCTGAGTCCGACGCGCCCACACTGGTTGCTGCTCCGGGATGGGGGCAGGCTCAGCCACGACCACGTTTTGGGGAATCGTCTCATCATTATTGCCCTGAGGTGAAAGGCTGATCGGCTTAACAGCCTGGCCCCGCATGACCTCTTCTTCGGCCGCGGATGGGGGGGCCGGACCAGACCCTCCACCGGTGCGCCGAAAGGGCGAAGGGCGAGGCTCGGGTTCTGACTGCGGCATCATCAGTCCCGCCCGGGCCGGCGGTTCTGGTGAGGTCGCCTTCTGCTTGGCACTCCGTTTGACCACCAAGGCGCTGCGGCCCAGTAAAATCACATCTCCCTCTTCGAGCAGGGTCGGCCTCTGCCGATCGACTGGGATCTCGCGAGGACTTCCCCCTACCAAGCGACGCACAGCCATCGGAACACGACTGGAATCGGACTGGAGCAAGCCGTAGGTAGCCTCACGATTCTGCCAAACCAACATTCCCTGTTCAGAAGGCAAAGAGTCATCATTCAAGAGGATACCCTGACCCCCACGAGGGTCGTCGAAGCCCTCGCGATGCCCGATCACCAGGACCATCTCCTCAAGAGGAAAGTTGGCCCCTTTGTCAGGGCCCTCGGCGACCAAAAGACCGTAAGCCCAGTCGCCGCCTTCCGAGCTGGTTTGTTCGGGAGTGACACTGAAAGTCTGACCAGAGGCTTTCTTAGGAGGCGGCTCCCAACCGAAGCTCTTGGGCTCCCTGGCGACGGGCGCTGCCCTTTGAGGAGGCGGCTCTTTGCGTTGTCGCTCGACCTCCGAAAGGGCTTCCAGAATGGGTCCCACCACGGAGGTGGGGGGCTTTTTGGGCTTTTGAACGGCCTGACCCAGCCGCCCACTGCGCTTGGAACTCGAGCGACTACTGCTAGGGGCGTCAGCCTTCTCCAGACAAACCACCAGCAAGCCCATCTGAATAGTCGAGCCAAGATCGAGTAGCTTCTTCTCCACCGGTGTGCCGTCCACCAGGGTAGGATTGGTGCGACTCTTGTGCTCGAGAAGGTAGCGCTTCTTACGCTTTTGCCATTTCAAGACAGCATGAATCCGCGACACCGTCGGTTCATTGAAGAAAATCATTTTCGGTGCCCGCTCGGATTTCTTGGCAGCTCGACCGAGGGTGATCTGGTCGTGTTCCAGGGCCACGACCCGGCCCTTGTTTTTCCCCTCGATGACCCGCAGCTGGAGTCCCGAATCGAAGGCCATGGAAAGCTCTTCTAGCGGGGACAGACTGTGCCCTCCTGAGGCCTAGCGGTTTCCCCGTCAAAGGCGGAGCTTGAGCAAGGCCTGAGTCTCGACATGGTGAGTCTGAGGAAAGAAATCGTAAGGTCGAAGGGCTTTGACCTCAAAGAGGCTCTCGAGTTGCTCCAAGTCTCGACAAAGAGTGCCGGGGCTACAGGAAAGATAGGCGAGGCGCAACGGCGGGCGTTCTAGCAACCAGGAGAGCACTTCGGGTTCCAATCCGGTCCTGGGAGGGTTCAGGTAGAGAAAATAACGACCCGGTGATAACCAGCTCTTTAGCTGGGGAAGGCGATGCCGACCTTTCCCCTGCCAAACCACCGCTTGACTGACGTTTCGGCGAGCCGACACGACCGCTTCTTCAGCCAGCTCAACTCCTGTCGTTCGGGCTCCGGCGTCGACCCACATCCGCAGACTATGGCCAGCGCCACAGTAAAGGTCAACCACCTGGTCTTGGCTGCCCAACTGAAAGAACGCGGCTGCTTCCTCCAAATACTGTTGATGCAACCTGGGCTGAACCTGTTGAAAGCCAGTCGGGCCGTAACTCAGACCTCGACAGTCTCGCGAACGCGGCTGACCCCAGAGCAGCTTCCAACCGAGCTTGTGAAACATGCGCCGACCAGCAGCCGGATGGTGGTGATGCCACAATCCTTCAAGACCCGTCTTGGCCGCCCAGCTGAAATCGGAAGGCGGCGCAGACTGACGAGTGACCAGAGTGGCTTGAGCCCCATTGATCACCAAGAAGGAGAGGGGAAAGTTGCCTTCCAGAGACCTAGAGACCTGGGCGACGACCCTGTTGACGCGGTGCGAATGAATGGGACAGTCGGGGATAGCCAACAAGCGATTATCCTGCATCAAGCCGAGTTTCCAACCCTCCTGCCAGCGAGCTGTCAGGCGGACCCGATCTCGGTAACCCCAGACTTTGTCGGGGGAGCGGGCCGGCAAAATCTTGTCCTGCCAAGCTTCAAGCTTACGGGACAGCCATTCCAATTTGGGCGAGAGCGGGTCGCTCAGATGTCGATACCGACACCCACGACAGCTGGGCTCACAACCCGGCGGGAGAAGTCTCTGGTTGGGGCAGTCGCTCATTCAAGGTCTCGAGCATCGGCTGTAAGGTCTTGGGAGCAAGCGCCGAAACGCAAGGGAAAGGGTATTCTTGCAGATAAGCCTCTCGCTCTTCGGGCTCGAGCTTGTCCGCCTTATTGAAGACCACTTGGATAGGAATGTTGTCGAGAGCCAGGTCGGCTAAAATCGTCTCTACGGCTAAAATCTGGTCACGGAAATGAGGGTTCGAGATATCCACCAGATGGAGCAGCAAATCCGACTCGTGGAGTTCCTCGAGGGTAGCCCGAAAAGCTTTCGCCAGATCGCGCGGAAGATCGCGAATAAAGCCGACCGTGTCGGTGAGAATGGCATAGCGGCCAGGCCCCAAATGGAGTCGTCGGGAAGTCGGGTCGAGAGTCGCAAAGAGCCGGTCCTCAGCCAGGATGTCGGCCCCCGTCAGGGCGTTTAGCAGAGTGGACTTGCCGGCGTTAGTGTAACCCACGATGGAAATGATCGGCAGGCCCGAACGGTTGCGCTGGGCGCGTCGCACTTTGCGCCTCTTGGAAAGCTGCTTGAGTTCTCTTTCGAGACGAGCGATCCGATCGCGTACCCGGCGTCGCAGCACCTCGAACTTGGTTTCACCGGGTCCACGAGCTCCGATTCCCCCGGTCAGACGTGAGAGGAAATCGTCCTTAAGAACAAGCCGGGGCAAGCTATACTTGAGCATGGCCAATTCGACCTGAAGTTTGCCTCCTTTGCTGCGGGCGCGGCCCGCGAAGATTCCCAAAATCAGCTGGGTTCGGTCCCAAACTTCGAGTTCCCCAAACTCGGAAATGGCTCGCACTTGTGAGCCCGACAACTCCCCATCAAACACCATCAGGTCGACATCTTTCTGCATGCAGTGGATGTAGAGCTCCCTCATTTTACCGCTCCCGACAACGAATCTCTTGTCGAGCTTATTGCGACGCTGAAGGATGGTATCGACAATCTCGAGATTGGCCGATTCGGCCAAATCCCGAAGCTCGTCCATCGACTCTCGGAGATTTTCCAAACGGTCGGTGGTCACCCCCACCAAGATAGCCCGCCGCAGTTGTCCCGTGACTTGTCTTGAGTCGCGGGCCTGGGCGGCGAACTCCTCTTCCAGGCTTTTGATGAAGCTTTGAAAGTCGAGGTCGAGTTGATGGATCGGAAGAGGATCGTCGGTTTGCCACGGCTCTTCTCCGTCGGGCACCAGATAGCCCAAGAAAACGTTGCCGGGAAGGCCGCTATTCTGGACCTCGATGGCGGCCACCAGGTCGAAGCGCAAGAGAGCCAGGTCGGTCAGGTCGTCGTGACTAAGCGGCTCCCCTTTGAGGTGGGTGTGCAGATAGCGCAATCCCCGAAAACGGGACTTCCCTACTCGGTATCGGGCCATCTCAGAGATTTCGACCTGACGGGCATCGCCCACGATCACGTCGCGCAACCGACCGGCCCGGTCGACCAGGATGGCGATCTGTCGATTGGTCTCGTGGGAGAGTTCAGTAAGAGCTCGAGCCAGTTCTGGGGTGATCACCTGACCCGCGGGAATTCTTCTCTGGTATAGCCGTTCAAGACGGCGGGTCTGATTTGGCTTCAGGCCCAGGGTGTTCCCTTTAACTTTGCTGATAGGCTCCTCCGAGGATCCTACAATATACTAACCCTCTAGGATCGGTCAATCCTGTCCCGAAAGGTGGGGAATGCGTATCTCACTGCTCCTTATCGGAATCCTGCTGGTAACCGGTCCGACCCTGACTCAAACAGAAGATGACCTGAACGCCGCCATCCGTGAAAACGACCGCCCAAAAATCACCAAAATCCTTAAGCAAAACAAAAAGCTCAAAGGGACGGAAGCCTATTCACCCTTGGCAGGGGCTCTCTTCATGGCCGAACTGAAAACGGTCGAGCATCTGCTCAAAAAGGGTGTCGACCCCAACCTTCATACGCGTGGAAGTTCCGGGCGGCTCTCTTCTCCCCTGATTAGCCTGATGATGCGACGCTCCCAGAAAGTGGAAGCGGCCAAGCTGAGCGACCGTTACGGAGCCGACTGGAACAAAGCCAATGTCGACTCGATGGTCGTCCTTTTCGACAACCAATCCGACCATATCGCCCTGATGAAGTTTCTGGCCAAAAAAATCAGCAAAGCGGAAAAAAGAAGGCCCAAGACCTGGCCGTGACCCTCGACAAACCTCAAGCGGCCCAGATTTTCAAGTAGGAGGGCCACCCCAGCCGATGAGGAAATATCACTTTGGAAGCTGGCAGGCCCCCTGTTGGCGGCCACGAAATCTCGCTAGACGGGCGGGGAACTCGAGAGGTAGGCCTTTGTCCCATAACGAGGCAAATGAGGAATTCGTCGAGCCCAGCGGCCACATCCTGGTCGTTGACGACGAAGAGATCAATCGGGATCTGTTGTCGCGTCGACTGGAGAAACGTGGGTTTCACGTGGTCACAGCGGCCGACGGAGTAGAAGCGCTGGCCAAGATCGAGGCCGAGATGTTCGACATGGTCTTACTCGACATCATGCTGCCCAACATTGACGGCCTGGAGGTCCTCCAAAAGATCCGAGAAGAGCACAGCGCTAGCGAACTCCCTATAATCATGGTGAGCGCCAAGGACGACAGCGAAGGGATCGTTGAGGCTCTCACCTTGGGAGCCAACGACTATGTCACCAAACCGGTGGATTTTCCAGTCGTACTCGCCCGTATTCAAACCCACCTGGCCCATCGCCAGGTCAAAATCCGTCTGCGAGAGAGCGAGGAGCGTTACGCCCTGGCCCTGGCAGGTGCAAACGACGGACTCTGGGATTGGGATATCCGCTCTGACAGAGTTTATTATTCGGCCCGTTGGAAGGCGATGCTGGGGCTCGATGAGGAAGAGTCGATCCAGGCCTCGCCGGAAGAGTGGTTCAGCCGTGTCCACCCCGATGATCTGGGTGAACTCAAAACCCGTCTGGAGCGTCACCTCGACCGAGGTACTAGCCACTTCGAGTCCGAGCACCGCATGCTCCACCAAGACGGGAGCTACCGATGGGTCCTCTCGCGCGGGATGGCGGTGCGCGACCCCGAGGGCCACTCGTATAGAATGGCGGGCTCCCAAACAGATATCACCGCTCGGAAAGTCTACGACCCCCTCACCGGTCTGCCCAACCGAGTCCTCTTCATGGACCGGCTCAGCCACGCCCTGCGACGGTTCAAACGTTATCGCAACTACGAGTTTGCCGTGCTCCTCTTGGACTTGGACCGCTTCCGCATCGTCAACGACAGTCTCGGCCACCACATCGGCGATCAACTCCTGATTCACATGGCTCGCCGCCTTAATCTGTGCGTTCGGACCGGAGACACCGTCGCCCGCTTCGGGGGCGACGAATTCACGATCCTGTTGGATGATATTAAAGACGTCAGCGACGCCACCCGAGTGGCCGAGCGGATTCAGCAGTCGCTCAAGACCCCATTCCGACTGGAAGGACACGAAGTCTTCACGACCACCAGTATCGGCATCGCTCTGTCGGCCTCGGGCTACGAAGCCCCCAACGACGTACTTCGGGACGCCGATACAGCCATGAACCGAGCCAAAGCGCTGGGTAAGGCTCGCCACGAAATGTTCGACCGGGCTATGCATACCCAGTCGTCTCGCCGCCTTCAGCTTGAGACCGACCTTCGGAAAGCGGTCGAGCGCAAAGAATTCGTCGTTTACTATCAAGCGATCGTGTCGCTCGTGGACGAATCGATCAACGGGTTTGAAGCGCTGGTGCGATGGCAGCATCCCACCAAAGGCCAGATCCCTCCCGACCAATTCATCCCGATAGCTGAGGAGACGGGCCTGATCCTGCCGATCGACCGCTACGTTCTTCGAGAGGCCTGTCGCCAAACCAAGTTGTGGCAGGCCAAATACGGCGAACTGAACATCAGCGTGAACCTCTCAGCCAAACAGTTCGCCATGCCCAACATCGTGCTGGAGATCGACAGTGTCCTGGAGGATACGGGCCTGCCTCCCCAAGATCTTAAGGTCGAGATCACCGAAAGCGCTCTGATGGATAACGCCGACACGGCGGCCGAGATTTTTCGTCAGCTCAAGGAAAGAAAAGTGAAGCTGGGCTTGGACGACTTTGGCACGGGCTACTCGTCGCTGAGCTATCTCCACCGCTTTCCCCTCGACACCCTCAAGATCGACCGTTCCTTCGTCAGTCGCATGGAAAACGCTGGCGAGAACGAGGCCATCATTCGCACCATCGTCTCGCTGGCTCAGAACATGGACTTCGCCACCGTGGCCGAAGGAATCGAGACGATTTCTCAGTTTAGCTCTCTGAAAGAGCTCGACTGTCTCTACGGCCAGGGTTATTTTTTCTCCCGACCCATGCCACCTGATGAAGCGGAGAAGCTCCTGGCCGAGAGTCGAGGACGAGCCAAGGCCCAGCCCTGAAGCTCACGAGCTATATCGATCGTTTCGTGCCGGGCTCGCTT
>CAYRFU010000071.1:22188-22929 GCA_964423525.1 uncultured Burkholderiales bacterium | reverse complement strand
CGACGGCACGGTCAGCAACCTGAGCACCGTCAATTCTGGCGGAACTCGGCCTATCAGCGTGGCCGTGGCCAACGACACTGTCTACGTGCTCAACTTTGGCGACCCGAATAACAACATCGCTGCCAACATCAGCGGCTTTCGGGTCCAGGGCGGCCAACTGATCGCCATCGCCAACTCGACTCAGCCTCTGTCGGCCGCCAACCCCAACCCGGCCCAGATCGGCTTCACCCCCTCGGGCACCGTGCTGGTGGTGACTGAGCGCGACACCAACCGGATCACCACCTACCAGGTGGCCGGTGGAGTGGCCCAGCCCCCCAACAGCCAGGCGGCTGCTGGAGTCACTCCCTTCGGCTTCAGCTTCACTCCGGGCGGGATTCTGGTGGTTTCCAACGCCACCCAGGGCAATGCCGGAGCCAGCACGGCCTCCAGCTACCAGGTGGGCGCCAACGGCGTTATCACCACCGTCAGTAACGCTGTGCCCAACAACCAGAGCGCTGCTTGCTGGGTGGCTATCGACCGAACCGGTCGCTACGCCATCACCACCAACACCAACAGCAACAATGTCAGCGTCTATCAGATCGCCGCCAACGGCGCGCTGACCCTGTTGGGCAACGGAAACTCGGGTGCTACGGGAGCCGGTCCGATCGACCTGGCTATCTCCGATGACAACCAGTTCGTCTACGTGCTCAACCGCGATGACGATACTTTGAGTATCTTCACTCTCGACGCCAACGGCGGGTT
>CAYRFU010000071.1:0-22178 GCA_964423525.1 uncultured Burkholderiales bacterium | reverse complement strand
CTCAAGCCGGTCTGGCCGGACTGACCGCCACCAGCGTCGGTATCGCTGCTCGCTAAAGCCGGTTGAACAAGCGAAAAGGAGTCCCGGAAACGGGACTCCTTTTTTGTCTCACCACAGGAGAGAAGGAAGCCTGTTGGCGAGCGCCTAATCAGGGCCGACCGGAGGTATCTATGCAAGCAGAGATCAAGACTAACAAGGGAACCATCATTGTCGAGTTGTTCGATAAAGATGCTCCCGGCACGGTCGAAAACTTCACCAAGCTCATCAACGATGGATTTTATAACGGTCTGACCTTCCACCGCGTGATCGACAACTTCGTCATCCAGGGTGGTTGCCCCCGAGGCGACGGCACCGGCGGACCTGGCTACACCATCAAGTGTGAGATCAACTCGAAAAAGCACGAGCGGGGCTCTCTTTCGATGGCTCACGCCGGCAAAGACACGGGCGGCAGCCAGTTCTTCATCTGTCACTCTCCCCAAGCTCATCTCGACGGCAAGCACACGGTCTTTGGCAAAGTCAGCCAGGGTCTAGAAGTGGTCGACGCCATCCGAGCCCGAGACGTGATGGAAGAGGTCAAAGTTCTCCAGCCCGCATAATTGGCTCAAGCGGTTAGCGCCAAAGACGCTCTCGAGGTTCTGGTTCGCCAGTTCTCTCAGCCGCTCGCCTTTCTCAGAGAACTGATCCAAAATTCTCTCGACGCATCCACCAACCGTGTGGACGTCGAGATTTTTTATGAGAAGCACGAGAAATGCGCCGTGGTTCGGGTCAGCGACACCGGCGAGGGGATGAACCAGGAGATCATCGACTCGAGATTGACCTGTCTGTTCTCCTCGACCAAAGAAGACGACCTCACCAAAATCGGTAAGTTCGGAATCGGGTTTGTCTCGGTCTTTGCTATCAACCCTAAGGCTGTGACAGTAGAGACCGGTCGCGAAGGGCAATCCTGGAGAATTCTCTTTCGTCCCGACCGAACTTTCGAGCGGCTCGCTTTGGAGGAGCCGGTCGAAGGGACGACAGTCACCGTCTATATCCCCGTCAAAAGCAAGAGGGAGTTCGCCAAACTCGAGCGGGACTGTCGGGAGACCATCCTGTACTGGTGTCAACATTGTGACATCGAGATTCGCTTCCAAGGCGAGCCGATCAATCAAGAGTTGACCCTCGCTAGGCCTTTTGAAATCCATCATAGCGAACAAGGCACGGAAGTGGTGGTCGCTCCTGACCGGGGTAGAAACCCCTTCCATGGCTACTACAATCGGGGCTTAACTTTACTAGAAGGGTCAGGCTCTCCCCTGGCGGGGGTGGCCTTCAAAGTGCGCAGCCGCTACCTCGAGCACGCCCAGACCTGCGCACCAGACCGATCCTTCCCGGTTTCGGCCACCGTTGGAGAGTCGACCAGCTTGGCTCTGAGCCGGTCTATTCCAGCCGAGACTCGACCCTGGTTGAGGCTCTCAGGGCGGTTGGAGTCCCGGTCTTGCAGGCTGAGAAAGACGACCCTTTGCTGACCTTTCTCCAGGTCTGCCAGGTCGAGCCAACACCAGCCGAGCAGAGCTACTTTCAGCTTCAGTTGAGTGACCGCCGTCCCCGGCTCTTGAACGAGGCCGAACGTCAACTGGGGAAAGAGCTCAGGCTGGTCGAACTCGAAGAGGCTCCCAAGAGCATCACCAAGCGACCGTTCTTTTTTCTCCGTTCCTGGGAGCACCCGGTGGCTGTCAAAGCGACCACTCAACCTTCTCGAGGGCAGCCCTCCCGACCCCCGCCTTCTCGACAGGGTGCTGCGGCTACGCCACCGGTTGGGAACCCCGACCAAGGCCGCTAGCCTATGAGCCTGCTCGAGAAGCTTCGCCAAGGCGGAAGAGTGGTTTCCCTGGGCGAGTTCACTCTCGATCGAGAGCGAGCTCGCTCCAAGATGGCCCGCTTCGCCCTGGCCGACAAACAACAATTTCTGCTCGAGTGGATTCAGGCTTCGGTGGCTCTGGGGGCCAGCTCGGTCACCCTTGGCTGGGAGGAGGAGCTGGAACTCCTCTTCCCTGGGGTCGAACTCACCCAGGAAGAGCTGGAGGGCCTCGAAGACTCCCTGCTCAGCTCGCCGACCGATTCACGAACACGCGGATTGAAACACCTGGCCATGGGGCTCAACGCCCTTCAAAGCGTCCAACGCGTGGTGATCGAAACGGCCGCGGGAAGTCGGCTTGTGAAAGAGCCCGGGACGGTCCAGTTCTTGAGGGACGGGCGGTGGAACTATCGCTGCTCCTCCAGGTCGCTTCTCGTCACCTGAGGCGGATGAAAGATGAGCAACGCCGGCTCTTCCAACAGGCAGAGTTTCTCCCTTTGGCGGATGGGTCGGTGGTCAGTATCAGCCAGCTGAATCGCCTCTTCGACCAGCAGAAAGCCGTGCCGGCCCTCAAAACCAGCTACCGGATTCGCAAGAACCCTGAAGCGTTGCGCCTCCCCTTTAGTCTCTGGGACGAGACCCGTCGTATCCTGGGCAGACCGTTGGTGAACCTCGAGCCCCGACTGGAAGCGGCCCGGCGGCGGGCCAAAGCGCTCGAGAGTCTCTGTCGCCAACCTCCCCAATGGCTTCTCTCCCAACCGGTTGAGGGCTCTGGCTTGGCCGGCACGGTCGGCTTGCCGAGCAAAGACTGGAAGGAGTGGGTGGTCGTGTTGGATGAGGAGGGTCAGCCCCGAGCGCGAGCGGGTTGTTTTTTTGGTCAAGCCCGGGCCCTGGTGCGAGCCGAGGTGTCAGAAAACGAGAATTCCGTCACCGTGACCCTCTCTCGCGCCCAGGAAAAGGTTTTAGAAGAGGCCGCTCGCGAGCTCTACTCCCAACTGTACGAACAAATGTTCGAACTTAAAAGAAAGGCCGCCAAACGAGCCCGCGAGCTTTTGCTCGACGCCTTGCTCGGATTACGAAGGGAGTTAGGGGCACGGGAACCCGGTTTGGCTCATCAACTCGCCGACCTCCCCCTTTTCGAAACTTTAGACAATCGCCTGGTGTCGCTCTCTTCCCTTCTGGTAGAGGCCCAAGAGCGCGACCGCCTGGATTTCGTCGAAGTCCCTGAGACTCGTCGCGGCGATCACGATGGTCTGCTTCCCGTCGCTCCTGAAGGCACCCTCGAGAAGGAAGTGCTCATCGAATTCTTCGGCCGCCACCGACTGAGTGCCGCCGAAATTCCCGGTCGCTTCGACCAGTTAGGGGACCTTCTGGAGGGGGCGGCGGAGTGGGGTCTTGAGCCTCTTAAAGAGCGGTGGACGGCCTGGTTTGCCCCTCCCGAGGAACAAGACTCCTCCAAGCCCAGCAACCGGCTCTCCTCCGATAAGCGCCTTTTGAACCGGGTTCGATCCCTCTTTGGACAGGTGGTCAAAGGACGCCAGCGTCGAGCTACGCGACCCTTCCTCGAAAAGCTCGACTACGGAGTGTGGCCGCTGGGACCACCGGCCTATTTTCGCCACAGCCTCTTGGGAGCCTACCGTCCCTTCCAGCCTCCAACCGCCCAACCGGGGGACCTCCTCCGTCTCAACCGAGCCAACTCCTCGGTGCGCTGGCTGATCACCCATCACCAGGACGACCCCAACGCTTTACTCTTGCTAGTGGTCCACCTGGTTTCGCTGGTCAACCAACGCCTGGAGGAATTCGAAGATGATGAAGAATGGGAGTTGCTGGAGAAGCTTACCAAAGAGCTAGTCAGGAGCTACAAGTCGTGAGTCCCGGTCTCAGAGGCCTACTGGGATACCTCTGGAAATATCGTTGGAGAGTCGTTCTAGGACTAGTGGGGGTGGTGGTCTCAGATGTGGCTCAACTGATCGTGCCGCTGGTCATTCGCCGAACGGTGGACGAACTGGCCCAGGGCTCGATCGAGTCCCGGTTGCTGGTCCAGGCGGCTGCCCTCTTAACCGGTCTGGCGCTGCTGAGCCTGGGGGCCAAAATGGCCTGGCGCCACTTCCTCCACTCGGCTTCTCAGCTAGCTCAGGTCGACATCCGTCGTCGCCTGCTCGACAAGGCTCTCAAACTCCCCACCAAAGAGGTCAACGAGACGAAAGTAGGAGAGTTGATGGCCCTGGCCACCAACGACGTCAGCTCGGTGCAGCAAGCCCTGGCCTATGGCCTTCTGGCCCTGTTCGACTCCCTCTTCTTCGGAGTCTGCGCCCTGGGAGCGATGCTGGCTCTCGACTGGAAATTGACGCTGTGGTCGATCCTTCCGTTCCCGGTCTTAGGTCTCATCATGGGGATCACTCTCCGTAAGATCTACGGGCGCTACGACAAGGTGCAGAAATCGTTTGAACTGCTCACCGAGAAAGTCCGCGAGAGTATCCAGGGGATGCGGGTCTTACGGGCCGCGGAGCAAAGTGAGGGAGACCAGGCCGACTTCGAAGTGCTCAACCGGGCCAATCGGGACAAGACCATGGACTACGTCAAGATCGATGCCACTTTTCGCCCCTTGATTATGGTCTTCGCTGGCTCCTCAACCGCCCTCTTGCTGCTGGTCGGAGGGAGTCGGGTGGTGGAAGGCCTGACCACGGTGGGGACCTTCGCGGCCTTCACGACCTATCTAGCTCAGCTCACCTGGCCTATGATCGCGGCCGGTTGGATGTTCGTGCTGGTTCAGCGTGGCTCGGTCTCGATGGCTCGGATCGAGAAGCTGCTGGCCACCCCAGAAGAGGAGGAGCAACCGGTCCTCGACCGTAGCTTCTCAGGCCAGTTAGAGGTTCGCCAGCTGACCTTCACTTATCCTGGGGCCGAAAAGCCCGCCCTCGAGGACGTCTCTTTCACAGTCGAGGCGGGCCAAAGCCTCGGCCTGGTGGGGGAGGTGGGTAGCGGCAAGACCACCCTCTTGCTGTTGCTGAACCGATTCTTCGACCCTCCTAAGGGCACCATTTTCCTGGACGGCGTCGACATCACCACCCTCAACCTGGCCGAGCTGCGGGCCCAGTTTTCCTGGGTTCCTCAAGAGCCCTTTCTTTTCTCTGATACCATCGAGGCCAATCTGCGCCTGGCCCATCCCGAAGTCGACCCCGACCAGCTTTTGGAGGCCTGTCGGCGAGCCACCCTGGACCAGGAGGTCAAAGCCTTCCCCAAAGGCTACGAGACCCTGCTGGGGGAGCGCGGCATCTCCCTTTCTGGAGGTCAGCGTCAGCGCCTTTGCCTGGCCCGGGCCCTCTTGAAGCCGGCTCCCGTCAGCCTGTTCGACGACACCCTTTCGGCCGTCGACCACGAAACCGAGCACCGTATCTTGCGCCAATGGCAAGAAGGGGAACCGACCACTCGGCTGGTGGTTTCTCATCGTCTCAGCGCCGTTCAGGATCTTGACCGCATCGTGGTCCTCTCCCAAGGCCGGGTGATCGACGCGGGTCAACACGCCGAGCTGATCGACCGACCCGGCTTTTACCACGACCTCCACCAACTCCAAAGTCTGGAGGTGAGCCCTCTTGGATGAGGAGAAGCTCGGCCAGTTCTCAACCTGGGAGAACGTCAAGAAACTGTTGACCCATGCCCGCTCCCAGCGGGGTCTCTTGCTGGTCTGTCTGGTTGGAGCTTTGCTCTCCTCAGGTGTTCGAGTCGCCTTGCCTCAGCTTGTCAAAACCGGCATCGACGACTTCATGCTGGGGAGTGGGGTGCTCGCTGCCCGCCTCGATGGTCTTCGCAATCTAGCCCTCGGTTTCGTAGGACTCCTGGTGCTGGGCCTGGTGGTCGATTACGCCAACGCGCTGGGACTCAATCAGGTCGGCCAGGAGGTGGTCATGTCCATCCGTAGCCGCCTTTGGGCCCACTTCCATCGCCTCCCCATTCAGTTTTTCGACAAGAATGCGGTGGGCCGGCTGGTGACCCGAGTCACTAACGACACCAACGCCCTGGCCGACCTTTTCACCAACGTGCTGGCCACCGGTCTGGCCGATTTCTTTCTCTTTTTTGGCATCCTCTACGCTATGATGTCCCTCAATCCGGTTTTGACCGGCTATCTTTTCTTGCTCTGCCCTTTCTTGCTGGCTTTGACCTTCTGGTTCAAGCGAGTCACGGAGACCCTTTATCGCGAGTTGCGGGTATTGATGGCCCAGGTCAACGCCTTCTTCCAGGAGACGGTCTCCGGTTTAGCGGTGGTCAAATCGTTCGCCGCCCAGGGCGAGCTGAGGCGTCGCTTCGGCGAGCTGACCGATGCCTGTTTTGACAACGAGATGAAGATCGTTCACCGGGTGGCTCTCTTTCGACCTGGCTTTGCTGTGGCTCAGATTGTGGCTTCCGCTATCGTCTTATTGGTGGGCGGGGCTCAGATCAACCAGGACCAGCTCACGGTTGGGGGCCTGGTGGCCTTCCTCTTCTACTTACGCCTTCTCTTCAGTCCCCTCCAGGAGATGGCCGAGAAGTTCAACGTCTTCCAGAAGGCGGTGGTGGCCTCAGAGCGCCTCTTTCGCATTCTGGACCGGCCGGCCGAGCCCGGCCTGACCAGAGTGACCCCTGAGTCGAAACGCCCCGGGGCCATCACTTTCGATCAGGTCTCCTTTGCCTATGAAGCCGATAAGCCGGTGCTTCGCTCGGTCTCTTTCCAGGTTGAGCCGGGCCAGACGGTTGCCCTGGTAGGCCCTACCGGGTCGGGCAAGACGACCATTGTGTCGCTGTTGATGGGTTTCTACGAGCTGCCCGGCGGACAAGGGTCGATCGAGGTCGACGGCGTTTCCCTCCAGGACTGGAACCTTCGCGACCTGCGACGGCGGATCGGGTTCGTCCATCAGGAACTTTTTCTCTTCGCTGGCGATGTGCGGCGAAACGTAGCTCTCTTTGAAGAGGTCCCCGAGGCTGAGCTCAAACAGGCCCTTCGGGTTAGTCGTGCAGACAAAGTGGTGGACCGTTTCTCAAAAGGGCTCGACCACGAACTCCGCGAGGGCGGTGGCGATCTGTCTCAAGGCGAGCGCCAGCTTCTTTCTTTTGCACGCGCCCTGGCTCAGGACCCCGGCATCTTAATCCTGGATGAGGCCACCGCCAGCATCGATAGCGTGACCGAGTCCGACATCAACCAGGCTCTCGAAGTCCTGCTCGAGGGCCGGACCGCCCTGGTCATCGCCCATCGCCTGGCCACCGTCAAGAACGCCGACAAGATCCTGGTTCTTCACGAGGGGCGCCTGGTCGAGGAGGGCACCCATCAAGAGCTTCTCCAAAGAGACGGCCTTTACAGCCTGATGTTCGAGAGCCAACTGCGTTAGCGGCGCCCCCTAGTCCGCTCGTTTGGTTTTAAGACTGGTTTCAGTTGTCGCTGGGAAACTGGAAAACAGGAGGTTCTCACCACGATCACGACAGATCGTCCTGCTCATCCCTGGGCCAACCGATCGCGACAGCCAGCCCAGGCTGAAAAATCGCCACCAGAGCCCGAGCCCGCTACGCTTCGTCTGTGGAGCCATTTCGAGGAAGACCCTGAAAACGGGGAGGTCTTCCTGGAGGACTACCGACAGATGCGAAGGCTCGCGGCCGAGGGCCAGAAGGAGACTAAGCTGAGAATTATCGGCGGCGACGGTGAACGGATTGAAACGGCCACCTTCGAAGTCCAGACCCAACTCGATGAAGACCCCTCGACTGAGGACATCTTTACGGTCCGGTTCCGGGATTCTGACCTGACTGAAGAAGTTGTTTACCATGACCTGGAAGGCTACCTCAAAGTCGAGAGCTGGTCGCTGATCAGCTACGGGGAAACAATTCCGCACGTTGCTATCATCAAGCAAGACTCGGGCCAGCTCTTTGAACTCGGTTTCGATGAGGAGGCCACGCCACGGAGAGGCTAGCTTAGCGCTCAAGCCCTCCACGGTGGACTCAGCCTCTACAGTGAATCATCTGATGCCTGAGAACTCGGACCGGCTTGCGGGGCTTGGGCCGGGGAGCCGCCCTGTGACCACGCATGCTCGCTTCCCCAGCGGCGCCCCACTGTTGTGACCGCAGGCTTGGCAAGCCACCAGCGATAGCTGTAAGCCTCGACCTGCTCGGGCAGGAACTGGAGCCCGACCACCCGAGCTACGGGCGAGACTCTCTTCTGCCAGACGGGCACGGCTTGAAAGCTGAAACTCTCTCCATCGTCTCCCATCAGGGTCAGGGTCGTTGGACGCCTCAGTTCGACCTCCCGGGAGACGAGGATACGGGCCCCGTCAGGGTTGACGCCGTCCACCTCCTGTCTGGGGGGAGCTTCTCTTGGGCTAAGGGAACCGAAAACGGCCTTCTGGGCCAACGACACTTCTGACATCCAAATGCTTCCAATCTTTTTTAGCTGAGCCTTGGTTTGGAGTTATCAAGCAGCCTACGCCCAAGGATCTTGAGCGGCCTAATCCTTATCGGAATCACTACCGCCTGCGTCACTGCTATCGGAACTCGTCGAGGTGTCATCGCTATCACCTCCAAAACCGAAAGACTCGGCAACGTCACTAGCAAAATCGCTGACAGCGCCTGAAAAATCGCTGACGGCATCGCCCACGCTTTCGCCAAAGTCGGAGAGGGTTTCTCCGATGCCACTAATAGTTCTCTCGACCACAGTGTTGTCGTCTTTGTCGTCAAAGAGGGCCCCCACCGCCTCTCCGGTTGCTGAGAGGGCCCGTTCCACCACGGTGTTATTGGGATCCTCGTCGAAAAGTCTCCCCACGGCAGTATCCTGAAAGCCGTCTTGGACTTGCTGGGACATATTTTGAGCAGCCTGAGCACCGGCCGAAAACAGGCGCTCGACTGCGGTGTTGCCCCACACGTCGTCAAAGAGTCGGTCCAGGGCCGTGGTGCCATCAGCCTCCTGCTCAGAATCCTCGCCACCAAGACCAAGCCACGACTCTAAGAGCGCCATCGAGCCTATCACCATATCGCCGAGAAGGGAGAGAGGACTCATTAGCGGCTTCGGCTCCGGCACGGGCGCGGAAACCAGCGGCTCCGGCAGTGGAGCGGCAAATCCCACCTGCGTTCCGAACAGGGGTCTCGGATCGAATGCGAAATCGGAGCCGCTACTTCCGCAGCTCACAAGTAGTAAAGAATTAAGCAGCACGAATATAGCCGCTAGACGTTGAATGTAAACCAAGATGAATTTTCCTCCCCGAAAATTGTAGCTCTAATGGCGTTTGCGAAGAGAGCATCCAAACGAGGAGAGTGAACTCCTCTCTGAACTTTGAGTGGTGATTGCTTGATTGGCTCGTCGTCGCGTGTGCGGGGCGCATCGCTCTAGACGAGTTGCTCCTGGTCAGGAATTCGAGAACTGAGAGCGGGTCAGGATCCAGATTTCTCGGAGTCTCTTGAGCTTCGTCGGAGCCTCCAAGAGGACCAGCATTGAGCCTTCCTCTCTTTGTTCGTCAACGCGAGGGAGATTCAAGGTTCTGCACATCGGCTCTCAGATCAAACCAACTCGGCGGCCGGGTTTAGACCATGCCGTCTCGCCCCATCGGTAGGGGGCGGTGTGGGTGTGATTTCGGGGGCGAACTTTGCTGTCTTGACAGCAATTGGCCTGATGCTATGATGATCTCGTGAGAACTACCGTAACTATAGACGCTGACACCGCCGCTCTATTGCAAGAGGAGGTGGCGCGAACGGGGCTCTCCTTTAAGGAGGTGTTGAATCAGGCTATTCGACGCGCGCTGGGGCCGAGAACCGAGAAAGTGATCGTAGAGCCTATTTTCCCTGCGCCTTTTCCAGAGCTCGGCACGAGCTTCAATCGTCTTGTGGATCTATGGGACGACGAGGAAACGTTGCGAGAACTGTCCTCGTGATCTTGTCGGACCTTAATCTACTGCTTTACGCCTACAACTCTCACGTCGCTCAACATCCGAAGGTCCGAGAGTGGTGGGAACTCGCATTAAACTCCGAGGAACTCATCGCATTTCCTCACGAAGTACTTTTTGGATTTGTCAGAATAGCGACAAACCCAAGACTGGGAGACGCTGCGATCAGTTTAGACCAAGCCAACTCGGTCGTATAAGGGTGGTTAAAGCTTCCTCAGGCGAGAGTGATAACACCCACAGCCGGTCATTTTTCAAGAGTCATGAGCTTGATGAAGAAAGCTCAAGCTAGAGGTGCAGTGTTGTCCGACGCAATTCTCGCCGCCTATGCTATCGAGCAAGGGGCTTGTCTTTGCACCAACGACAGCGATTTTGCTAGGTTTCCCGAGTTGGAGTGGACTAACCCACTTCAGAGCTAGGTCAGTCTTTGTTCGGCCAAGTATGAATTCTGACCATCGAAATATCCAACTTTGCTGGTCTCGGAAAAGCCATACGGCTGATTACTCGCGCTCTGCAGAGTGACGGGGGCCAAATCCATTGAGCGCCGGGTCGGAGTTAGAGGAGCCAGCGGGGGCGGTGTGGATACGATTGTCGCGGGGTTGATCGCCGGTGGCTCTGAAAGTCGCTCAGGGGCTCGCCCCCCGCGATGAAACGGTGCCTCAAAACCTTCATGAACTATGGCGCCCGGGCTCCGTTGGGACTTTCGAGGTAAACGGTGAGAGGAAAGCTCTCTTCCCAGACGGGATCAGTCATCGGCTTCTGGGGGACTTGAGTGGTCGGATGGTGAGAGCTCTTATCCGGCTGGGAGCTATCGGTTAACAGCCTTTTACCCGGCCGTATCTTCGACATGACTAGGCCGCAGCCAGGTGAATCAGAATCTGAGCACAAGCCTCGGCATCCGAGAGAGCATGGTGGTGGACTAACGAAATCCCCAGCCGTCTTGAGACAGCGTCGAGGCTGGCTGGCTTCCCCCAACGTTGGCGAGCCAGAGCCAGGGTGCACACGAAAGGCTGGAGCGGCATGGCCACCCGAGCTCTCCTACAACAAGCTGCCAACACAGAGCGATCGAAGGGTGCGTTATGGGCAGCTAGATAATCGACCCCCTCAAGACGTCTCCACAGCTCAGGCCAGGCCTCGCCAAAGGTCGGGGCCTGGCGCACGTCCGCCCAGGTAATGCCATGGATATGGGTGTTCCGCATCCTTCGACCCGGCGGACACAAGAGAGTGTGATAGCGGTCGACAACCCGGTTCCCATCGACCCTTACCAGGGCGACGGCGCAGGCGCTATCTCTGGTGTAATCGGCCGTCTCAAAATCGATGGCCACAAAACTCGCTTCAAGCCCAAAGGTGAGAGCCGGAGCGGCCGGCCTGGCGAATTTTCGGGTGCGTCGGGTTCGGGGTTGAGGCATTGATTTTTTTTCAACACCCGCGACGACTCACCTGCCCATAGGGTTCCTTGGTCTACAGATGGTGTCAGGATAAAGAATCCGAATCGGGTTCTGGAGTGGGAAACCCCCTCGACCGGATAGGCCTCAGTCCTGTTCGATATGGAGGAGATGACTGCCGATATCGATCACCTGGTCGTCGATCTCGAGAACGACCTGAGGTGTCTCATCCTCGAAAGCCAGGAAGCGGCTCAGCTCCGAAATGAGAGCCCGCTCGGCAGATTCGCCCGAGTCAAGCCGCCGACGCAGGCCTTTGAACACCTCCAGGATTTCATCGTGGTGCTCAAGCCCGCCAAAGGCTTCGACGATCCTTTGATGGTAGCCAAAATTCTCATGCCAGCGACTTGAAGGTGCATTCGGCTCAAATAGAACCGAGGCTGCCTCAAGAGCCTTCTCGGGATCCTGTTGCTGGGCCAGGAGCTGTCTCTCGATAGGAGTCCTGGCAGCGTCTTTCCAGCTCTCCAGCATTGTTTCCCTAGCGCTGTCCTGATGGTAGTCGAACGGGTCGATCCCTAGCTCTAAAGCCTTCCGGGCCAATTGATGACGACGGTCGGGCTCGCTTCCTTCGAGAGCTGAAAGACAAGATTGAAACAGCTCCCTGTGGAGTTCCTCGAAGAGAGGCTTACCTAAATGGTAAGCAGCCCTGGGGAGACGGAGCAAAGGCTCCACGACGGCATCATAACGGGGCCGGAGTTCCGGAAAACGCGAAGCTGCGGCCCGGGCCAGATAGAGATTGGTGAGTTGCTCAGGCTCCAACTGTTCCAGTCGTTGGGGCCATCCCGGACCGAGGTCCTGGGTCACCCGACGAAAGAAAGGTTCGGGACTGCCCAAGCTCTTCTCGATCTCTTCCAGGGTGGGAGCCAATCGGCGAGACAGCTCGTAGCCGCTCCTGTCTTCAAGCTCGAGTCGGATGGCACGGCGGGATAACTCCACGAACTCCTCGGTCTCGATCCCCTGTTCTCCCAATCGGCCCAGCGTCTCACGGCGGACCTCCTTTCGGAGCCTCGCCAGCAAAGGACGGTAGGGTGAGCCTTCCGAGGGACCATAAAGCTTCTCTTCCAGAAGGCTACGCAGGGTCGTCTGAGTTGTGCTCGATAGTTCCCCCGAACTGAGAAGGGATACGGCTTGAGTCGCTCGGGGGTGGAGACCAGACTCCAGGCTCTTTTGAACCTCTTCCAGCAGCTGGCTCTCCAGTTTCTGGTTCGGGAAAGCTAAAGCGGCGAGAGCGGCGGCACCAGGTCCGCCAAGAGTCTTCGGCCCATCGACCAGGAGCCTCTCAATCAAAGCCTCGGAAAAGGGTTTCAGTTCCCCAGAAAGCCCGGGCAACCGAACGAACTCAAATCGACCAGGCTCCGCCTCCTCCAGCTTCTCACACCACCTTAGAGCCCAATCAACCGTACTATGGGAAGCCCCACCGGGACCAGGGTCCAACCGGCCAGATCGTCAATCTGGTCAGCCTTCGGGTTCCAACCGATCTCCAAAGCCATATCCAAAAGTCTGGTCGTCTGGGAGTCGGGATAGAAGGGAGCCGGTCGCTCCAGGCAACGCCGAATACTGGCCTCCATTAAATCCTGGCGGTCGGTCCAGATCGACCTGAGGGTGGGCTGAAGGTGATGAGCCGCATTGGGCTCGGCGAAGTAGAGAGGCTCAAGCTCTTCCCGAAGCAACCGCTCGTCGACGACCTGCGGGAAGCGCTGGCAAAGAGCTTCGTAGTAGTGAGCCTGAGCCGAACCGTCCAGGTTGTCAACCAGCTCGTAGGTTTGAGCCCGGGTCGAAGAGTAGCGGATCATCCTATCGAGATGGGCCTCAAAGAGCTGACGAGTGTCCTGGCTCCCCTCTTTGAGAATCCTCGTGAGTTGGGCCAGGGAGTCTCGGTCAGGATAGCTCAATCGGTCGACCATCTCAGTCACCAAACAGCGGGCTTTGCCCGGCTCCTGGAAGGCCAGACGATCGAGTTCGGCGATGCCGGGAGCGTCGTCTCTCTCCCACCAGGGGATTTGATCAAGCAAGCTCTCCAACTCAGGGCTCATTCCGGATGGAAGCTCGGCCCGGGTCAGAGAACCACCTTGCACGGTGACCCGACCGTGCTGCAGAACCTGAGAAACCGATTCGCGGAACTCGATTTCGAGGTCGCCTCGCTCGTGCCACTCCTCCAGCACCCAGCTACACCAACCGGCCAACTTCCGGGTCACTTCAGGGCTTTCTTTTTCACGAATCTCTTCAGGGAGCTCAGCCTCGATTCGTCCGTAAAGACCGTGACCGAGCTGGGCCGCCATCCGGAAGGCAGTATCGTCGGGGTAATCAAGGATTTCCCGCAGCGCGGGAGCCAGGAAGTCTTCACTGAGATAGTATTGGCGGGAGTGGTGGATAACGGTATTAAGGGCTCGATCCAGATGGCGCAGGGCCGCCTGGCGAGGCCCCAGTTTCTGGCGCAGATCCTGATACGCATCATTCCATTGGACCTTCTTAGCCAGGATCTGTCGGGCCAGACGACGGGTCAGCTTGTCAGGCGCCCTGAGGGCCAGACGGCTCAACTCCTGGGCGGTCCGCCCGAACTGTTCTCTCGGCAAGTCGTCCTGATTCAGTCGCTGAGCTAGCCCGAAAACGGTGGGGACTACCAGGGCTCGATAAGCTTCGCGCTCGGCCACTACTGGGTCCTCAGCCAGATAGCGGTCGACTGGGTCTGAACCGACCGCTGGGCTAGACTGACGAGTCAGATTCCGGAAGGCGAAGGATGTCCTGGGGACCTGCATTAAACCAAGCTAGACCAGGAGACTGAAACGACTCAGAAATGCTCAAGCCGACATCTCTTCAGTTCATTCAGGGCTTGCAGGGCCTGGGATTTCTGGGGCTAGAAGTCAACCCGGGCTCGTTCGAAGAAGGGGTCGGAGGTGAGAATCACTCAGCTCTGCAACGCCACCATTTTGGTGGAAGCTCGCCGGGGCAGTTTGCCGCCCTTTCGAATCCTGACTTGGCCCTGGCCGGGATTTACTGTATCGGTCCTCTGGGAGACATCCTCTCGGTCGAAGGCGACGAGGTCCTTTACAACGGCGAAGTGGCTGCCAGGGCAGACCTCGGACTTGCCCCTCAACTCGGAATGACTTTGGAAGGCGACTGGGTAGCCGCAGGCAACGGCAGGGTGGTCAAGAGCGGAACCGTCTATTCCGCTCCGGGGGTGGACTCGGTCGCCTTGAGTTCTCACCACTGGTTAGCCTACGGCCCGGGGGGGGTCGCGGTCGACGGGAAGCCCCTTGCGGGGCGTCTCCCTTATCAACGAATTGCTCCCGGTTCGGGTGCACAGGGACATATTAACGCCGCTGGAGACTATCTGGTGGTCGGCTCCCGGATGACGGTTTTCAACGGAGAGAAGTTCACTCTCAGGAATCTCGGTTCGGATTTCGCCTCGGCCTTAGGCGGTGGCGGTGACTGGGTGGTGGCGACTCCGAGGAAGGTCTATCACAATGGGGAGGAGATACGGGAAGGAGTGTTTCGGCTCCGTCTCGGTCAAGATCCCCAGGTAGCCGCTTCTGACACCGGTTCTTGGATTGCCGCCGGCAGCGATGACCTAGTTGTTGGCTGACATGGGCCGGTCCCGACCTGTAATCAGGGCGGTGCCTAGCTCGGATTCCCGATGAGGAAATATCCCGAGGAGCGAAATGGTGAGGGGGGATCCGAGTGCTTCCAAGTCGCGCAAGTCTTTGAGGTCCTGGCCTGCACCGCCTCCATTCCCTCGCCGTGGACGACCACGTGAGCGCAATAGAACCCAGAACCAGGAGTCCAGCAACAGCACCTCAGAGCAAGTCCCATTCCTCTTCGTTGGATGAGACGATATCACCGCACGTCTCTTCCAATGGCGGACCGGATGATAGGATACGAGGCGAACCACTGGGTGTCCTCGTTTGGTGACAATACTGTCCACCTTGTCCTGGTTCTAGCATTGGCCAAATTCGAGCGATTTGGCAACGTGTGCCGGTGGCTGGAGGACGTGGCAACGGCCAAGCTTGGCCCCCTACTCGAGGCGCTTGCTTCCGCCGCTCACAGTCAATTTCCGGTTGAACTCCTAGTTTCCAGGTTGTAACTTGACGGTCACCCGAACCGTTGCCTGGGTCGCCGCCAAGCTGGCTTGAGCCTCGGCGATCCGGCTACGGGTCGTGTCAGACAGAGGCGGGGGGCTGGAACCCGATCGCCACCGAGTGCGGAACCGGTATTTCCCGTCCACCAGATCGTCGGGGTTACCGGCCTGCCAGGTCTTACCAGTCCCCACGTAGGAGGGTATGGCGTCGGGCACGTGTTCGATGACTTCCAGGGTGTAGCTCTGGGCGTTCTTGACCGGTTCAAATTCGAAATATAGGCTGACTCCCCAGTTGACATAAAAAGTCGGCGCGTTGATGCTGGTGACGACGTTCGGGGTTGCATAAATGATAAGGGTGTCGTCGTCATTATTGATTTCGATGGCGGTCGAAACCCGGTCCAAATAATCCCAGGGGCCACTCTCGCCTTTGCGACGGGCGTAAACACGACAGGTGACGTTCTCGGTGCCCAGTTCGGTGTCTTCGTCGAGGACCGTGTAAGAGACAGTATTGGTGGTTGTCGACGTCACCGTAGTGGTGGTGCCGTTAAAGAAGCCGAAGCGGCCCTCGGTTTCCCAGATCAGCTTATAGTCGAAAAACTGGCTATCGAAAGGGTTTTCGCCGTCGGTTCTCACCAGTCTCAGCGTGCCTGTGTCGCCACCTTGCAGAACGAGGTTGCGGGGCCTGATCTCGAAACCAGATGGTCGGACCTGGAGCTTGGCTTTGGCCCGACCCACAAAGGTCTCGGTTGTTCCCATCTTGGTGAAGACTTCCACCTCGACCGTTTCCATCGCGTCCTCGGGGAGAGTAACCGAGCTCCCACTGAGATATTCCACCGTGTCTCGAGAACTCTCGAAAGAGGTCCCCGAAGCCCCGAAGGAGTCGCGTACTGGCCTGAGGTGGACCAACGATAAAGGAAAGCCTTCCCCCCCTCCAGTAGAAGCTGCCCGTTTTGGACCTCCACCTCAAACTCCTCGGGCTCATCCTGAATGGCGATCGTCTCGCTTGGCACCAGAGTTACTGGATTTCTCGTGGTAGTCACCGGAAAATCTTCGACTTTACTGGTCCGGGCTGCCGCGTCGACCAGCGAAGCGTAGTTTACCATCTTCAGGATAGTGTCGGTGACGTCGAGGGCTCTGGCGAAACTGGCTAGCCCTCGATCCATTCTGGCGAGTTGCTCCGGGCTGTAATTCAGGGACCTGCCCACCACTTCCACGAAATCTCCATAGAAAGCTTGGAAGAACTGCGAACGAAAGTTGTTACGGATGCCTTCCAGGATATCAGCTGTCGCTTCCTCAAATTTACCGGCTGCGATATTATCGTTAACGCCGGGAAGGCTGCCTGCAAAGGTTTTAAAGGAGTTGAGCAAGCCTCTCAGGGCCGCATCTCCGGCGCCGTTGACTCCGCCCCTGAGTTCTTTCAGAGAGCTGTTTTGCCCCACCATGTCGAACATGATGGGCAGGGCGATGTCGAGTAAAGCGGTTTCCCATTGGAGGTCGATCAGTTTTTCCTCCTCGCTCTTGCTGAGTTTGTCGGGGAAGATAGACGGACCGACCACACGAATGCTGTGGACAGCCTCTTTCTCACCCGCCGCCAAACTCAGGTCAGCGGGGTCACTCTCTTTTTGAGCATATTCAATGCCTTTACCCGCAGCCACGTTCTGGAGGGTTCCGATCACCGAGTCGATGGAGGCCGTAGGAACCACCCTGAACTCCTGTTTCGGAATCGGGTTTCGTGTCACGACGTCGTCGATCAGCACAGTATCCACGTCGGACCCTTCTGGCTTGAAGCTGATCTTGTAGACGAAGGCCAGACAGCGTCGCGGAAGCTCGTTGAGAACGGTCACTCTATCGCCCTGTTGTTCGTTTAGCGAAAGGCCGCTGCGAGGTGCTGGGTCAAAGTTCAGTCGAGTCACCACTCCGCCGGGCACCACCGTGTTGATATAGTTGCGGATCAGATCGCTATAGGCTTGACTCTGAAAGAAGTTTGGGTCGTTCTGAAAGAGTTGCTCCGCCTGAGTCACGGTGGCCGCCAGGTTGGGAAGGTTCCGAACTCCAGCAAAGAACTGCTCTCTGATGTCGGCCGGCAGAAAGGCGGTTCCCAGGGCGTAATAGAGGCTAGCTTCTACCGTCGTTTGGACACTCACTTCGGTCTGACCATCGCTCACGAAACCGAGCAATATCGGCCGATTCCCCTGATCGAACAGAATCGCTAAGACCCGAGCCCCCTCATCGAGCAGAACGGTCGACTGACCCCCCGAATCCACGGGAAAGTCGGCCAACAACGAGCTGAGCCTGGTGGTGCTCAGCTAGAGGTTAACGCCCTGGGGCACAGCCACCTGCCCTGGGACTTGGCGAAAATCAGCACCACCAGGGGCGGGATTGTTGTTCGGAGCCGTCCCATTGTTGGCGGCCAGCGCGCCCGCACCTCCGATGGGCTCAAAGTCGGTGGTGTCTCCACAGCCCAGCAGTCCCACAATCAAGAAAAAGGGCAGCAGGGTTAGGAAAATGCGTTTCTTCTTCATCATTCCTCCACGGCTAAAGGGGGGTCGGACGTTCTAGCACAACCTCTTGAGCGTCGCTCCGCCGAACCATATTTTCAATAGGGTTTCCGGCTAAGCTCCTAAAGTTCACCGACAGTAGCAAATCCATTTACCTGCAGTCAACCCCCATTGACGGAACGGCCGACCGTTCTGGCCTAATAGGCGTAGGAGCTTTCTGTTCGGGAACCGGTTCGGTCTCGGGGAGGTCGCGGTTAAGATTGCCGGTGGAATTGGCGTAATGCCCGGAGTATATGACAACTTGCTGGCGAGCCATGGGCACGTGCCAGAATCTGACTTCGGAGACAGCTGGTGAAGGGCACGACCCACAAGTCTGCTAATGGTCTCGAAAAGGCCCCCTCCTTTGGCCTGGTCACGTCCTGTTCTAAAAGCTGAACCGCTCACCGGCTTTCTTGTTTTCCCAAGCGTCCAAGCGCCGCTTGATGCCGTCGAGCTCTTTGCGAACATCAGCGCTGTCCGCCCCAAGAACCTCCAGGGCCTTCAGCGCTTCCATCAAGATCTTCCGGTTTCGAGCCGAACCTGCGGCTGACTCGCGAGCGATTCTTAAGGCCTCAGCCGCGGCGCGGGAGGCTTCGACTCCCACTAGACGCCGCCTCCGTGTTGACCTTTTGGCAAGGTCGCCCTGTTAGACTGAAACCCATGAAGAGCACCGGTGCCGGTCCTTCACCGTGGGTTCGTCAGATGGCCCAACGGCTTGAGCGTTATCCCCAAACTCCAGAACGAAACAGTGTCGAGGTTCTCCAAGCCGTCGAGCAGCGGCTGACCCCAACCGACCGGGTAAGGTTGCTGGAGCACAGCGAGCAGGTCGATTTCCCCGATTTTATGCCTCGTGCGCAAGCGCTCTTCGCGACTCTTCAGTCTTTCCGAAATCAAGAGATGAGCAAGCCCATGGAGGGTGATGGCCCTCCTGACAGGGCCGCTGAGACCCGCCTGAATAGGCTCTGCCGTGTGGAAATGACCGCCTTGAGCTTGAGCCAGCCGCCCGAAGAGCGGAGTCATCTCTTCGGGCATATCCTTCCCCACGAAGTGGAACTGTTGCCACGCGACCCGAAAGAACTCCAGGGTGAGCGACCCGTCAGTTCCCATCGGCCAGATCCCGACCAGACCGAGCGCTTCTTGGACTCGATGCGTCCTTTTGTCAAAGGGGTGCACGTCGTCACCCCGGCCTTTACGGAGGGCCAAAAACCCGTCCTGGGTGGAACCCCTGACCCAGCGGCCTTAAAGGCCTTCCCCCAAGTGGTGAAGGTCCTTTCTCCTGAAGACGAGGCGTTAGAGTGGGGGGTCGCCCAGCATCCGATCTTGGGTAGCCGCGAGACATACTCGGCCGAGGAAGCCGCCTTCTTGATGGCGGACCGCCACCGGGACGGGTCTAATCTCACCGTTATCGAGCTAGGCCCAGGACCGGCGGTGAGCCTGGCCTACGAGATGATGGAGCAGGCTGAGCACCACTTCAACCTGGATACTTCCGAGGCGTTTCTGGTCCATGGTCGTGACTCCAACTCGACCACCATCCCGGTTCAGGGTAATACCCTCGCTCAACCGTTCCAAGACGGGATTGCTGATGTGGTTTTCAGTGTCAGTCATCCCCCTTTTGTCTCCGGCTCTGATGACGAGCGCCTGCAAGCCCTCTCGGAAGTCCATAGGACTCTCAAGCCAGGAGGAGAGTTCGGCGTGCTCGGCTTTGCCGAACCTTCGCCTGCCGTGAAGGCTTATCTCGACGAGCATTTCGAGCGGCCCGAGAGTTACCCCATCCTGAACGACCAGTTCCACGTCTTCGCTCGCAAAGACGGGCTGTAACACTCTGCTACAGCTCAGGTGGTTCGGGACTAGCCCACCACCTCGAGCGAAAGGTCAGTGTCGAGATGGAACACTGGGTCAGAACCCTAGAGCAACCGTGACAGGCGTAGGGATTTCTTCCGCACATCCTCGAGTAGTGCCCGGCTTACTCGGAGGCGTGTTTCCTGTGACTTGGAGTCACAAGCGGCAGAGAACGGATCTACAGTATTTCGGAGATAGAGAACACCGCGAGAGACTAGAAATCTTCCTCCCAGCCAGGGGGGCACTGATTGATGTCGTCTCCACCGAAGGCGGGGTCATGTTGAATCCTTTGAGGTTCGGTAGGCCGGACCGGAGGCGGCCGGGGTGGATAACCGAGGCGACCGAGGGAGCGGAGCAATCTGGACAGCTCCATCCATCAAGTAGGGGACGAGAGCCGGTCATTTCCAGCCCCCCAGGACCTTGACGAGTCAAGTCTGGAGTGAGATCCTGTTACCATGACGTTAGCCACTCCCAAGAGATGGACCAGAGAGACCTACTATCGCATGGCCGAGCAGGGCTTGCTTGAGGGGAAGGTGGAACTGGTCAACGGAATCATCCTGGAGATGTCTCCCCAAAGCCCGCTTCACTCTCTGGTCATCGGTCGCCTCAACCGGCTGCTGGTCAAAGCCTACGGTGATGCCCATATGGTCAGGGTTCAGTGTCCTTTAAACCTGGGAGAATGGGACCAGCCCGAGCCAGATTTCGCGGTCGTCGCTTTGAATGACCTGCCAGATGATGAGCACCCTGCCCGAGCCGTGCTGGTGGTCGAGGTGTCCGCCTCCAGTCTGGAGTTCGACCGAGGAGACAAACGTGCTCTCTATCAAAAGTCAGAGGTCGACGAATACTGGGTCGTCAATCTCAAGGTTAGACAGCTGGAGATCTACCAGGGCTCGAACTGCGAGGTTCTGAAGCCGGGAGCGCAGGTGACTCTGCCCGGTTGTCACGAGGTCATCCAGATAGACGACATCCTGGGCGCCTGATTGCCAACTCCGTAGGCCACCTTCTCGAGCTTGGTCCAGGCTTTGTCCCAGACCGAACGAGCCCCGTCCGCCTTCACTACCGCCTCTCTAAAATCGAGGGCGTAGTAGCCGGTCTTGCCCCTCTTTGAGAGGGTCGAGCTGTTGCGCCTCGAGGTCAGCGTAGGGGTCCTTCCAAGGCTGGGTGCAGGATGCCGAACAAGCCTACCTCTGGATCGCCGAGCGAGATCCGGACGGGGGCGAGCGGTGGGATGGCATCGTCGAAACAGTGTTGTCACTGGAACAAATGCCGCTGCGGTGTCCACTTGCGCCGGAAGATCCTTATTTCGAGGAAGAGATTCGAATGTTGCTGTACGGCAGACGCCGGGGCCAGTTTCGCATACTCTTGACTGTCTCTGGAGACCGGGTGCTTGTGCTCCACATCCGACGCGCATTCCGCGATCTTGTGAAGCCAGAGTAGCACCGTCGCGAGTCAGTCACTGAAGGCGTGAAAGTGAATTGGGCTGCGACCTGACCCGCACCTGGCGAAACCTTGAGCCGAGCGATCTTGAGGACCTTTGTGCACCTGGGCCAGCTCACCCCACAAGCCGCCGATATTTTGGTGGGCTGGGAGCCAGAGCGGTCCGGCTTCTCGCTCTTCATAGGACCGGTCATCCCGGCCGAGCAGGCTGGATGGACAGACTTGAGTCGAGTCCGTAGCCGGAGGTTCCATTCAGTCCGGATTCTCGATAAGATCCAGGAGGCGAGAGGCCAACTCGGGCTGGAAACGCTCGCACCAATCGGAGTCGATAAGTCCGACCTCCAGAAGGTCCAACAGGTGGACCTGATCCTTGCGGCGGTAGGAGGTCAACTTTGAGCGAACCAGAGCCTCCAGACTAAGAACCCGGAAATCTCCGTCGTCGTCGATCTCATCCAACCGAGGAACCGAGGAGAAGTAATCGGGTTTCACTTTTTCTCCCGCGAAGAGAACGTGAACCGCCTCGCGTGCTCTGGGGGAGTCGGCATCCAGGAACATGTCGACTTTGGCGACGTGGCGATAAACGAAACCTGCGGCGGTCATAGCTTCCCGAGCCCGGTCAAAGTCATTTCGATCAAGAACGATATCGACGTCTCGCGTGTTTCTAACCGCACTCTCATCGACACGCGCTACCCAAGCGGCGACGGCGTTCCCGCCCGCAATCGCATAATCGACGCCAGCCGACTCTAGAGTTCGAACGGTTCGGAGCAGCCGCTCCCTCACCTTTTCCACCGCACGAACCATCCTGTCTACCGAAATCTGATGCAGCACCCCTCAAGTATGCACCACCCGGCGAAACTTTGTCCAGGGCGCGAGGGGTGCTGATCCGATTTCTCGGTAACGTCGTTAGGGTTAGGCCTGGCGGGATTCCCCCAGGTTCCATGCAAGGAAATGGCCTCCTTGCTTGAAGTTGATTTGATCCAAATAAACACAACTCCAAAGGAGGCCAACAGTGAATATTCTGACGTTTGCCAATATGACACCGAGTCGACGGATTCGCCAACGGGTAGCCGAAACTGGGTGCTTCTTTTGTTCGTCGGTAAAATCATCCGGCCAGGAGCCAGACCCTCT
>CAYRFU010000070.1:0-23188 GCA_964423525.1 uncultured Burkholderiales bacterium | reverse complement strand
GGGGGCCGGTTCAAGTTAACTTGCGGCATGGCGGCGCCTAGACTTGCCCAGGGGGGCCCGGTTCAAGTTAACTTGCGGCGAGGCGACGCCTAGACTAGACTTGCACCCCCTCCTCGCCCTGGGAGGCCGGTTCAAGTTGACTTGCTCGGCGATGGGGCCAGGGTAGCTATCGCGATCCTGGTCGACTTCTTCCCGTCCCGCCGTTTTGAGGCGAGGAATTTTGACGGAACCTTCGCCTCAGGCGATCCCGTACCGGAGACTGCCCGTCGAGACGTTGTCTTAAGCGCGCTCGGTCAGCGGGTAGTTGGTCCAACCTTGGCTGGGAACGGCCCGGCGCGGTGTTTTTCTTGAGCCGATCGCGAAAGGCGGGATCGGTCTTCAGTCGTTGGCGAAGAGCAGGGTCGTTTTTCAGACGCTCGGTCAAGCCGGGATGGTTCTTAAGCCGCTCGCGAAGGCCCGGTCGATTCTTCAGTTGCTGACGAACGGCGGGATCGGTTTTCAGTTGCTGGCGAACAGCGGGATCGGTCTTCAGGCGCTGGCGAACGGCGGGGTTGTTCCTGAGCCGTTGGCGGAGGGCAGGGTCGTTCTTCAATCTTTCCACTAACTCAGGCTGTTTTTTTAGTCGTTCGGCGGCGCCAGGGTAGTTTTTCAGGCGCTCGCCCAACGGGGTAGGGTTGGGTTCCTTTCCTTTGGGAGTGGCTTTCGGGTAGTTGGCGCCCGGCAAGACTCGGTCGGGACGATTCTTGCGAAGCCCGGGCAGAGAACGGAGCTGTTGAGCCTGGGGAGCGGGCTGAAGGCGCTTTCGTAAACCCGGTCTCTGGGCCCACAGAAGGGCCCGGTTGCGACGGTTCCACCGCGTGTTTTCGCGGCCTTCGCGGATGGGAGCGACGCGAGCAGGAGTCCAATCCTGACCCTGACCGAACGAGACTTCCTGGCCTTCCTTGAGGCGCAGTGACCGTTTGCCGTCAAGAGATTGGGCGATCACTTCACCTTCCCAGACGACCACCTCGGTCTTGCCCCCTTCCGAAATGGCCTCGTATTCAGTGCCGACCGGGATCAGGAGGGCGTGAGGCGTGCGCACAGCCAGTTGGGCGGACGTTTCGGTGACCCAGACCCGTCCTCGGGTGAGTTCGAATTCCCCTTCCACCGGTCCCGAGTCGCGGGTGCGGCGAGCCAGTCGTTTGACTTTGACCTCGGTATCTCCACCCACTCGGACCTCGTTGCCGGTCTCCCCGATCACCACGACGGAGAAATTGTCGCCCTCGGTGCGCAACACCGAGCCGGGTTTGAGGGCCAGCGTCTCTTCGGCCTGGACGGGGGTGGAGGTGCCGGTGGTCAAAACCTCCACCGGCTCTTCGGCGTGAGCGAGCACGGCCTCAACCCCAGGGTCATCGGGAGCCTTCTGGCTGAGACCGAGTGACACTCCGAAAAAGAGCAGCACGGCGGCCGCCGCGGCCAGAAACGGCCGGACCCAGTAGGCTTTTGGGGGAGAGGAAGGCTGAGTCAGCACGACCACCTTGGCTCGACCGTTGGGCAACAGTTCGGCGGGCAGTTCGGGTAGCTGCTCGGCGCCAGACTCGACTCGCTCGAATCTCTCCATCAAACGAGTCTGGAACCCTTCCGGCAACTCCGGTTCGGGAATCTCTTGGAGCAGGGTCTGAAGAGTACCGAATAGTTGCTCGTCTTCTGGCGTCCATCGCTCCTCGTTCATACGCCCGAACTCTCATTGGCCTCGAGATAAGGGCGAAGTCTTCGCACTAACTCTTTCTTGGCTCGATGATGGCGCACTCGGACCGCCTTCGAGGTGGAGCCGAGAGCCACCGCGATATCGTCGTGGCTCATTCCGTGAAGTTCTCTTAGAATGAAGACCTGACGAAGGTTTTCAGACATCTCGGAGAGGGCCTGTCGCAGGGCGCTCAGAGTCTCTCCTCGCTGGGCCAGAGGCTCGGGACCGAAGGTGGTATCTGGGATTTCTAGCCAGCGCTCCTCACCTTCTGAGTCGCTCTGAGAAAGGGACGTTTGCTGCAACTTTTTCTTCCTGATCCGATTGAGGGTAAGGTTGACGGCGATGCGGTGGATCCAGGTGGAGAATTTGGCATCGCCCCGAAATTTAGGCAGGGCTCGAAAAGCTCTCAACAGCACTTCCTGAGTCAAATCCTCCGCCTCCTCTTTCTTCCCTCGAACCATTTTAAGGATCAGGCCGTAGATCGGTCCGGAGTATTCCTCCACCAAAGCCGCGAAAGCTTGTCGGTCCCCGGCTTTGGCCTGGGCCACCAGGAGCTGATCCTTTTCAGACAAATCCGTCCTCCTATCCCTCTAGACCGTTCGCGATTGGGAATGTTACATACTCTTTTGGGGCGGGCAGGTCCAGGGCCTTGCGGCCGTCGAATGACAGAACGCCCATGAGCAAAGAGATGTCGGAGAGAGAACAGCTTCGCCTACTGCTCGATGTGGGTCGCTTTTTTAATTCCAGCCTGGAATTCGCAGAGGTTCTCAACAACGTCCTCGACAAAGTGATCGAGGTGATGCAAGCGGAGCGGGGCTGCCTTTTCTTGCGGGGGGAAGGCATGAATTTCTTCCCGGCCGTGGCTCGAGGTATGAATCAAGAGACCATCGAAGCCGACGATTTCGCCGTCAGCCGCAATCAGGTGCTTCAAGTGTTAGAGACAGGTGAGCCGATCTTGAGCGACAACGCTATGAAGGACGCTCGCTTCAACTCTTTCCAAAGTGTGGCCCTGCATAACATTCGCTCCATTATGGCGGCGCCGATCATCTTTAAGGGCGAGGTTCGCGGCTTGATTTATGTTGATAATCGCATCCAGACCAATGTCTTTAAGCCTTACCAGCTCGAGCTTTTGACGGCGATTGCTCAACAGGCGGCGGGGGCCATTGAGAACGCCCGTCTTTACAAGACCCGGCGCGAAATCATCCTGGTCTTAGCTAACGCCATCGAAGCCAAAGATATGTATACGCGTGGGCACATCGAGCGCGTGTGCGGCTACTCGATGGCTATCGGGCGGGAGCTAGGCCTACCGGAAGACGATCTCCACGACCTTGAGATAGCCAGCTTTCTTCACGATGCTGGCAAGATCGGTGTTCCCGACGCTGTTCTTCAAAAGCCCGGCCATCTCGACGACCAGGAGCGCCTCGAGATGGAGAAGCACGCCCTGCTAGGGGAGGCGATGGTGCTTCCTATCGACATCCCACAACGAGTCAAGACGTCGATACGCCACCACCAGGAGCGTTTTGACGGGAACGGCTATCCCGACAAGCTGAGTGGTGATGACATTCACATTTTCGCCCGGATCATCGCCGTCGCCGACACCTGGGATGCGATGACCTCCGACCGAGTTTATCGTCAAGCCCTCCCGAGAGAAGTGGCCATCGCAGAACTGAGAAAGTCAGCGGGTTCTCAGCTTGACCCGGTGGTGGTGGAGGCCTTTCTCCAGGTGGTCGAGCGGGGAGAGGAATGCGTCCAAGTCGCATTCGCTGAGGAAGATTGAACGAGAATTACCAGGCGCTCCTGGCCAAGGCTGATGCCCATTTCCAGTCGGTCCGACACACCCACCCTGAACAGTTTGCCTGCCGCTCCGGCTGTGCTGATTGCTGTCGTCAACATCTGTCTCTCACTCCCTTGGAGGCGGCGGCTTTGGATTCGGTGTTGGCCGC
This sequence comes from uncultured Burkholderiales bacterium, assembly GCA_964423525.1. Taxonomy (GTDB): domain Bacteria; phylum Vulcanimicrobiota; class Xenobia; order Xenobiales; family JADMJV01; genus CAYRFU01. The sequence continues at coordinate 19,519 of CAYRFU010000070.1, read as the reverse complement.
TCATCCCCAGCGAACCCTTCTCCAAAGCCAGGCCCGTCAGGTTCTTCAGCATCCCGAGCAGCACCCCGACTGTCCCCTTCTGGTGGAGAAGAAATGCTCTATTTACAACCATAGACCTCTGATTTGTCGAACCCACGGCACCCCTATTGTCTACGAAACCGAAGAGGGTTACGAGGCCGACGTCTGCCCTCTCAACTTTCAAGCCTTGCCCCTGTCTGACTTGCCCTCGAGCAGTTTCCTGAATCTGGAGACCTTGAACTTGATCTTGGCTGCGGTCAATATCCAATACTGTCGCCAAATGGGACTTGAGCCCGAGCGGAGAGTGCCGCTGGCTGAGCTGGTTGCGAGGCAGTCGTCGTGACCGAGGGGAAACTCTTGAAGCGACTCAGGCAGCTCTTCTGCTGTCGTCCCGTCACCTCTCGGACCTATCGCCGGCGCTTTGGCCTGAAGCGAAAAATCGAGCGAGTCTTCCTGGGTCCCGACGAGACGGTCACCAAGCCTCGGCACGACCTTCTCCTTATTCAGGGGGTCGCCTTCGATGAGCAAGAACTGGAGTGGCTTCGGCCGCGTGTCTCAAGTCTTGAAACGGCTACCAGAGTGGTCTTTGGTGTACCCCGTCAGCCATGCAGTCTGGGGCCGGAGTTGGAGGCCTCAGAGCCGAATCCTGAGATCGTCCAGCAAGCCGCCCGGGCCGAATTTCACCCGGCTCGCTTCGACTGGTATTGGGGCGGTCAGCGCCTCGAATTTGAGCCGTCAGAGACTCGAGACGACTACTATTGTCAGATGCTCGAGAAGGTCTACAGTCAGACTCCCGAACATCTCCCTCGCACCAGTCGGGCCCGGCTGAGACGAGCGAGTGAGGAAGTCTTGGATCGAAGCGCCTCTCTCTATCTAGTCGCTCCCCGATGGGGGGAAGAACCTCTGCGCCGACTGGTCGAGGCGGGTCTACTCGCCCAGCATGAAGACTTTGGCGGCTACGGAGCTTTCCGTATGACGGCCGAGCCGCTTACCCAGACTCCCGATCAACGTTTGCTGGCTGAGCTCCTAGTGCGGCTTTACGGTGACTCTCACCAGAATCCAGAACCCTCTACCCTGAGGGGATTGCTCGATTGGCTGGCAGCTCCGCCCCGAGGCTTGCCACCGGAGATCGCCCGACTCTACCTTTGCCTGGGTCTGGCCTGTCACTCTCTCGACCTTCACCTGGAGAAAGTCGACCACCATCACTCGATCGGCCTCGGGCTTCGAAGTTTTCAGACGGCCTGGAGTCAGCCGGACCGCTACCGGCTTCACTATCGCTGTGCCGAGCCCAGCGAGGGTGCCTTTTTAAGAGGGGTTCTAGAACTCTTCGGAGAGGGACGCGAGTTTCCTGAGGCCCTCGACTTGTGGCAGCGGGTAGAAGTGGCTCTGTTTAGCTGGTATGAGGGTCTATCCCGGTGGGCTCGAGCAGCACGCCATCGGGGCGATGCGGAGCATCTGGTGGCCTTTGCGGCTCGTCTCCGCCCCGGAGGGGGAGGATCGATTCGCCAGCTCCTCTGCCGGGATCTGGCCATGGCTTTCGGCTATTCTCGGTTAGCCGAGAATGAGCAAGAGCTGTTGACCCGCTTGGGTTCGGCCCGTCTCCAGTTGGAGTCGTTTTTGGAGGAAGAGAGGCAACGACTCACTTTGAGGCTTGGGCGACTTTTTTTGCCCGATGGGAGCCTGCAGGAATGCCAGAAGTGGCTCGACCGGGGGTGTCGAGAATGGCTCGAGTCGCTCCATCCGGAGACTCTTACCGAGACCGGTTTAGGTAGCGAAGGCAACGCTCTGCGTCGGGCCATCACCGGTTTGGGACCGGTCTCGACGAGATGGTTTGAGCGTCTTCCTATCAGCCTTGGGCTACCTCCGCTCCCGTCTTGGGAGCGGGATGAGTCAAGCCATCTTATGGCTCGCCTGGAGATCGGTCGAATTGAGCTTGAAACCTGGCCTTTCCGACAGGTTTTTCCCTTCTCCACGTCGACAAAGCAAAGAAAGAGAGAAATTCAAGGGTGGCTACAGACCATGGCGTCCCAGTTGGCGCTTCCTGGCCACAATCCGACAGCATCCTAAATGACCATTCAACAGTTGCGTTCTTATATCGAAGGTTTCTGGGCCACCTGGCTTCTCCATGTGGGTCGGGAACTGAGCCTGTTTCGAGGCCTGCGTCAGGGTCGGAAAAGTTCTGTCGAGCTAGCTGAAGAGTTGGGCTACAATGGCGACTATACCCGCGTCTGGTGCCAAGCCGCCCGCGCTTTCGATTTTCTTGTGGGAGATGAAGAGTCTGGCTTTGAAGTGGAGCCGGGCTGCCTCCAGTGGCTCGAACAGACGGGAGCTTGGGCCACAACCTACATCCGGGTCTCCCAGCGAGTGGTCGAGAGCATGCAGGCGGTATTCCAAGGCAAAGCTTTTCCAGAACCCAATCTTTCTTTGCGCATGTTGTTGCGAGATGGACTGAGGACGTCTTATCAATGGCTTTGGGGAGAGTTGGTTCATGAGGTGCCGGCTTTGGAGGAAAAAATGCGGGCCGGAGGGCGGTTGATCGAGTTCGGATGCGGAACCGGCTGTGGACTTGAGCTGTTGCGCGACCACTACCCAGATTACGAGCTGACAGGGATCGAGCGGGATTACGACTGTGCCCGTGAGGCTGAAAGGGCCACCAAAGCGGTCATCGTGGTCGGTAGCGCCGAGGAAAGTCGATACGAAACGCGTTTTGACGTGGCTGTCTTTCATCGCTCCCTGGCCCAATCTGAATCCCCTCGCAAAGCTCTCGAAAGAGCGGCGGCGGCTCTGCGACCCGGGGGACTTTTGGTGATTAGCTCGGAGGCTGAGCTTCCCGATAGCGCTAGCTCAGCCCGGCTTCGGTTAGGGGAGCGATTCTTTTATCAGATGTTCCTGGCTCCCGAGGCTCTCTCCGAGCTGAAAATGGTCGATATTCGGAGTTGGTGCGCCGCCCTAGACCTCGAGGAGGTCAACTATCTTGAGGCTCCTGACTACGGTAGTCCCACCGTCGTCTTTCGTCGGTTAGGAATCGATTAGGCCTTGCTTGATGGCCCAGGCCGCCGCTTCCGTGCGGCGGCTCAAGCCCAGTTTTTCCAAGATGCGGCTGACGTGGTTACGGGCCGTCTTCTCAGCTATGACCAACTGGGAAGCGATCTCTCGATTGGTCAACCCCTGGGCCACTAGCTCGACCACCTCGAGCTCGCGCGAGGAAAGAGGACCACTCTCGGTGGCGGCAGTTTTACCGGACGCCATTTCGATCAGCCGTGCTGTGACCTTAGCCGTGACGGCAGGGTCGAGAGTGGATTTTCCCTCGGCCACCAGCCGGACCGAGCGAATCAGCTCTTCACGGCCGACATTTTTGAGCAGATAGCCAGCCGCGCCAGCTATCAACGATGAGAGAACCGCCTCGTCGTCAGAGGAGGAGGTCAACATTAAAACTCTTGCCCCGGTCCCCCTGGAAACCACTTCTCGGCAGGCCGCGATGCCCCCCATTCCGTCCATCATGACATCCATTAGAACGACATCGGGGTGGGTTAACTCAAGACGGTCGAGGGCCTCCTCCCCGCTGGCGGCCTGGCCAACAACTTGCAGGTCGTCCTCCAGTTCGAGAGTCATTTTGAGACCGGTCCGGACCACCTCGTGGTCGTCGACCAGGAGAATCTTGATCACGCTAGCCTTCCTTCCGGGACAGCACGAGGGCGATCCTCGTTCCTTCCCCTGGTTGAGATTCTACCTTCAGTTCGGCCTGGACCTCCCTGGCTCTGGAGGTCATGTTTTTCAAGCCGTGACCCTCACCTGCACCACCGCAGTCAAACCCACGGCCGTCGTCTGACAATTGGAGTCGGACCGCATCTGGTTGGAACTTCACCTGCAGGTCGACCAGTTTGGCCTGGGAGTGTTTGCAAGCGTTGGCCAGTCCTTCTTGAACGATTCGGTAAAGGGCAAGACGCTGGGAGGAGCTCAGTTCTGGCTCCTCGCCCTCGACCGTTAGCTGTACCTCCATTCGGCTGACCGTTTGAAATTCTCGCAGCAGGCCCTCGAAGGCCTTTCGGAGTGGTCGATCCCCTTCCAACAGGGGCCCGAGGTCGAACATGGAGTTGCGGATCTCTAGCAGAGCTTGGCGGGAGATGGGGAGAAGAGTGTTGAGCCGATCGCGGGTTCCGTGGGCCTTTTCCTTATCAGCCAGAGCGACACACCCTTCCAGAGACAAGTTGAGCATAAAAAGAGTCTGGGCCACCCCGTCATGAATTTCCCGAGCCAGGCGATTTCGTTCTTCTTGAGCGGCTAACCGATGAGCTTTGGCCTTTTCCTGGCTGAGGCGGTCGAGCACTTCCGCCAAAAGAGCCGCGAACAAGCCGATCATGAGCGGCTCGAAAGGAGTCGCTACCAAGCCCGTCTCGAGGTGGCCCCGGGAGTCGTAAGCTGCCGACCAGCCGGAGTCTGAGAGACTCACGACGACCACGAACCCGCCACAAAATCCCCCACTCGCGACCAACGCCCCTCGGAGTCCGTATTTCAAAGATGGCGCCAGAACCGAGGTTAAGGCGTAGTGATAGAACGGACTGTCCCAGGCGCCCGTAAAATAGAGGGCGAGCAGCGACAGCACAAGGTCTCCGGTTGGCAAGATCGGATTGTCCTCGCACCACTTCTTAAGACCGGTTTCTTCCAGATAGGCTAAATAGCGGGGGCGTAGGAAGGGTAGATAGAGGGTCATGAGAGTCAGTTGGACTCCCGTCACTAAGAGCACCCACCAGCCGTTTTTGAGGCAGTGGTCGGGCGCGGCTCCGACCAAGATGGCTCCCAGGGCGATGAGCCAGGCCAACCAACGAACTCCTACCGAGAAGTAGACGGGATTGAGAAATCCCACTCCCGCCTTTTCTTCGCGCCAGCGCCGCTTCAAGGATGTAACGAGGCTAACCAACCTCTTTTCCGCTTCGCCAAGCCCGTCTCCATCCCCGCAAGAGCAGACACCTTCGTGTGAAGGTTGTCCAGCCACTGGTCGAGCTCCCGGTCGGGAACCTGGGAGCGCTCCGGTAGAGCGGCAATGGTGGGCCCGAAAAAGATCTCGACCTCGGCTGCGCGGGGCCAGGAGCTACCTTTGGGGAGGACCTTCTCCGTCCCCACAAAACCGCAGGGAACCACCGGAACTCCTGTCGTTAGGGCCAGCACGGCCACCCCTTTCTTGAAAGGGTGAAGAGGGCCCCCACCGTTGAGCTTACCTTCCGGGAAGATCCCGATCACTTCGCCTTGGGTAAGAGCCTCCCGAGCTTGCGCCAGGGCCCGGCCGTTGTCGCCTCCTCGGCGATCGACTGGGATCGCCCGGAACCAACGAACCAACCAGGCCACTGGACCCTTACAGACCTCAGCTCCCACCAGAAATCTTAGCGGCCGCGGTGAGGCGAGATAGAGGAGAATGCCGTCGGCCAGACTGGGGTGATTGGCGGCCACCAGGGCGCCCCCCCGGGGGGGAATGTTTTCTACTCCTCGTATCTCAATACGGAGCAGGCAGTGAACCAGAAAACGGATGAGGCCTACGAAGACTTTTCTCATAGTTCCAGTCTCTCAACCTAGCGGCAGAAACGATAGGGGCGGACGACCCATCCAGAAAGGGGGGATCTGACTTAGGTCCCGAAGCAAAGCTCCTGGAAACGGAAGTCATTCACTGTTGGCAACAGACGACGCACGAGGCCCAAAAGACGAGACCCATACGGTTGAGGAAGATGCTCGCCTGAGCCGCCTCAAAACCATGCAGTCTCGCTATGTCACCGAGCAGACCCTTCAAGACGCCATTCCTGAGCCCGAGCCCGAAGAGGAAGAAGACTACGAGGGCGAGTTCTACGAGGATGAGCTCTATGAAGACGACGACCTTGACGAAGAGTTCGAAGACGAGCAAGAGCCCGAAGAGGAGCATCACCAACCTGAAGAGGAGGATGCCGATGTCAGGGTAGCTCGACTGCGACGGCTCAATAAACAGTTCGTTGGTAAAGACGATCTGGAAGTGCCCGAGCCCGATGAAGATCTGCCTTTTGAACTCGAAGAAGGAGAGGGCCCGCCCCAGGTTCTCTGCACCAAGTGCGGTAGCGCGAACGATGCTACCGATTCAGTCTGCGCCAACTGCGGAGCTCGGTTGCCCCGAATGGCTAAGATGGACGACCGGCAGCAGTTCGCCCCTGGAAGTGTCGACGTTACTCTCAAAAAATTTTACTCCGCCGTGGAGAGCTTTCGAATCGACGACTGGAGCGTGGAAGAGCTTTGGGACTGGTTGGACGAGATGCTCGTGAAGATGCGAGAGCGGTCCAACGTCATTATCGATTTCGCCGAGTTTACCAACTATATCGAGTGGTCGCCCACCGAGATGCAAGTGGTCATCGAAGGGATGAATGAGTGGGAAGCGGCCGTCGCCGAGATGATCGATTGTCTTCACCACGAAGAGTTCGACCATTTGGAGACCCTACTTGAGGTGATGAAGGCCAGTAATGATAAGCTGCTAGAAGGGCTCCGTCTCAACCGCGAGTTCCGCCAGTCCTGTGCAGGTAAGCTGAACTTCGACCTCTAGCTCTAGCTAGCGTCCGAGGTGAGGGGCCCGGGCTTGGCCTGAGGGGGTTGCTGGAGGTCTTGTTGGGCCAAGAGGTCTTCGTGGTGAGAGTTTCCGTTAACCCAACTCACTCCCAGGCGGGCCCGGACATCCACACTGGCACGCGAGCCGTCTTCATCCTCGGAGCAGTCGAACCAGTGGATCGCTACCGTCGGTTTTGGATTCTCTGCGCCGTTCATACTTCCACGATACGCCGCTAACCGCACCGGGAAGAGAATCCAGGCTGTCTTGCAGATTACAAAAGTGTTAACAGTTTATGAACAGGGGGAGCCTTTTTATTAACGATTCTCTCTGCTGGGAAGGGCTGGACCCAGACGACCGTTAAAAAAGCGGCTATGAGCGAACAGGCCGAATTCATTATCATTACGGGCCTATCCGGGGCCGGCAAGAGCTTGGCCATGAAGTGTTTCGAAGACCTGGGCTTTTTCTGTGTTGACAACCTTCCCCCCGTCTTAATCCCGAAGTTTGCCCAACTGTTCGCCACTTCGAGCTCCAACAGACTCGCTCTGGTCATCCGAGGGAGCGAACATCTAGCTGAGTTAGGCGAGGCTTTAGAGGAGCTTCCAGCCCTGGGCTTCGACCCCAAGGTGCTTTTCCTTGAAGCCTCCGAAGATGTCTTGCTGAGACGATATGCCGAGACGCGAAGGCGTCACCCTATGGGTCGAAACCAGGGTGTTCTCCAAGCCATCCGGGAAGAGTCGAAACAACTCAAAAACCTCCGTACTACCGCCGACCGGATTCTCGACACCTCAAGCCTCGCTCCCCATCAGTTGATGCGTCGGCTCCAAAGCCTGTTTAACATGGTCGGTGAACAAAAGATCGCCGTTCATCTGGTCAGCTTCGGCTTCAAACACGGACTACCGCGCGATGCAGACTACATTTTTGACGTGAGGTTTCTCCCTAACCCCTATTACGTTGAAGAACTTCGACCTTTGACGGGGTTGGACTCGGCGGTCCGGCAGTACGTGCTCGACCGACCCGTGACCGAGGAATTCCTGGCTCGCCTGAGAACGCTGCTTGACTTTGTTTTACCTCGCTACTTTGCTGAAGGCAAACAACATATCACCCTGGCTATCGGGTGCACCGGTGGACAGCACCGTTCTACCAGCATCGCTGAGCTGTTTGCCAAAGACTACCGGAAAGAAGGCCATTTCGTGTCGGTCCATCATCGGGATATGAAGACCGACTGGGTGAAGGCTTCCTCGTGATTTCGAAATGTCGAAAGTGGCTGACCCCCGGTATCGGGGTCAAGCGGTGGGTCATCCTTTTCGTTCTGGGTCTGGCCTGGTTTACTGTCGGGGTTTTGATGCTAGCCGACGTTCCTTCCGATCTCTACGACCAACTCCGGGCCCGGGTCTCGGTCAGGGCAACGGTAGGAATCGGCTCGATAGTGGCGGGGCTCTTGGTCATCGCTTTGTCCTGGCATCGCTGGCTCAAGACTATCTATCAGGCCGTGGCCCCAGAGCAGAAAAGACAGTTGGTCGATGTTCTTTACGAGCGCCGGCAACTAGAACATGGTCTGAAGATTGTGGCCATCGGAGGGGGAACCGGTATCGGCAGCTTGCTGAGAGGGTTGAAAGCCTACTCCAGCAACCTGGTGGCCGTGGTGACGGTGGCCGACGACGGCGGGAGCTCCGGTCGACTCTCCAAAGAGCTTGGGGTGCTCCCTCCCGGCGACATTCGGAACTGCCTGGTGTCGCTGGCTGACGACGAATCTCTTCTGTCTTCGCTCTTCGACTATCGCTTCCAAGAGGGTGACGGGCTCGAAGGGCATTCTTTTGGCAACCTATTCTTGGCGGCCTTGAACGAGGTGGCTGGCGATTTCGAAGAAGCGATCAAGAGGTCGAGTCAGATTTTGGCCACTCGGGGCCGGGTTCTACCGGCCACTCTCACCACGGTAGCCCTTTGCGCTCGTCACTCTGACGGGACGGTTACCAGTGGTGAGTCGGCTATTCCTGAAGCCGGAAAACCGATCGATGAAGTCTATCTCGAACCTGGTGACTGCCAGCCTCCCCGAGAGGTCTTAGAGGCGATCGCCAACGCCGATGCCATCATTTTGGGTCCAGGTAGCCTTTACACCAGCGTGATTCCCAACCTTCTGGTGGGGGGAGTGGCCGAGGCTCTGGCTAAAGCCAAAGCGCCTAAAGTCTACGTCTGTAATGTGATGACCCAACCAGGTGAGACCGACGGTTTTGATGCTGCCGACCACGTAGCCGCCATTGGGCATCATATCGAGGAATCGGTCATCGATTACGCCCTGGTTAATATCGAGCAGCCCGGAACAAGTGCCCTTCTTCACTACCAGGCACGAGGTTCTGAGCCCGTCGAGCCGGCTTTCGGCCGCTTTCACGGAGTGGAACCGATCGGAGCCAATCTGGTGGACGATAACGACCTGGTTCGCCATGACCCTGACCGACTAGCAGCCGCCATTATTGACCTGATCGCTCGCCACCAGGTGCGGATGGTAGCCGCACGCGGCACCCGTCATCTCCGAGCCGTCAAGTAGCCTACAGCGAGCCGGCTTTGACGATGCTGAGCTTCTCGGGCTGGAGGTGCTTTCGCAGGGCTTGTTCGATATCGGCTGCCGTAACCGCCTCGAGCTTTTTATAGTAGTCAGCTCTCCACTTCATCGTCCGCCCCAGAAAGAGATATTCTTCTAACGTTCCCGCCAGGGTGGAATCTTTGCCGAGTCCGACCTTCAGAGACTCCAGCAGACCGTTGCGCGCGAGCTCTATCTCTTCTGGTGAGAACCCTTTGTCGAGAGCCTTTTGTAGCTCCTCTAGGACCGCCGCTTCTACCTTTTCAATATTCTCAGGAGCCGCGATGGCGTAGATAAAGAAGCGACCCGAAGGCTCCAGCGAACTCGCTCGGATCTGAGAGCCGACCCCGTATGAAAGTCCGTCCTTTTGTCGGATCCTGGTAGCCAGGCGGGAGTTCAAGAACCCGCCACCCAAAATATAGTTTCCTAATACTAAGGGTGCGTAGTCGGCATCACTGTCCTGGAGTTTTAGATTGAGAGCGGCTAGCCAAACGGCGTTGGCCTTGTCGGGCACCGAAATGGTCTTATTGACGGCGGCCACATCGTGGTAAAGACTCTCGATCCGTTGATACTGGGAGGGGCTTTTCCAAGTGGCGAACTCAGCCTCGAGAACCGGCTTGATGGCGGTTGGGTCAAAGTCGCCGACGATGGCGATCTGACCATGGCTGGCCCCGTAAAAATTTTGATAGAATTGACGGACTTCAGCCAGAGTCATCCCCTCTACGAGCTTGAGATTTTCTTCAAGAGTATTCAGGTGACGAGGGTCTTTGTCTGGATAGGGCGAGAGGTGGCGGCGCAAAAAATTCGAGGCCAGTGTCTGAGGGTCATTCAGGCCGCTCTCTAACTCGGCCAGGTATGCCTGGCGGAGAGTCTCGAACTCAGACTCGGGGAAAGTCGGCTTTCGCAAAATTTCTCCGACCAGTTGGAGCAGCTCCGGCAAATTCTCACGGGTTGTCTCGAAGGCGACCTCCACCGAGTTGTAGTCTCCGGCCACCCCGCCGGTAGCTCGCAACTGGTCGAGACGGTCTTTGAGTTGCTCGCGGGTCTTGTCAGCCGCTCCCCGCATCAGCATCGAACCGCTGAACTGGGCCATCTCGCGTTGACCCTGGAGCCTCTCCAAGTCGCCGAAGCGAAAAGTGATGGTCAGATTGACCGACTGGCCGCGAGTCTTCTTCGGTAAGAATGCCACCTCGACGCCCGGCGAGAGATTGAATCGCTCAACGCGAGTCTCGATGTTTTCAGGAGAAGGGTCGAACGCTTCTCCCACCGAGAGATTCTGACGACCTTTGTAGTCAGCCACCAGGGCTTCAACGTCTTCCAAAGCGGGGATTTCGGCGCGGGTTGGTTTTTCGGTGGGCAAGAAGACCCCGGCCGTTCGATTGGAGCGCCTTAAATAGGCTTCGGCAACCCGCTCGACGTCGCTCGGAGTGACCTTCTCTAGGCGATCGCGATGGAGAAAAAATAGACGCCAATCGCCCATCGCTGCCCATTCAGAAATTTGGAGAGCGACCCTCTCACTGCTCCGGAAGGTGGCCTCCATCCGCTTCAAGAGAGAGGTCTTGGCGCGCTCGACCTCTTCGACCGTGAAGGCCCGGTGACTCTCGACCGTGTCGACCAAGACCTCCAGAGCTTTGTCGGTTGACCCTCCCTTACGGAGCTCGGCTAAAAAGAACATCAGGCCCGGTTCGCGCAGCTGAAAAGCTCCTCCATAGACTGAGGTCGCCAGCTTGCTATCGACTAGACTCTTGTAGAGGCGGCCGGAAGGAGTGTCCCCGAGCACTTCCCCCAGTACATCGGTAGGGGCAAAGTCTGGGTGGGCTCCGGAAGGGATGTGATAGCCTGTAGCCACCACCTGGACTTCTCCGGTTCGGCGCAGCGTGACCTTGCGTTCCCCATCCTGGGTGGGTTCGCTGGTGTAGGTGGTGTTGAGCTTACGGTCGGGGGCGGGAATCGGGCCGAACTTTTGCTGGATCAGCTCCAGAGCCTGGTCGGGTTCGAACTTTCCAGCTACCATCAAAATCGCGTTGTCGGGTTGATAGTAGCGCCGGTAAAAGGCCTGCAGGCGGTCGATCATTACGTTTTCGATGTCGCTGCGCGCTCCGATGGTGGCCTGGCCATAGTTGTGCCACAGAAAGGCGGTCGAAAAAACGCGCTGCATGAGAATTCCGGCGGGGTTGTTCTCGCCCGACTCGAATTCATTGCGAACCACCGTCATCTCGCTGTCGAGGTCTTTTTTGGCCACGAAAGAGTTGACCATCCGGTCGGCCTCGAGATCGAGGGCCCACTTCAGATTCTCACTCGAGGCTGGAAACGTCTCGTAGTAGTTGGTGCGGTCATACCAGGTCGTGCCGTTGGGACGAGCTCCGTGGGCCGTCAACTCTTCGGGTATGTTGGGATGATTGGTCGAGCCTTTAAAGAGAAGGTGCTCCAACAGGTGGGCCATACCGGTCTCCCCGTAGCCTTCGTGACGAGAGCCTACCAGATAAGTGATGTTGACGGTGATCTTGGGGGCCGTCGGGTCAGGAAAGAGCAAGACCTTGAGGCCGTTCTGGAGTCGATACTCGCTGATCCCCTCCACCGTTGTCACCGGTTGGAGAGGCTGACAAAGCCCGGGAAGCATCAAAAGTAGAAGAAAAATCGAGCAACGCTTTAACACAGCCGGCCTGTTTCGGGCGAAAAGGAACAAACCCTCGTGGGCCAGTAGTTCGTCAGCCGTGAAGATGACTCTCTCTCAAGCCCGACGTCTTTTCTTGGCCGGCCAGGACCTTTTGGCTAGCCCACGCCGGCCAGCTCACCGAGAGACGGTGGCGACCATGGTGAGAACTCTCGGTTTCGTGCAGATCGATTCCATCAACTTCGTAGAACGGGCCCACCATTTGATTCTCGGAGCTCGCCTGGACGGCTACCGGCCGGCCTTTTTGAATGAGCTTCTGGCCAGCCGAGACCTCTTTGAACACTGGACTCACGACGCCTCGGTGATCCCTCTGGAGCATTTTCCCTGCTGGCGTCATCGTTTTGACCGATTTGAGGAGAAAATGAAGAATCGCAAATGGTGGCAAGAGCGGCGAGGGTCTGAGGCTCTCCAGCTTGAGCGCTCTCTTTTAGAGAGAATCGAGAAAGAAGGACCTTTGCCCACACGAGCCTTTCGCCGTGCCGGTGCTCAGAGAGGAAAATGGTGGGGCTGGACCCCCGCAAAGGCGGCTCTCGAACACCTTTGGCGCACGGGTCGCTTGATGATCGCCGATCGTCTGAACTTTGAAAAGGTCTACGACCTGACCGAGCGAGTTGTCCCATCGGAGATTCTCGCCCAACAGGTCTCTCGTAGCCAGATGGTCGACTGGTCTTGTGGCCAGGCTATCGAGCGATTGGGAGTCGCCACTTCGGGCGAATTAGCTGACTTCTGGTGTCTGGTCACTCGAGGGGAGGCTGAACAGTGGAGTCGAGAAAACCTGACCACGGTTGAGATCGAAGGGGAAAGGTTCTACGCCCGACCCGATTGGCCTGAGCTTTCACTGCCTGACCCTCCCAGTCGAATCCGATTGCTGGCTCCTTTCGATCCTCTGGTCAGAAACCGGAATCGGCTCAGCTGGTTGTTTGGCTTCGACTATCGCTTTGAGGCTTTTGTTCCGGCCGCTCGCAGAACCTACGGCTACTATGTGATCCCGCTGTTGGAAGGGGAGCAGCTTGTGGGTCGCCTGAGCCCTCGCTTCGATCGGAAGAAAAATCGCCTGGAGGTTCTCGGCTTGTGGTGGGAGCCTGGGGTTCGATTGGGGCGCGGCCGCAAACAACGACTAGAGTCGGAGCTTGGTCGAATCTGTCGACGTCTGGGAGCTGATGACTACACCTGGGTGGGGGTTTCCTGGTGAGGCTTTTCGTGGCTCTTGCTCTGCCTCCTGAAATTCGGCACAGGTTAGCCGAGATAGCCTCTCAGCTTCATTCTGTGGCAGAGGGAGTCCGGTGGACCCCCTGCCACCGGTTTCATCTCACCCTGAAGTTTCTGGGCGAGGTGTCACGGCCCGACTCCGTCATTCAGGCTCTGCAAGCTCTCAAGACTCCTCCTTTCCAGTTGACCTTTCGGGGGGTAGGGGCCTTTCCCAGTCGCAAAAGAGCCCGGGTCTTGTGGGTGGGAGCGGAAAGCGAGCCACTCACTCAGCTTGCCCAAGAGATCGAAACTCGCCTCGAACGAGTCGGGTTCCCTCCTGAGCCGCGGCCCTTCCGCGGCCATCTCACCCTGGGACGAATCCGGCGGCTTGTGGCTCAGCCAGAGCTGAACCGAAAAATCGGCCAAATGGGCGAGGTTTGTGCCGGGAAGATGAGGGTCGATCAGCTAACTCTGTTTGAGAGCTTGTTACAAAAAAACGGTTCGAAATATCATGTTCTATCGATGTTCGTCTTGCAAGGTCAGGACCGAGACGCTAAACTAGGATGAATCTCCTTCAATAAGATTTGAAAATCGTCCCTGACCCAAATGGGCGTCGGGGACACCGAAACCGAGGTGTATGAGGATGGATAGAAAGAAAGCGCTTGACATGGCCATCGGCCAGATCGAGCGACAGTTTGGAAAAGGCGCCATCATGAAGCTGGGCGAAGCGAACGCTCGCTTCGAGGTTCCCGTGATCCCGAGTGGTTCGATCGCGATCGATACGGCTTTAGGTATCGGCGGCTTTCCGCGCGGAAGGGTGACCGAGATCTATGGCCCGGAGTCCTCCGGTAAAACGACTCTGACCCTTCATGTCTTGGCCGAAGCTCAAAAGCTCGGCGGAGTGGCGGCCTTCATTGATGTTGAGCACGCCCTTGACCCGATTTATGCGGCCAACGTCGGAGTCGATGTCGAGGAGCTTTACGTGGCTCAACCCGACACCGGTGAACAGGGACTGGAGATCGTCGAAACCCTGGTCCGCTCCAACGCCGTCGACGTGGTGGTTGTCGACTCGGTGGCCGCTATGGTTCCCCGGGCCGAACTGGAGGGAGACATGGGTGACACTCACGTCGGGCTTCAGGCTCGTCTGATGTCCCAGGCCCTCAGGAAGTTGACGGCCATCATCTCCAAGTCGAAGACTTCGGTCATCTTTATCAACCAGATTCGTGAGAAGGTTGGCGTGATGTTCGGTAACCCTGAAACCACTCCCGGTGGTCGGGCTCTCAAGTTCTACTCCTCTGTGCGACTCGAAATCCGGCGGATGGATTCCATCAAACAAAACGGCGAGCTGATGGGGAATCGAGCCAAGGTCAAAGTGGTCAAGAATAAGCTCGCTCCTCCTTTCAAAATCGCGGAGTTCGACATTCTCTACGGAAAGGGCATCTCTCGCGAGGCTAGTCTGCTAGATGTGGGAGTCGGCGCCGGCGTGGTCACCAAATCAGGAACCTGGTATTCCTACGGCGACTGCCGTCTGGGTCAGGGTCGTGACAATTCTCGGACTTTCCTGGAAGAAAACCCGGATGTCGCCAACGAGATCGAACGTCAAGTTCGGGCTCTTTCAGGAATGGATCGGTCGGCTCGCAATGGAGAAGCGGCAGAAGTCGCTGTCGAAGCCTGAGCTTGAGCAGCGAGCTCTGGCTCTGCTCTCAAGGCGAGACCACTCCGTGCAGCAGCTTCGGCTGAAGCTGCTGCAACTGGGCGGAGTCAAAGAGGAGATCGAGGAGCTCCTCGATCTCCTCAGCCACAAGGGCTATCTAGACGATGCTCGGTTCGCTCGCGCTTTTATCCGTTCCCGAAAAGGTCGCGGAGCTCGTCGTCTGAGAGCGGAGCTGGCTGAGCGGGGGGTGTCTTCTCAGACTATCGGATCGGCTCTCGAGGAAGTCGAGCGCCCCGACGAGGAGCAAACGGCCCGGGAATTGGCTGAAACTCAGTTTCAGCGGGGCAAAAGCCGAGACACGGTGGCCCGATTTCTCCTTCGTCGAGGCTTTGCGCCAGGGCTTTGTCGCTCCATTATCGACGATCTCGCTAACTGAGCACGGCTTGGTCACCTTTAGGCGACCAGTCGAACTTTTGGAACGGTTTGTCGAGAGGCGTATCGGCGAGGTGGTTGGTGTAGTTGCTCATGATCTTCTGAGACAGGATGAGAATGACTTCGAGCAGCTGACGACGGGTGAATCCGGAGGCCAGGAAAGTCTCCACTGAGGTGGGGGAAACGATGCCACGCTCTCGAGCTACCTCCAGGGTGAAAAGCCGGAGGGTCTCAAGCTTCTGGTCCTGCAAGGGAGTCTTATTGCGAAGCGCCTCGATGACCTCTGGGTCAACTTTCATCTGATGGGCGATAGCGGTATGAGCCGGAACGCAGTAGTGACACTGATGTTCGACGTTGAGTGATTGCCAAACTACCGTCAATTCGGTTTTGGTGAACGACGTCTCGGTGGCCAGTTTGTGAAGCTTTTGGTATCCCTCGAGGAGGCCGGGGGCCTCGGCCATCACTCCGTGAAGGTTAGGAATCATCTTGAAGGCTTCTTGGGACCGTGCCAGCAGAGGCCGACTGGCTTGAGGAGCCGTTTCGAGGTTGTGGATGACGAATTTAGACATGCGATTTCCTTTCTGTAGACCGTTCGGTCAAGAACAGGGTATCGTGATCGACCCGAGAATTCAGTGATCTCCCTCACCGTTTCTGGGGACTCTTTTGTCATAAGTGGTCACACTTTTGAGAGACCTTTGTGGTAAGCTCAAGACTATGAGATGGATGGTAGCCCTGTTCTTGTCCCTGACCCTCTTCGTTCTGGCCCAGTCAGAGAAGCCGACCCAAGTCGAGCCGAAAGTCGCCTGCAGCACTCAATCCCAGAAAACCCCCTCTTACGAGCTTTCCTACCGACCGTGGGGCAATTCTGGGCTGGGCGAAGCCATGGAAAGGTCTTATCCGGTCTTTCGCGCTTCTGAGTCGACCAAGTAGGCCGACCACAAAACTCCGCCCAGGAAGACGGCTTGAAGCGGCAAACGAGCCCAGGCCATCCAGGGCTGGGAGGGAAACCCTCCCAGCTTGACGCCGGCGGTAGCCATGTAGACATTGGCTGGAAAGACAGCTATCAAAAGAGCGGCTAAGCCGAGAGCGGCAGCCCGGCTTGTCTGGGGAATCAAAAGGCCGACCCCGCCCGCGATTTCGGCTACTCCGCTGAGTTGTACGAGTTCACGATGCCACGGGAGAGAGGGCGGCATAATCTTCATAAAGGCCTCGGTGTTGGTGAAGTGGGCCACCCCGGCGGCTACGAAGAGGCCGGCGAACCCCACCTTGACCGCGCTCTTGATAAGGCTCATTCTTCCCCGTAGGCATCCACAATAGTTAGGGCCTCGTCGATGATCTCAAGTCCTTCCGCTAACTCTTGCTCGCTGATGCAAAGGGGAGGGACGCAAAAGATCCAGTTCCAACGCACGAACGTGCTCAGGCCGCGTTGCTGGAAGAGGCTGGCCACTTTGGCCATCGGCTCTGAGAGGGCCTGATTCCAGGGTGACATCGGTTCCCGCGTCTCCCGGTTCTTGATCAGCTCCAAAACATAGAACAGGCCGATTCCTCGAAATTCGCCCAGGCAGCGGTGGCGAGACTGCAGGTCCGTTAAGTGGCTCTCAAGCCTCTCTCCCATCGCGGCCGCCCGCTCCACCAGTTTTTCCTCCTGATAGACCTTGATACAGGCAGCTGCAGCCGCGCACCCCACCGGATGGCTGCTATAGGTCAGGCCGCACCAGAGAGGGTTAGTCTCGAAATGGTGACCGATCGCCTCCGAGACAACCGTGGCTCCGAGGGGGATGTAGCCAGCTGTCAACCCTTTGGCGCAGACCATAATGTCGGGCACGATGTCATAGTGGTCGATGCCAAACCAGCGACCCGTCCGCCCAAAACCACTCATCACCTCGTCCACGATCAGCAGGATCCCGTGTCGGGTGCACAGCTCTCGAATCTTCTGCCAGTAAGCGCGGCTATGGGGGGCGATGATCCCGCTCGAGCCGCTATATCCCTCTAAGAGAATGGCGGCTACGTTCTCCGGGCCCTCAAGCAACACTTGCTCTTCCACCAGGTCGGCCAGAACGAGGTCGCCTTCCTCGGGGCTGCAGTGACGATAGAGAGGGCTACGGTAGGAGTAGGGGTCAAACATGCGGACTATCCAGGGGACCCCTGGTTCGTTAGCCAGACGGCGAGGGTCTCCGCCGGCTGACATCGCTCCGAAGGTCGCTCCGTGGTAACTTCGGTAGCGGGTTAGAACCTTCTGGCGACCGGTGTAGAGACGGGCGATTTTCATCGCGTTCTCGATGGCGTCGGCTCCGCCCAGAGTGAAAAACGACTTGGTCAGGTCACCCGGGGTGACTTCGGCTAGTAATTGGGCCGCCTCTCCCCTGGCTCGGCTGGCCAGCCCCGGGTAGACAAAGCTTAGTTCGGCGACCTGCTTTTGAATAGCCTCGATCACTTTCGGGTGACCGTGACCCAGGTTGACATTCATCAGCTGGGAAGAAAAATCAAGATAGCGTTTGCCGTCCAGGTCCCAAAAATAGACTCCCTGGGCTTTCTCGATAGGAGGAGGCTTGACGTCTCCTTGGACTTTCCATGAGAAAAGCGAGAATTCGCGGTTCTGGTCGATGACTTTCTGGGTCTCGGCGGAATAGCCTTGAACGGTGGTTGACATAGCTGTGTCTTCTACGCCGAGTCGGCCAACTCTTGTCGGCCAAACTTGACGACTCTCTCTAGCAGCCGCCTGGCCGCACCCGAAACCAAGGCCTGGCGAGCCTTCTCAACCCCACTGGTAAGGTCTCCCGTCAAGCCCGCTACCACCAAAGCCGCGGCGGCGTTGAAAATCACGATGTCGGAGGGCGGTCCCGCAGTGCCTGAGAGAATCTGGCGAGCGATCGCCGCGTTCTCCTCAGGACCGCCGCCGGCCAAATCCTCTAAAGGAGCCGAGGACAGACCCACCGATTCTGGGGTGACTGTCATTTCTTCGATGGCGCCCCCCCGGAGCCAGGCCACCTGAGAAGGTCCAGCCAGGGACAATTCATCGAGCCCTCCCGCCCCGTGGACCACCATACAGTTTTCAATCTCAAGGGCCCGAGCTAACTCGGCCACTGGCCGCACCCACTCAGTGCTGAAGACGCCGATGACCTGGGCCTGAGCCCCTGCCGGATTGGAGAGCGGCCCCATCAGGTTGAAGACGGTCCTCATCCCCAGAGCTTTTCGAACGGAGGCGACGTGGCGCATAGCCGGATGGAAGTGGGGAGCGAAGAGAAATCCAAAGCCAAGCTCATCAACGCAACGAGAGACGGCGTCGGGAGAGGAAAGAAGAGGAACACCCAGAGCCTCTAGCAAATCGGCGCTCCCGCATCGAGACGAGACAGAGCGGTTGCCGTGTTTGGCCACCACCGCTCCGGCCGCAGCTACTACCAAGGCCGCTAGCGTTGAGATATTAAAGGTCGAGGCGCCATCCCCACCGGTACCGCAGGTGTCCACTAACGGGCGCCGACTGATAGATAGGGGCACACTCTGATGGCGGAGAGCTAAAGCGCAGCCGAGCAGCTCGTCTCCCGTTTCCCCCTTGACCCGGAGCCCCATGAGAAAGGCGGCCACCAGGGCCGGCTCGGCTGAGCCGCTCATCATTTCCAGCACCGATAGTCGACACTGCTCGGTGGTGAGCGAGCGCCTTTCTGACAAAGCTTTGACAGAATCCGACAGGGTGGTCATCAGGGTCGTTTCTTGGCCCGACCGGCTCGGTCCGCTTTTTACCTGCGGTTAACATCCCGCTGGCCGGCGACTGTCACAGTACTCAGGTGAAGTCAAGTCTGCCTCCCCAACCCCAGGTGCTGGGTGCTGCAGCTACTGCTCAGCTGCTCAAGAACCACGGCCTCCCTGAAGGGGGTCGCTTGATCGATGTCAAGCTTGGCTCCAGGCGGGCTCGTCTGGCTGCCGACCGGGTCTCCAGTAATGAAATTCGGCTTTCCTCTGACCGTCTTCAGCTGACCATTCGTGCTCAGGAGGATGGCCATTCGATCAAAGGGACTAGCCCGGCTGGCCCGGTTAGACTGCTGGCCTCGAGCACCGGCGCCATCACCACTGTCGAGGGCAAGGTTGGGTCGATGACGGTCTACTTGCGCTCGGTTGGTCAGGGAGACGGGTCTCGCAATCGCTACATCTCGGGCACGGTGGGGGCCCAGAATATCCATCTCAATCAGTTCCGCCAGATCGATGGACACCTTTTGACCGGCTATCTTGGCTCCAACACTTTTCACCTCAGGGAACGGGAAATCCCGGCCAATGGCCTGGAGCTCGACCCGGTCCTCTACCTGGCCGCCCTCGCCCCAAGTTCTCCCCCTGCCCGGGATATCAACTTCCTGGCCTAGAGGGCCTGTTGACATCGGGCGCAACCCCGTTTTCGTGTTATTCTGATCCTTTTGACTGCAAGGCACGGCA
>CAYRFU010000069.1:20050-23442 GCA_964423525.1 uncultured Burkholderiales bacterium | reverse complement strand
GCCTGGCCGACCGCCTCATCGATGCTGGAGTGGCCGTGTTCGGGCCGACCCGGGCGGCCGCGCGGATCGAGACGTCCAAACGTTTCGCCAAAGAGTTGATGGTCCAAGTGGGAGTGCCCACGGCCGACTTTGTGGTCTGTGAGTCGATGGAGCAGGCCGACCGGAAGTTGGAGCGGTTCGGCTCCTCCGTGGTCATTAAAGCCGACGGCTTGGCCGCCGGCAAAGGGGTCGGGGTCTTCTCGGACCTGGCCAGCGCCCGAGCCTTCCTGGCCGAGGCGATGGTCGAGCAAAAGTTTGGCGAGGCCGGTCATCGGGTGCTCCTGGAAGAACGATTGGAAGGTCCTGAACTTTCGGTTTTAGCCTTTTGTGATGGGCGCTCTTCCCTCTTGTTGCCGACGGCCCGCGACCACAAGCGCCTGGAAGACCGAGACCGGGGTCCCAACACCGGTGGCATGGGAGCCTTCTCTCCCGTGCCGGGAATCGACCCTGAATTCGTCGAGAGCTTGAAGAGTTCTATCTTCGAGCCAGTGCTACAAGGGCTGGCCGACCGCGGCTCACCTTTCATGGGTCTGCTCTACGCCGGCTTGATGTTGACCGAAGACGGTCCGAAGGTGCTGGAATTCAATTGCCGTTTCGGGGATCCTGAGACCCAGGTTTTGCTGCCCCTTTTCCAGGGCGATCTTGCCGGCCTGATGGTGAGCTGTTTCAGCGGGCAGCTCGACCCCTCTCTCTGTTCCTGGTCCGAGCAAACTTGCGCCACCGTTGTGATGGCCTCGAACGGCTATCCCGGCAGTTACCAGAAGGGCTTTCCCATCAGCCTGCCCCAAGACGGTCTGATTTATCAGGCCGGAACCAGGCGTAATGAAGAGGGTCAACTGCTCACCAACGGTGGTCGGGTGCTGGCTGCCGTCGGGTTGGGCGAGAATCTGGAGGCGGCCCTGGATGAGGCCTACGAGACGGTGGCTCAGATCAAGTTCGAAGGGGCCGTTTACCGGTCCGATATCGGGAGGATAACCGTTTCATGAGTCAGGCTTACCGAGAGGCTGGTGTCGACCTCGAAGCGGGGGCTGCCGCCGTCGCGTCGATGGCCGAAGCCGTGACCGCCACCTACACGCCTGCTGTCTTATCTCAAGTAGGGAATTTCGGGGGGCTTTTCGACGCCTCGGCTTTGAGCCACTATCGCCATCCGGTGCTGGTGGCCTCCACCGACGGGGTCGGGACCAAGGTGAAAGTGGCGGCCGCCCTCGACCGTTGGGACACGGTGGGTCAAGACCTGGTTCATCACTGCATCAACGATATTTTGGTCCAGGGCGCGATGCCGCTCTTTTTTCTTGATTTCCTGGGTTGTGATAAGCTCGACCCCGCTCGCGCGGCCGCCCTCGTAGGGGGAGTGGCAGCCGCCTGTAAAGAGCATCGCTGCCCGCTGCTGGGGGGCGAGACGGCCGAAATGGGGGACGTCTATCGCCCTAACCAGTTCGAACTGGTGGGGACGATCGTGGGGGCTGTCGACCGGGAAAGCATCCTCGATGGTAGCACCATCGAAGTCGGTGATCAGTTGCTGGCCTGGCCGTCGTCAGGACTTCACACCAACGGCTACACCCTGGCCAGAAGAGTGCTCTCTGAGCTCGACTGGAAGAGCGACCATCCCGCCCTGGGCCAGAGTCCTGGAGAGGCGATGTTGGCTGTGCACCGCTGCTACCTTCCTCACTTTTGGCAACTAGAAGGCCTTCCTGTTAAAGGTTTGGCTCATATCACTGGGGGAGGCATTCCCGGTAACCTCTCGCGGATTTTGCCTAAGGGCTTGGGTGCCTGGGTGGATCTAAAAGAGTTCGAAGCTCCCCCCATTTTCTCTTTCCTGAAAGAGCAGGGCCGCTTGACCCACCAGGATATGGTGGCCTCTTTCAATCTTGGTGTGGGGATGATCGTGTTGGTCGCTGCTGGCCTGGCCGACGAGGTGGTCAAACGGATTCCGGAGTCGGTTCCCATCGGCGAAGTGGTCTCGGGTTCGGAGATCGAGGTCCGGTGAAGCGACTGGCCGTCCTGGCCTCAGGTAACGGCTCCAATCTTCAGGCCATTCTCGATGATGAGGAGTTGGGGGGCCAGGTGGTGCTGGTCGGTTCCAACAAGTGTGAAGCCTACGCTCTGGAGAGGGCTCGCCGCCAGGGGGTCGAGGCCTTTGTCCTCAACGCCAGCGATTATCCCAGTCGCGAGGCCTATGACCGAGCCCTGGCTGACCGGGTCTCTCAAAGTCGGCCTGACTGGGTGGTTCTAGCTGGGTGGATGAGAATCCTGACAGCCGAGTTCCTCGACCGTTTCCCTCAGCAAGTGCTGAACCTCCATCCCGCTTTGCCGGGACAATACCCCGGGCTCAACGCCATCGAACGAGCTTTTCGGGACGGTCGGAGCGAGACCGGTTGCATGGTCCACTACACCGTTCCCGAGGTCGACGCTGGGCCGCTCCTTGACACCGAGACCGTCGCCATTCTCCCGGGAGATTCGCTGGAACAGGTGACCGAGAGGATGCATCAGGCTGAGCATCGGCTCCTGGTGCGGGTGCTTAGAAACCTCACGAGCTAGAGCATTTCTGGATGTTTTCATGATGTTGGATTACAATGGTAAGGTCATGAAAATTGCCTCCATGCTCTTTCCCTCAACACCCTCCCAGGCTCCGCCCGCCGAGAAGAAAGAAGGTGGCCTGCTGAGCACTTTGACCTCGCCCTTTAAGGCCGCCTCAGATGCGGTCTCCAACGGGTTTCGCTCGTTTGCTAGCGGGGTCAGCTCCGTAACCGACACGGTCACCAGCGGAGTCAGCTCGGTGGTCGACACGGTGGTTGATACGGTCGCCGAGCCGATCAAACTCACGGCCAACTTCCTGAAAGACCTGGCTGGGGGAGTGATCGACGGGGTCACAGGAGCCGTCAAAGCGGCCGGTCAGGTCTTGCTGGAAAGCTTCGGACTGCTCGACGTCATCGGTGGTAAGGATGGCGAAGTCGAGCAGAAAGACCTGGACCTGGTGACCAAGCTGTTGATGGCTCAACGAGGTGAAGGCGATCCCGCCATCAAGAGTGCCGTCGACGCCTTCCTCAAAGGAGAACCGGTCAACCTGGACCCCCAGAAATATGGGGACCTTCTGGAAGTCTTTCAGCGAATTCAAGAGGACCCGCAGGCCAAAGCCGAGTTCGAGCGCCTGTGGAACGATCCTCAGGCTTCAGAGAGACTCTTGAATGCCAGCCGTTCAGTCCCCGAGATTTTTGCCCAGGCTGAGACCTACCGCCAACAGGAGCGGGTCCAGAAGCGTTCCGGTAAACAACAGTTGAGGGCTTTGCGCTCGGTTTCTCGGGGGTCGATCACGGAAGGCCGACTCTTGAAGGAGTTCGTGACCGAACTCGAGG
>CAYRFU010000069.1:18362-20040 GCA_964423525.1 uncultured Burkholderiales bacterium | reverse complement strand
GAGGAGGCTCTGGCCGAAGACCCTGACGATCCGGCTCTGCGCCAAGATTATGAAGAGGCTCTGGCTGCTCTGGCCGATTACGAAGAGGAACAGGCCCGCCTTTTGGAGAGCGCCGAGCAAAGTAAAGAGACCACTCCCGGCGAGGCTCGCTCGACCGTAGCCAAAGCGTCCGATAGGGCCAAAGAAGGGGATCGCGAGCAGTGGCTTGCGCTAGAGGAAGAGTTGGGTCAGATCGAAGGCCAGCGAGGCGAGACCCTTAGCCTGATGGAGCAGTTTCGCGAGTTGCGCGATAGCGACCTCGACATCCCGCCCCACATCTTGCTGGAACTACGCGACCGGCTTGAGCACCTTGACCCGGATGATAGTCTAGCTTATGAACTGTTCGACCTACTCGACAACCAACCCCAAGGTGGGTCAACACCTTAGACCCAGCTGCGGCAGCGACTTTCGTCGGAACTACTGACGAAATCGGCTGGCCCAAGACAGCGCGCCCGCCATCAGCGCGAAGGCAACCACGGCGGCCAGGCGGGCATCGGGGGCCTGGCCGTCAAAGAAGCTGCCCTCAAAATACTTGACGGAGGCCACCATCACCCCTATTAAAGCCGCTCCGGCGATCAGACCAGAAGAGAAGAGAACCCCGGTCTCGCGGTTCTCTTCGAGCTTTTCTCGGGCCGAAGTCTTCTCCACCATCAAGCGAACCAGGCCGCCCACCATAATGGGAACGGCCAGATGGATTGGGAGATAGAGGCCGACCGCAAAGGCCAGGGTGGGTAAACCCATAATCTCAACACAAAAGGCCAGGGCTACCCCCACCATCACCAGGCCCCAGGGGAGACTCCCCTCCAGAACTCCATCGATCACCAGCTTGATCAAGTTGGCCTGGGGGGCTTTGGCTTCACCTGAGACGATGTCGTTCTGGAACAGAGCCAGCACCGCTGCCATCGTCATGGAAGCCAACACCACTCCGATCAGCTCGCCCAGCTGCTGGCGACGGGGGGTGGCGCCCACCAGAAAGCCGGTTTTGAGGTCTTGGGACGTATCGCCAGCGATGGCGGCTGCGATGCAGACCAGGGCCCCGATCGTCAGTACCGCCACTTTCGCCTGGGCGGGTTCGTAAAGCCCACCAAAGATGACGGCGCACAACAAGACGGTGGCGATGGTCATTCCCGAGATCGGATTGGAGGAGGCCCCAAGTAGCCCGACAATTCGTGACGACACGGTCACGAAGAAAAAGGAGAAAACCACCACCGCCACACCGGCTCCCAACCCGATCTGTCCCCGGCCCCCGGCCATCAAAGGGAGGAAAGCGGCCAGCAGGGCGATCGCTGCCAAAGCCGAGCCCACAGTGGAGAGAGATAACTCTTCTTCCGTGCGTGGGATAACAGTTTCAGCCTTATCGCGCAGAGCGGCCAGAGCCATCCGAAACGACTCGACCAGAGTCGGGGTAGATTTCACCAGGGTGAAAAGGCCCCCGAAGGCCACCGCTCCAGCGCCGATATAGCGGAGGTAGCGATTCCAGATGTCGAAGTGGCCCATCGACGAGACCAGTTGCTCGGTCTCGGGGGGGATCGGTTGGCTGGCCCCTCCCCCGAAAAAGTAGATCATGGGAATGATGACCAACCAGCCAGCCGCTCCGCCAGCTAGCATGACGGCCGCCACTTTGGGCCCAATGATGTAG
>CAYRFU010000069.1:0-18352 GCA_964423525.1 uncultured Burkholderiales bacterium | reverse complement strand
CCGCCGATAGCGGTCTTAAAGGCGGGAGCGTCGATGACCCACTCCGGCTCGGCAGGAAAGAAGTGCTTTTTCTCCAGGAAGGTGTAGAGGGCTCCCAGAGCCCCACCGGTGGCCAGCATCTTGCCCTGATCTCCTCCGGCCTGGGCTGCCACCTGAACCTCGGCGCAGGCGGTGCCCTCAGGGTAAGTCAAAGTACCGTGTTCTTTGACGATGAGAAAACGACGCAAAGGGATCATAAAGAGGACCCCCAGCAGACCCCCCAGGAGCGCGAGCGGGAAGATGGGCCAGAAATTGGCTTCCTCTCCCCACAGAAAGAGCACCGGCAGGGTGAAGATCACGCCCGCCGCCAGCGATTCTCCCACCGAACCCACCGTTTGCACCATGTTCGTTTCCAACACGTTGGAGTCGAATCGCAAAAGGCGATAGACCAGGACACCGATCACGGCGGCCGGGATAGAAGCCGAGACGGTCAAGCCCACTTTGAGGCCCAGGTAGGCGTTGGCAAATCCGAAGACCACCCCTACGATGGCACCGATCAGGACCGCCCGGAAGGTGAATTCCGGTAGGTCCTGCTCAGGGGGGATCACGGGGGAGTAACTTTGCCCCTCCTCCAGCGGCTGATAGGCCTCCGGGGGCAGGGTCATCTTGAGTTCGGGTTGCTCTGACGCCATCGACCCCTGTGCGAGGTCGGGGTGCGATCTCCTACCGACAGCCGCAGAAGCTGTGAGGCTGAAGGGCGAAGCTAGTAGGGTTTGAGCGCTGGTCGGTGGCTCCGATAACGGGCACGTAGTCCCTCTGAGAGTAGAGCCAGGTCAGCATCTGGCGGTCGCGGGCCGAGAGGGCCAGGGGCAACCTTCGCTCGCTCCGGTACATCAGGTCGTTCTGGTCTTGGGAGTGGTCAAAGCCCAGCACGTGGCCCAGCTCGTGAGCCATGACTCTGGCGAGTTCGGCGGGGCTTTGGCGTCCGCTGCGAACACTGATGCCGATGGGTACGACCACGCGAGAGGAGGTGCTCATCCGGGTCTCGGCTCGAGCTCCGGGCGAGACGGCCCTACCAGACCAATCGATGGTCAGGTCGGCGGGTCCGTTGGTGAGGGCAAAGAAGGTGCCGAGTCCGGCCGTATTCCAAACCGCTGTGGCCTCCGACATGATGGCGTGATAGCGAGACTCGCCGGGGTTGATCGTCAGGGGGAGGATGGTCGGGTCTAGCCGGAGCGACCGACCCCCCACGGCGATGTGATCGTAGCCGCCGGGGCGTCCGTCGTAGTTGGGCACGGTCTGGGAACCCCGCCGAGGGGGGAAAGTCTGCGGCGACCTCCGCCTCATTTGGCGACGTTGATGGAGTTCGAACAAGACTCCGCCGAATCGGATCAGGCGCTCCACATCGGAGTCGCCTCGCACCATCCGGCCCTGGCCTATCAGGTCCCTCAGCCGTGGCTGGGCCGTGGTCGGCAGGGTCGACAGGAGCAACACAGCGAGGAGGAGATAAACCGTCTTTTTCATGTCTTTAGCCTAGCAGGAATCCCGGCTCGCCGTGTGACGGGTTATGACAGCTGATCTTCCTTTCGCCCAGGCGCTACCTGCGAACGGCTAGCTCTGGTTCAGGGCCGAATCCAGAACCGTGATCTCTTTGAAAACACGAAAGTCGGTCGGGTTGTCGGTCAGGCAGTAGTGAATGCCACCGGCCACCATGGTGGCCACGATGTTGGCGTCGTGAATTCGCTTGCCGGTCACCCGATAGCGCCTAACCAGGTCGGTGAGGTGGCTTCTGACTCGCTCATCCTCCGCTAGCACGTGGAGATGCTGAGAGAATTGACTCACGTTTTGGCAAGCCTGGTGAGCGGTCAGGCCGAGGCCGTTCTCGTCAAGTGGCCTGGTGACGACCACCAGGTATTCCCGAATCGTTTGACCGCTTCCGACAAGATGGCCGCCTTGTTTCGGGACTTCGTGAAACAGCGAAAGCGCCCGAGAATGGTGGGCGCGGGACCTATCTGTGGCACTAACTAGAATGTTGGTGTCGAGAAAGAACGAATTACCGGTGATCGCCATACAGTTCCTCTCGGCTGAGGGGTCCTGCTTTTCCGCTCTCGGCGAAGTGGAGCTTGAAGTCTTGTCTTTGGGGGGGAGGAGCCATTTTCGCGGCATTCTCCAGGATCACCATCAGCTCGCCTTGCAGCGAACGGTGGTGGGCTGCCGCCAGACGTTTCAGCGCTGCCAGAGTCTCGGGCGCGATGTTACGGATGTGGATCGATTTCATACTGGTAGCATAGTGCTACCGTCTGATCCTGTCAATCGGCTCGCCCTAACAGTTCAAAGACCAGATCACACGCAAGCCCTCCAGAGTCAACCAGGGCGCGACCACATCGATCACGTCGGTTTCGCCGGCCACGACTTCAGCCAGACCTCCGGTTGCGATGGTTTGCATCTCGTCGCCCAACTCGTCCACGAAACGACCGACCATCCCTTCCACTAGCGACACGTAGCCGAACACGAGTCCCGACTGAATAGCGTGGATGGTATTGCGCCCGATCACGCTGGGTGGGCGCTCAATGTCGACTTTAGGCAGCTTAGCGGTATTCTGAAAAAGGCTATCGGCCCCCAGTTGAAGACCCGGCGCGATGGCCCCTCCGAGGTAGTCCCCCTCGGCGTTGACGGCGTCGAAGGTGGTGGCGGTCCCAAAGTCGACCACACAGGCCGGGCCCCGATAGAGATGTTTGACAGCACAGGCGTTGACAATACGGTCGGCGCCTACGGTGCGGGGCTCTTGGGCTAGAATTTTGACGCCGGTTTTGACCCCGGCTCCCACCACTAGAGGCTCCAGTTCAAGGTAGTCGCGACAGGCCCGGCTGACCGAACTCGTGAGCGGAGGCACCACCGAGGCGATGCAGACCCCTTCGAACGATTGGGCCGAAAGGTCGGCGTAGTGAAGGAGCCCCAAGAGCTGGAGTCCATATTCATCAGAGGACCGATGGGGGGCGCTGGCCAAGCGCCAGCGAGGCCCGAGGGTCTCGTTGTCATAAGCTCCCAGAGTTAGATGAGAGTTGCCGATGTCAATGGTGAGGAGCATAGTAAAAGATTGTCAATCAAACGGGTTTGTCCGATTTGGGCGGCCACTGACAAGAGACCTTCTCGCACGTCACCGTCGAGTTCTTCCAGAGTGTCAGGGTCAGCACATGAGACGTACTCCAGCTCGACCAGAGGCTGACTGGCCACCACTTCTCGGACCTTTTGGCGCAGCTGCTCAGCTGTCGAGGGAAGACTCTCTTGAGCGGCTCGCAGAGCCCGGTGGAGGACCGTGGCGGCCCGGCGCTCGGCCCTCGAGAGGTGGACGTTGCGACTCGACATGGCCAACCCATCCGGCTCTCTGACAGTCGGTCCGACCCTCACCTCCAGGGGCATCAGGAGATCCTTTACGAGACGTCTGACGACCTGAACCTGCTGGGCGTCTTTCTGGCCGAAGTAGGCCCGCTGGGGGGCGACGGCGCACAGAAGCTTGGTGACTACCGTGGCCACTCCTCGAAAATGGCCAGGACGGCTAGCCCCTTCCAGGGGGCGGCTGATCTGCTCCACTTCGACGGCCGTCTGGGAACCGGGTGGGTAAATTTCCTCCACCGAGGGGCACCACACCAGGTCGACTCCTTCTCCCTCCAGCAGAGCCAGGTCGCCTTGAAGGTCTCTTGGGTAAGCTGCCAGGTCGTCCGCTTGATTAAACTGGGTCGGGTTGACGAAAATGGTCACGACGGTGGCCTGGCATTCCTTCTTCGACTGGGCCACCAGCGAGAGATGACCCGGATGGAGAAATCCCATGGTGGGGACCAGACCCAACGGATCGGGGAGCTGCTGGCGTGCCCGCCGCATTTCCCAGAGCCTTTCGACCAACTGCATGAAGTACATCCTCCCAGAGTTTTTGGTTGATGGGGGTGGCCACCCCTAGGGTTTGTCCGACCCGGACCACGGCGCCGTTAATCTCATCGATTTCGGTGGGGGCTCCTCGCTTTAGATCGGCTAACATCGAGGCCGTATTGGGACCCGTCTGGAGGGCCACCTTGAGTGCTTCGTCACCAGCTCGTTCAAAGAGGAGGGAGACTCCCAAAGCTCGGGCCACTGAGGCTGCCTCCTCGGCCGCCGCCCTCATCATCGTTGAGGCCGCCGGGTGACGCACCAGTTCCCCATTGGTCAGTGCATAGAGGGCGGCCACGGGGTTGATGGCGGCATTGATGACAAGCTTTGACCAAGCCACGGAGTCAAGCCGTTGGGCCGATTCGACTTCGAGTCCGGCTGCTCGAAGGAAGGGCTCGAAGGAGCTTTGCCGGGCCAGGAACACCCGGCCCGAGCCGGCGGGTTGGACTAATCCAGGTTCGACCAAGCAGGCCCCCAGGGTGGTGACGCCCCATTCGATTCGCTCTTCCCCCAGGGTTCGAATCAAAATTTGGTGATGACCGAGCCCGTTCTGCAGACTCAGGACCCGGGCCTGGGGGGTCAACAGCGGAGAGAGTCGTTCGGCCACCGTCTCCGTCTGCCAGGCTTTCACCAGAACGAGGGCCCGGGAAAATCTTTGAGGGTGGCGGTAGAGTCTGACCGGGAACCGCTCCCCGTGGGTGGTCCTCAGACCCTTATGGTTCAGAGCTTCGAGACCAGCTGGCCAGGTTCCTAAGAAGGTGACGTCCACTCCGGAACGGGCCAGGTGGGCGCCGAAAAGGCAAGCCATCGCGCCTGTGCCGACGATCAGCATAGCTGCTCCTGGAGCTTGAACCATTCCTCGTCAGCCATTCGGATTTCGTGCTCGGGAGCGGGGAACTGGCCTTGCTCAATCTCTCGTCGAAAGCTCACGAGAGCTTCGTCGATAGGCCGGGAAAGCTGAGCATACTGCTTGACGAAGCGAGGGGTGAATCGATCGAAAAGCCCCAGCACGTCGTGGTAGACCAGCACCTGACCGTCGCAGCCGGCTCCAGCTCCGATGCCGATGACCGGAATCTCCAGGCGTTGTCGGATGAGGTCGGCCAGGCGGGACGGGACGCCCTCGACAACGAGAGAGAAGCAACCCGTTTCCTCAAGCTTTGTAGCGTCCTCCACCAGTCTTTGGGCTGTTTCGGCGGTTTTGCCCTGAGTCCGAAACCCACCCATCTGGTGGACGGACTGGGGAGTGAGGCCGATGTGACCCATCACGGGAATGCCGGCTTCGAGAATTCTTTGCACCGTGGTGAGGCGTTCGCGACCCCCCTCGAGTTTGACCGCATCCAGGCCGGCTTCGGCCAGGAATCGTCCGGCGTTTCGGACCGCTTGCTGCTCCGAAACCTGATAGGACATAAACGGCATATCGCCGACCAGCAGAGGTCGTTTTGCCCCGCGGGAGACAGCTTTGCAGTGGCACAGCATGTCTTCCATGGTGACCGGTAAGGTGTTTTCGTAGCCCAGCACGACCATACCTAAGGAGTCTCCCACCAGGATGACATCAAACTCGGCTCGTTCACTGGCTAGGGCAGAAGGGTAGTCGTAGGCGGTGATCATGCTGATCCTCTCGCCTCGCCGCTTCTTCGCGGTTAGGGTCAAGACGGAAGTTTTGCGGCGGCGTTCCGTCAGAGCCGCGTTCAGGGTCGACATCGGTACCCTCCATTCGGTAGGGGCCGGTCTCCGCGCGGGAGTGGCTTTCAGAATTTGTGGTCGTCGCTGTCTTGCGTTCGATCAGCGCGTCCTTGTTCATTGTCTCTGAAAACCAACCTCAAAGGCAAGGGCTTGACGGCATTTTTTTCAAAAAAGAAAGCGGCGGTTTCGGTGGGGGTCACGATCAGATGGAGCGTTTCAAGAGCCTGGTCTTGGAGGCTGGGTCGGGCCGGCCCGCCGGGATGGGAGTGATAATAGCCCAGCACCCGCCAGCCCTTCGTTCGGGCTCGGTAGTGAGCCTTTAGGTGGTCCTCCGGCGAGATTTCGAAAGCGCCAGGGGGGGCCAGATTCTTGGCTGGCCAGCATTCTGAGACTAACTGGGGCCCTACCAGGAAGCCGCAAATCTCACGGGGAGCCTCCCGCTTCGACCACTGCTGAAGGCGTTCAATCCAACCTGGCATAGATGAAACAGTCACCTTGATGAGGAGCCCGGGCGAGAATGGTCCGCTCCTTGAGGACAGCCGACTCACCCCGGAAGGTGATCTCTTCTTCCTGGCCCCAGGTGTTGGCGGCTACCAGCGCACAGGGAAGTTGACCCAGGCGCCAGGCCCAGTAGCCCCAGATATTATAGCCCTGGTCAAGCCAATTGGTGGGAAAGGCGAGAACCTCGGGGCGAGCTCGTTCTAGCCAGTCCACGAACCCGTCGTCGTTGAGGTCCATACAGATACCCACACCGAAGCTGCCCTGGTCGGTATCAAACTTCCGGTAACCAGAATCTCCGGGGATGGCCCAGGGAAAGTCGGCCTCATAGAGCAGGGTCTTGCGATAAACGAAGACGAGTTCCCCCTCGGGAGAGATCACCTGGGCCGAGTTGAACAGGCCGTCTTCAGCCAACTCGGGGAACCCCACCACTAACCAGCAAGAGTTCTTGCGAGCGATCGCGGAGAACCGCTGAAAGGTTGGGCCCTGAGGCGGCTCAGCTACCCGGCTGGCTTGCTCGGGGGAGTGGAAGACGTAGCCCGTCACGGCCATTTCGGGGAGCACCACCAGATGGGCGCTGAGGGCCGCCCTCTCGGTCAGGCGTGCCAAGCTTTCTAGCGACCTCTGGAAATCGCCTTTGACGGCTTTGAACTGAACGGCAGCCACTCTCACAAGAAAAGTCTTCTGGCAGGATGCGCTCTTTCCCGCAAAACAAAAAAGGAGCCGGTGTCCCGGCTCCCTTTGGCTTCGGCTCTTCTTTCTAGGCGCCGAAAGGGTCGATGTAGTCGGTGGCCATAGCGGCGGCCGTAGCGTAACCCATAGCGAAGGTAGCCATCAGGTAGCCCTGATAGACTTCTTTCGGCAGGAGCTCTCCGTACTCGGCCAGCTGACCAGCTTCCTCGACAGCCGTGATGCCAGCGCTCTTGAGCTGCTCGGTCACTTCACCGAGGGCTCCGGCATCGGTTTTGGCCAGGTCCAGCATGCCTTCGCGAAGCTCGCGCAGCATACCGTTGAACTCTTCTCCGCTCGGGAGGTCACCACCCAGGTTGGGCAGTTCAGGGTCGACGACTTCGCCTTGCTCTCCCTGCAGGCCCATCACTAGGACGGCGTCAAGGGCGCCCGACATCAGGCCCATGGTGAGGGCTTTGAGCGCGGCTTCTTGGCAGGCTTCAGCGGTTTTGGGGATGGACACGACCGAGGACACTTCGGCCATGAATTCGGTCTTCATAGCCGAGGACTGAGTCACGGCTTCGGCGCCCCATCCGAGGGGGTCGGCGCGGTAAGCGTCTACCTGGCCCGGAAGAGCCTGTTCAACTTTGTTATACTCGGCGCTTACGCGGTCGCCGATAGCGGGGGGGGTAGGGGGGGTCTCCATATATCGAGGAGCAACGGTAGCAATCATAGGTGCCTCCAGCAGAATTCTGTTTGTGGGAGCTTGATGGACCTCCCTAACCTAACGGCACCAGGTGAACCCTTTATGTCCGACTTGTTAACGAGAGGAAAGATCCTCCTCTAGCAGGGTTTGTTGTAGGTCACCCGTAAAAGGCAAACGACGCCCGAGTTGTCGGGGCTGAGCCTCAGTCTCGCGATAAGCTGCCTTCCCGCAGTCAACAGAAGGCTTCAGGAACGGAGGCTAGTTTTGGCAAAAAAGAATCGCATGACAATGCTTAAACGCCAGAAAGAGCGTAAAAAAATGGAGAAGACTCAGCGCAAGAAGGAAGCCAAAGAGGCCCGCAAGTTGGCCAAATTGGAAGACAGCGGAGAAGACGAACAGCTCCAGGTCTTGGTTGGCCCAGTCAAATTTGTCTGGGACGGCGAAATCGAAGTTTTCGACCAGGAAAACTAGCGAACCACGGCCTCCAGCGGTCCCCAGGGGTCGGGGCGGGGAGGACCCTCAGAGGGAGAGACTAGCTGAGGTCGAGTCGGAAGCGAGGGGGCGGCCTCTTGGATGATCGGCTCTGATGGGCGAGGGATTTCTGTTTCCGCCGGCACTGAACTCGGTTGGAAGGGAGCCGCTTCAATCGGCTCCATTTCGGGTTATGCTTGTTTTTTGTAGCGGGGGCAGGCAGGCTGAGTGACTTGGGGGGAACTCGTCTTCCGAACCATTGGTTTGGGGAGGCCGTCACTTTTTGAACGTCCTCTCCTCGACGTTGGCTTCCCGCAGGACCATCAGCGCCGTCGATGCCTGCAGCGCGGCCACCTCGAAGTGGCCGATAGCAGCCTGATCAGCGGCCTCGGTCAGCAGTTCGCTGGCTCTTTGTTGAGCCGTCACGACAGGCGCTTGGGCGGGTTGGTTGGGGTTGGGACGCAGAAAGTAGAGCCCCCCAAAAACCAGCAGGCTAAAGAGGATCACAGCCATCCATTCCCCAGTCAACTTGACCGGGGGCGGAGGAACGGTCACAGCCACGGTGGCGTCGTCGATGGTGTCAGAGTCGGGGCGATTGACCTCGTCGTCAACCCAGCTCTCATCGAGGGAGTCACCGGTGTCAGAGTCGAGCAGGCCGGGGGAGGGGAGAGTCTTTCCCCAATCGGTATCTTCGTCTTCATCCGTCTCGCCCAGCCAGGTTCCGGTGGCTTTGACAGGGTCAACGACCGGCCCGTTCCAGCCCACATCGCCCCACTCTGCGGGGGGGGGACGGGGTCGTTACGGCTTTTTTGCTGACGGCTAACCAGGCGTCGCATTTCGGACAACGACTATAGCGGGAGCCAAAAGTCTCTTCGCAGGCCGGGCAGTACACTCTCCGCTCTTAATTCTCCCTCGAGCCTGAACACCCTACGTCGAGATTTGAGCCGCTCTGTAGGAGTTCCGGGCTGAGGCTACAAATCTGGCTGGATGGAAGCTTTCGACTCGGCTCAAAGCCCGTCTGAAGTCTATTCGAAGGCAATGGACCTGATTGTCCAGGACCTCTCGCCGGAGAGGTCTTTTATTCTGACCCGCCACAACGGTAGTTGGGTCAGTCAAGCCGCTCACGGCCTCGATGGCGAGAACGTGCTTGCCTCCGGCGAGATCAGTCTCCAGCCGCTTCGCCATGTGCTGGCTGATGGCGAACCTGTGATGCTGCTCGACGCCTTGGAGGACCCCGAATATTCGGGACGCATGAGCGTGAACCTGGCCGGAATTCGCTCCGTGGTTTGCGTCCCCTGGCGCGACCATACCGACCAGGTGGTAGGAATTCTTTACGCCGACGATCGGGCCCGGCGGTCCGCTTTTCTGGAGGATAATCTCGCCTGGTTGCTGGGCTTGGCTGACTCGGTGCGCCGGCGACTAGCGAGTCTGGCTGGACACGAACTGTCCCCCTCTGAAACGCTCGCCAACTCCGGCGAAGAGGAAGGGCTGGGAGAGTGGGACACCAACCGCCGGGTGGGTCATCGCCTGCTGAAGGCTGGCAAAGTGGGTAAGGCCGAACAGAAGTTTAAGCTGGCCTTACGTCTGGCTGGTAAAGCGGAAGGCGACCAGAGTCTCGCAGTGGCCAAGTGTTACCGTTCGATGGCCCGCGTCTATCGGGTTCAACACCGCTTTGACGAATGTCGCGAAGTGTTGGAGAAGGCCGCCAATATTTTTTTGGGTCTAGGCTTAAAAGGCGATGTGGCTCGCTGTCTCAACACCCTTGCCGGTGGTTATTACGCCGAGGCTCAGTGGGACCGAGCTGAGCCTCTCTATCAGCGGGCTGTTTCTTTCTGGCAGGAGGAAGACCCTTCCCACAAAATGTTGGCCCCGGCACTCACTCACCTGGGAGACATCCAGGCTCGGCGGGCCGAGAACTTTTATCAGCGTGCTTACCAGATCGCCTCGGAGGCCCTCGGTCAAGACCACAGCATCACCCGTAAGACCGGAGCCCGCTTAGAACGTCTTGGGGCCGTTAATAAGATCGAGTAGCCTCGACTCTAGGGGATACGATAGAGAAAGATCCGGCGTCCGTTGAGGTTTTGGACTCGCTCTGCTTGCCAACCTTCCATCGGGAAGAGGTGAGTCACGACCCGGCTCCCCGAGGCCAGCTCCTGCAACAGCTTGGGAGCCAGTTCCTGGTTCATTTGGGGAGAGAGGAACACGGTGACTACGTCAGCTGAACGAAGGTCACTCTCGAAGAACGACTCGACTCGAAAGGTGGCTTGAGTTTCTAGTTTCTGCTGGTGTGCTTTGCGGCGACTCTCGGCCACCAGCGCCGGGTCGATCTCAATACCTAAAGCCCTGGCCCCGCGAGCTGCTGCGGCCAGGGGGATTCTTCCATCGCCTGAGCCCAGATCGACGATCTGGTCTTGGGGGGTTAGTTGGGCTAAGTCCAGCATAGCCTCAACGACTTCGGGGGGGTGAGTGAAGTTTAGCCGACTTCGGAGGGTTTGAGAGCTGCCATGGCTTTCTTGGTGGCTTCGACGGCCTCCGCCATGCTGGGAAATCTTTCTTTTTCTTCCTTCTCTAGCATACGCAGAATAATGGTGGCTATGTCTTCGGGAATCTCGGGCCGAATCTCACGAGGCGAAGCGGCAGGTTCGTGGAGGTGTTTGTAAAGGACTCGCATCGGCTCGCGGTCGTTAAAGGGTTTTTCTCCCGTGAACAGTTCGTAAGCCAAGACTCCCAAAGCGTACTGGTCGCAAGCCGGACTGACCTCGCCGCCTTCAATCTGTTCTGGTGCCATGTAAGCCGGCGTTCCCAGGGCGGTCCCAGTCTTGGTTAACGAGACGTCGTCAACCCCTCGACCCAGGCCGAAGTCGCTGACTTTGATTTTGTTGCCGCTCATCAGTACGTTGTCCGGTTTGATGTCCCGGTGGATGATGTTGTGGGTATGGGCGTGGTCTAAGGCGAGCATCAGTTGAGTCATCAAGCTGGCCGCTTCTACGATGGGGAGGCCTTCCTCCTTGAGATGACTTCTCAACGTGTCGCCATCGACGAACTCCATGACGATGTAGTGAAGGCCTTCCTGATCGCCCCAGTCGATCAGTTTCACGATGTAAGGGTTATCGAGATTCCCGCTGATCTCAATTTCTCGCCGATAACGCACCAGGAACTCATGGTCATCGGTCGATTCGGGGTTGAGCACTTTGATGGCTACGGCCTCGTCGGGGTCAAGCGAGCGGTTCGGTAGGGCTTTATAGACTTTGGCGTTGGCCCCTTTGCCCAGGAATTCTACCAACCTCCAGTTACCGATCAGGCTGAGCAGAAGCGGGTCGCCTTCATCTTTTTTGGCCTCGAGCTGCTCCCAGGTTTTGGCCCGGTCCATGGTTAGTTTGACATGGATGCCTCCAGCGATGGCCACCGCCCCGATCAGCCCAGGCAGAATGTAAATGTCCTGGATCACGGGACCCCATTTGCCCAGGAAGAAGCTTCCTAGAAAACAGCCAAGCATGCCCGCCGCAGTGGCTCCGAGCCACCCACCGGGAATTTTCCGGGGAACGATTTGGTTGGCTAAATAGCCGATGCCGGCCCCCACGCCCAACCAGATCGCTAAGGCGACCACGTGCCCAAAGAGTTTGAAAAAAAGGAACAGCATCAGCACCGCGAGTGAACCTTTAGCGATTTCTCGTTGCGGCGATGGCAGAGCATCGAGCGTAAAGGGGCGAGACGATTCCATCACTACGTAGTAGTATAGCAGGTAGGACGCCGTCCCTCTACTATACGGTCATACCACCACTGGTCTAAAATTAATTGACGAACCGGCTCACCGCCGGTAGCGCGGTCGATCATTCGCCCGCCTCCCATATAGATCCCCACGTGCGTGATCGACTGAGGGGGGAAGTCGCCTTGATAGGTGTCCCGAAAGGCAATCAGATCGCCAGGTTCGAGCTGATCGGGCTCGACTCTCTGGCCCACCTCGTCGGAGAAAAACGAGTTGGCGAAGTCCGGTCCCTGGGCCAGCTCGCTAGTCCACTCCCAGTCGACCGGGCGCCGGGCTACTCTCAGTTCAAGACCAGCTTCTCGAAACACGGTTCTGACAAAATTGGCGCACTGTTCGAGCTGACCCGGACGAAACTCACGGCCGACCCAAGCCCTGGCCACCTCTAGGACCTTTTGACTGGACACGATGGTATTTTCATCGCAGTAACAGGACCCCCCTGGTCTGGGATGAAATCCCTTTGGTAATGGAGCCTAGCGAACACCTGCTCTCCAGTCCTCATTTGGTGGCCTATCGACTCGATGCAAGCTGTCTACTGCCCACCTACGTCAGCCCAGGAGCACAAGAGCTCCTGGGGATGGACCCCGAGGACTTGATCGCACCAAAGACCAGCTGGTCGGAGCGGATTCACCCCGACGACCGGCCCTGGGTTCATCGTAGCCTGGACCGTCTCAGGGACCAGGAGCGAACTCAACTCTCGTATCGAGTGTTGGGCCAGCCTGGCTATTTCTGGATTCGTGATGAAGTACTCCGAGATGGAGACTTCTTCGTGGGCCACTGGTTGCGCGACTCGTCACGGGCGAGCCAGACCGACTTTCTTCGTAATCTCTCCCACGAGTTTCGCACCCCGATGACAGGAGCCATCGGAATGGCCCAGCTGCTTCTAGAGTCGGGCTTGGGTGACGAAGAAACCCTCTACGCGCAGACCATTCTGCGCTGCAACGATCGGTTGCTGAGGCTGATCGATAATCTGCTCGACTTCAGTCATCTTGAGATGGGCCACGCTAAGCGAGAGACGAGCCATTTTGATCCTCTGGCTCTGTTGGAGCGCCTGGCCGCGTCGGCGGCGGCCGAGGCGGCCGAGAAGGGCCTTCATCTCTTTTTGGTTCTCGATCCCAAGATTCCAACCGAAGGGATCGGCGACCGACGACGAGTGGAGCAGATCATCAGGAATCTGGTCGACAACGCCATTAAGTTCACCCAAGAAGGACGGTGTACGGTGACCGCCCGGCTCTCTACCCTGGGCCTTGAGGTCGAGATCGTGGACACTGGTCAGGGCCTCCCCAGAGAAGCCGAGCAGATGTTTGAACTATTCCGTCAGGGCGACCCCTCCCCTCGTCGTCGCCACGGAGGGCTCGGTTTGGGATTGGCGGTTTGTATGGGCTTCGCTCGTCTGTTGGGGGCCGAACTCGAGGCTCATAATCTGGCCGATGGCGGAAGCCGCTTCCTTTGCAACTTCCCGGTTCAGTGGACCGGCCGCCCCTTCTGTCCCGATACCCTCGGCGGGGGCCATCTGAGGCTTTTTTGCGAAGATGAGGTGGTGCAGGAGAGTGCTCTCCATTGGGCCGTTAGCTGGGGCCTTGACACTTCCACCGGTCCCGAGGTTCAGCTCGACTGGCAAACCCCTCTCTTGCCCAGTCAGCTGGCCAAACTTCTCGAGGAACGTCTTGAGCGCTCCCTAAACCCAGACCAACTCCAGGTGTTGGTAGTCGAAGACAACCCCGGGATTCAGGCTGTGGTAGGTCGTTTGTTGGAGAGGATGGGCCATTCGGTAGAGGTGGCCAACGATGGCCAGGAGGCCGTGCAAGCCGCCCGTCAGGGGTCTTGGGACCTGATTCTTATGGACTGCCAAATGCCTCTCATGAATGGCTTCGAAGCCACCCGAGCTATTCGACGGCTGGGGGGGGAAGCGGGTAAGGTGCCGATCGTGGCTCTCACCGCCAACACCCTCGAAGGGGACCTGAAAGCCTGTCTTGGTGCTGGCATGAATGACTATCTTTCGAAGCCTGTGCGAAGGGCCGACCTGGAACGGATCCTGACTGGCGGAGTGGCTAATCCCGAGCCCGAGCGGGATGTGGTTGTGCTAGCCCAAGACGTGCTCGACGGGCTGTTAGAGCTAAGTGAGCCCGGACCGGACAGCTTTTTCGCCAACCTGGTTCGGCTCTTTGACAGCAAAGGGAAAGAAGAGATCGCGGTTCTCCATCGCTTACTGGCCGAAGAGAAAGGTCCGGCCCTTTCTATCGCCGCCCACGGTTTGAAATCGACCTCGGCGACCTTGGGGGCTTTACGGTTGGTCGAATCGTGTCAGACCATCGAAACATTAGCCAAAGAGGATAAATTAGAAGAGTGTCGTCCCGCCCTTAAGCTCCTTGAGGAAGAGTATGCCCTCGCTCTGGCCAAACTACAGGAGCAACTCCAGGTTCTGCAGAACTCGGAAGCCCTATGAAGATTCTCGTCGCCGAAGACGACTTCGCCAGTGCTCTGGTTTTAGAGAAGGCCCTGGTTAAAGAGGGCTACGAAGTGGTCGTGTGCCAGAACGGCGCCATCGCGAAAGAGCGTTTGGAAAAGGAACCTTGCGACCTGCTCCTGACCGATTGGATGATGCCAGAGCTGGACGGACTGGGCCTGATCCGTTGGGCTCGCAAAGAGATGAATCCGGTCCCCGCTATCGCGATGCTGACCGTTATCACCAACCCCGAGGCGCGCGCCCACGCCTACTTGGCGGGGGCTGACGAGTTCATCGGCAAGCCCTATGTGCTAGATGACCTTCTGTCGGCAGTAGAGACGCTGTTGGCGCGAAAGCAGCAGCAAAAGCCTGAAGCCACCGGGCCTATCGGAGAGGCCGTCAGCCCTAAGCTGACCGGTCTCGCCGCTCTGGTCATCGGCTCGGGAACGGGCGGCCCCGAGTTGCTCGACCAGTTTTTCGAGAAACTGCCCCGGACGTGCTGGGAGTCGGCCTTTTGTCTTGTGGTTCAACACGGGCCAGACTGGTTGATTTATGACCTCGTGAGTCGTCTCACCGAGGAGCGAGACTTGAAGGTCGAGTTGGCTGCTCCTGGGGTTGAGCCTGAGGCTGGGGTCGTTTATTTGGCCCACGGCGAGCAGCACTTGATGCTCGAATCTGAGCCCCTGCGTCTCGAACTCAGCAGCGCAGCACCTGAGAACTTCATGCGACCCTCGATCGACGTTCTTTTTCGTTCGGCTGCTCAAGCTATGGGCGACCACTGTATCGGGATCATCCTCTCGGGGATCGGCTGCGACGGTGCCGTTGGGGCCGCTCGCTTGGCTGGGGCGGGAGGGCAAGTGGTGGTGCAAGACCCGGAATCGGCTCAGGCCGATACCATGCCTCGGAGCGTTCTCGACATGGACTTCCCGGCCGACTCGGTTCCGCCTGAGGAGCTGGCCGACTGGGTTAGCCGCCGCCTCCCAGGCGGATAAGTCACCACACAAGGATGGCCGGGTCATACCCGGAAGGGTGTCCTCTTCCTGACCGGGATGTGGACTCCTAGAACCACCATGCGTATTACAATTTTGCTCCTCCTGTTGACCCTTTCAGCCCTGGCTAGCCCACGGGTTTATCTGAACCTCGACCCGCCGGTGGTGATTGGCGGGGAGACCGCCGAGGCTACTCTTGCCCTTTCCGAGCCGGCGCCAGCCACGGGCCTAGACGTCTACCTCTTGAGTGGCCAGGAAGTCGACCTCCCTCGTCTGGTCGAGGTTGAAGCCGGTGTGCGAGAAGTTTCCTTTCCTGTGGAGACCGCTCCCGTTTCTCGGAGAACCCCAGTTCGTATCAGAGCCCGCAGCGCGGGGGTCGTTCAGCATCAGCATCTGACCCTCACCCCGCAGCCTTCTAACCCGAACTATCGAGTCAAACCTCGTCTCTATTCTCCCTACTATCCAAACTTTTATAGCCCCTGGTTCCAGCCTCAACTCCGTCCTCGCTCGATTCAGTCGGACGCCCGATTGACTCCGCTGGAGCGGTTGAAGAGTAAATCTCTTCGAGGACCATCCAAGATCGAGTAGAATGGGGGCCCGTGAGCGGGCAGTCACCAAATGCGGCGAAGGCGCCGGCTACCCCTACACCGTGCCGGCAGTTCGTCATCTGACCCGACTTGAGCTAGACCCACGGGTTACTTTCCTGGTGGGGGAAAACGGCAGCGGCAAATCAACTCTTCTGAAGGGGATGGCCCTGGCTGCGGGTTACCCGCCCTTCGGCGGTTCTAAGAACCTCAACGACTGGGACGATGCTCCCCAAGAGAGGGTTCTGGCCCGTTCTCTCACTCTCGAGCGGGCTCCCCAACGGGAAGCTGACGGCTTTTACCTGAGGGCGGAAAGCTACTTCAACGTGGCTCGTCAGCTAGAGCAAACCAACGGCCGCTTTATTATGGAGCGAGCCTATGGCGGAGTGCCAAGCGAACTCTCTCACGGTGAGGCCTTTTTGAACTTGGCGGCTCATCGCTTTCGGGACGGAGGATTGTTCTTTCTCGACGAGCCCGAGGCACCGCTGTCACCCCAGCGGCAGCTCGCGCTCCTTACCCTGGTGGATGAGCTGGTCGGCTGTGGCTCTCAGCTGGTGATCGCCACCCACTCCCCGATCCTGATGAGTTACCCGAAGTCGACCCTCTACTTTCTCACTGAACAAGGGCTGGAGCCCAGGAGTTTTGAGGAGACCGACCATTTCCAACTCACCCGGGACTTCTGCCGTAACCCTCAGGCCTTTCTTCGCCATCTCCTATAATTTTTCAAGACCGATGGGGAAGGACTCTTCCTCTTTGGAAAGCGAGACTGAAGCCTGATCGGCTTGCTCGGGAGGAGTGGACAGGTTGAGTTCTTTGGCCAGGGTTTCGTCCATGATGGTCTGACGGTGAGCCTTGGCTGCCTCGGCCACCTCGCCGTTGCCCCCGACCCACACGCGAATTCGGTCCCCGATTTCAAGACCCGAAGTCTTCCGCAACTCGTTGATGTGGCGTACGAGGTCACGGGCAATCCCTTCCAGCTTGAGAGGCAAGGTGATGGCCGTCGAGACCGCCACCAGAATACCCGCTTCTTCTTGAGCCGCGAAGCCCTCTGGCGAACGGGCTTCCACCAGGACCTCCTCGGGCAGCAGTTCAAGAGTTTCCCCCTCCACCTCGACCGGAACAGGGTTTCCGTCTTTGACCAGGCCGGCTACCCATTTACCGTCGATCTGGTCGAGGACCTGGCGGAGGCCGGGCACTTTTTTTCCGTATTTTTTCCCGACTAGGCGCAGATTGGGCTTGACGGAGTAGTCGAGGAACTCTTCTCCGGCTTGGAGGAACCGGATCGACTTGACGTTCAGTTCTTCCAGGATTTGATCCTGAAGGCGCTCCAGACTTTCTTGCTCTTCGGCGCTACGGGCGCGCACCAGCACCTCGGCCAGCGGTTGACGGACCCGATGACCACTCTGATTTCGAGCCGCACGGCCAACTGACACGACCTTCATCACGGCCTGGGTGTCAGCTGAGAGTTGTTGGTCGATTTGAGCGCGGTCGGCTTCAGGCCAATCGGTCAGATGAACGCTGATGGGGGCTCGGGAGTCCTGGGAGCGAACCAGGTTTTGATAGAGTTCCTCGGCCACGAAGGGGGTGAACGGCGCGGTCAGTTTGGTCAGGGTGACCAGGCATTCATAGAGGGTTTGGTAGGCCTCGGCCTCGTTGCCCCAAAAACGGCGGCGGCTGCGCCGGACATACCAGTTTGAGAGCACATCGACGAAGTCTTGAATGGCCCGGGCCGCCGGCGTGAGTTCGTAGGCGTCCATCCTTTGGGTGACCTCCACCACCAGCTCGTTGAGAGCTGACAAGATGTAGCGGTCGAGGTCGCTACGCTCGGATACGGGAGTGGGACTCCCTAGCCCTGGTGTCGACTCGTTGGCGTTGAGCACGAAGAAGTGATAGGTATTCCACAGGGTATTAAGGTAACGGCGGCAAGCCTCGCCTACCAGGTCAACCGAGAAACGGCGAGACAGTTCCGGAGGGGCGGAGGCGTAGAGATACCATCGAAGAGCGTCGGCCCCGTGGGTGTTCAACACCTCCCACGGGTCGACCACGTTGCCTCGCGATTTCGACATCTTCTCGCCCTCGCCATCCAGGACGAGTCCGTGGCAGATGACGGTCTTGTAGGCCACTGAGTCGAACAGCATCACACCCAGTTGATGGAGCGAGTTAAACCAGCCCCGCGTTTGGTCGAGGCCTTCGCAGATGAAGTCGGCTGGGAAGGCCTGAGCAAACTGTTCCTGGTTCTCGAAAGGGTAATGCTGCTGGGCAAAGGGCATCGAACCAGAATCGTACCAGCAGTCGATCACCTCCGGAACTCTGGTCATCTGTCCGTCACACTGGTCGCAGTGAAGCTTGACTTCGTCGACGTAGGGCCTATGGGGGTCGAATTCTTCTGACTCGACATCGAGGGGACGGGTGGAGCGCTCGGCCAACTCCGCGAAAGAGCCGATGCAGTGGCGGTTGCCGCAGCTGTCGCACTCCCAGATGGGGAGCGGGGTGCCCCAGTAGCGGGTGCGGGAGAGAGACCAATCGACCAGGTTGTCAAGCCAATTCCCGTAGCGCCCTGCTTTGATATGAGCGGGGTGCCAGTCCAGTTCCTGGTTCTTCTCAATCAGGCGCTCTTTGAGGCGGGTGTTGGCGATGAACCAC
>CAYRFU010000068.1:0-23523 GCA_964423525.1 uncultured Burkholderiales bacterium | reverse complement strand
TGGCCTCCGTGTTATAACCCTTCTTCCTCGGCCAGTCGAATGTCAACAGGCCCTAGTCGAACAGGAACTGGCCCCGGGGACGCACCAATTCGACCGCCTGCCCCTCGCCTAACTCGAGGCCTCGCACC
The DNA here is from genome assembly GCA_964423525.1 of uncultured Burkholderiales bacterium. Lineage (GTDB taxonomy): Bacteria > Vulcanimicrobiota > Xenobia > Xenobiales > JADMJV01 > CAYRFU01. The sequence goes on along the minus strand of CAYRFU010000068.1, from coordinate 23,395 downwards.
ACAGCCACGGGGATCTTACCGGTCTTCCCCATCACCAACTCAGCCGCCGAGCTCACCATATCGGCACTAGCCATCACGCTCGCCTGCATCGTCAACCCGAAGGGATCCTCCAACCCGCGATAGTCGCTCAGAGGCGGCAGACCGCTGACTCCAATGGCCACATTGACCACCCCTAGACGCCAGGGCCGGCCGAAGGAGTCAGAGATCACAATCCCAACCGGAAAACCGAGACGTTCTTCGAGAAAAGCTTGGAGCCGGGCGGCCGAGGCGTCACTGTCGAAGGGTAAGAGACAAGCTGTTTGGCCTCCGTCCACGTTGGAAAGATCGAGCCCAGCATTGGCGCACACCCAGCCGTGCCGGGTCCGACTGATAATGATGCCCCGCTCGAACCGGAGAACCTCTAGACTCTCCTGCAACACGAGCTCGACCACCCTGGGGTCTTTGCCCCACTGGCGGGCGAACTCTCTGGCCTCCGGTCGGGGCTCCACTGTCTCCAGCCGAACCAATCGGCCTTCCGCTTTACTGATGATCTTCTGGGTCACCACCACCACGTCATCAGCCAGGAAGCAGAAGCCACTCTCAATCAGGATTTCTCCCAGGTCGTCGCCCGGTTGAATCTCGGGCAGGCCGGTCACCGGCAACACCCTCAGACCGTCAGCCACGGAAGCTCCCGCAACTGGTGGGGATGGTCCAGGTCGAAGGCCGTCCCCCGTCTGCGTATTGTGGTGACAGGAGCCCCAACCCTCTTGGCCTGACCGCAGAAACGCTCAAAGCTCCCTGGACCGAAACAGAACGGAATAAGGTTGCCTGGCTGGAGAGCGCACAGATTGGTCCCACGGTCTTCTAAATCAGGCGCCAAAGAGACTCCCGGAAGAGTCCTCAAGAGAGCTCGAACATCCTCCGGCTCCAACAAGGGCAGATCCCCAAGGGCCACCAACAGGGCGTCGTGGCTGCCCATCGCCCGACGAGCTTGCTCCAGTCCTTCGTTGAGACCACTCCCGTTTTGGCGGAGAAATTCGATCTGATGATGGTCGCAAAAAGACTTCAGCTGGCCATCGGGAGAAACCACCATCACCGTGTCTACCATCTCGCTCCCTACCAGAGCGGACACAACTCGGGTGAGCATTTCTAACACTAAGCCCCGACGGTCCGGGTAGACCTGGCGAAGGCGACTCTTGGCGTACTTTAGCCAATTGATGGGAACAACAGCGCGGGTCCGGGTGGGCATTGGGGCCACGGTTGGCGACCAGTCGCCAGAAACCTCCCGCAGGTCTTGAGTGAACCGATACGAAATGACCCCCTATGCCTCGGACGCTCACAGACCTCCAGAAACGAAAACTGATCCACATGTTCGAACTTCTCGACGTGGACGGCAACGGGCTCCTGGAATATGCCGATTTCGAGGCGGTGGTCGAAGGGCTCGCAGAGGAAAGGGGCCTGGAACTGAACAGTCCAGGCTATCGTCGTCTGCTGGGTCGTAGCCGTCGAATCTGGAAGGGGCTTTTTCAGTGCGACATCGACGGCGACGGGCACATCACGCTGCCCGAGTGGTTGGGATACCACATCAAAGCCATCATCGAAGATGAACGAGCCGGGATTTCCCCAGCCGGGCTCACCACCGCCATCGACTCCATCGCCCGCTACTTTTTTGAACTCATGGACATGGACGGGGACGGCCGGGTGAAAAAGCCCGACTACGCCAAATTTTGCGAGGCCCACGGTATCCCGAAACAAGAAGTCGCGGAGAGCTTTCGAGAACTGGATCGCGACGGCAACGGTGTGCTCAGCATGGATGAAGTCCTGGTGCTGGTACGCGAGTTTTACGTCTCGGACGACCCCACTGCTCCCGGCAATTGGTTCTTCGGGGATTTCTAGGGCGTTTTCTCTTGCTTGATCATCTCGGCTAAACGAGCTTTGACACGGTCAAAGTGAATCCGGAGGGCGTGAACGTTGGCCCCAAAAGAAGAGGGCATATTGCCGAGCTCTCCTATTTCTTTCTCGATCACCTCCAGGCTCCCCAACAGCTCATTAGCGTCGATCAAACTCAGGCGGGCCTCAAGCCTTTGAATCGCCCGATAGCGTTTATCGATCTTGCGGCGCATCGTCCAGCCGTAGATGGGAGGCAACAGGCGCGCAACCGGGATCAGAAGACCGAGAAAGGGCAGCAACAACACGGTCATTCGGTCCAGAGCGCAGGCCAGATGAAAAGGGAGGTGACGGTAGAGGAACGACATGCCGTGTTTGAAGTAGTGGTGAGCGTGAGGGGACACGGGAAAACTACAGTAGAGGGAGGAAGGAAACTCCCCGGTTTTTCCCAGGATCCCTCCCTGACCGTGAATCTTGTCTCCGGCTTCCAGGATCACACTGACGAGAGCGCGATGGAAGCTTTGTCTCACCACCAAAGTAGCGGCAGGGGCGACCAGCCGCAGGTCGTGGGCGGGTAGATCCCGCCCGAGATCCATCACCCCTCGCGGCAGATCCACAGTGGACAGAAAATGATGACGCCGGGCGTAAGCTTCCATCCTCTGAAAATCAAGAAGGCTCACGCGAGAGTCACGCATCAACCTGCCGACTGCGGGAATGGTGTGGGAGCCGACCAGGAACAAAGCGTCGATCTCCCCCCTGAGCAGGGCCTTCTCCCCCTCCTCTCCCCCGATCGGCAAGAGTTCCACCTTGGACAAAAGTTTGTTGTCACCGAGAAGTTGCAGAGCGATGGCTCGGGTCCCACTCCCCTCAGACCCGACCGCGAGACGTTTGCCCACTAACTCCGAGAGGGTACGCAACTCCTCCCCTCGAGCGAACACCCAAAGGGGCTCCCGATAGACGCTGCCCAAGCAGATGAGTTGGTCGTGGCCCGACTTGGGCAAAATTCCCCCCTGGACCAAAGCCAGATCGGCTTTACCCTCCAACAGTAAGCGCAGGTTGTCGGTCGACCCCCGGGTTTGAAGGACCTCGATGTGAACTCCGTCTTGCTCGAGAAGACGGGCATAGTCCTGAGCATAACGATAATAGGCCCCCCAACTCGAACCGCTGGCAAAGATCAGCTTGTTGGGTGGAGGTGGACCCACGAAGTGCCAGGCGAGCAGAAAGCCGACAAGCGTGACCAGAATTCCTGGCCCAAAAATGGCCAACAGCTCTCGGTTAGACCGGTCTTGAAGCACGACCTGTGGAAAACCTCTGGAAATGTTGACAAAGTAGACAAAGGCTATACAACACTAACCTTTACGGACCGCCTCGAGCACGTAGAACTCATGAGAAGTTCCTTCTAGAGCAGGGGCTGAAGTCACCTGAAAGTCGCCCCAACCAGCCTCAGACAGCAGTTCCTGGACCTCCTCCGGCAAGAGATAGTCGTCGCGCCCCCCGAACCAAAACTCGTCGCTTCGAAGCTCTGGATGCTCTTCCACTCGCTGGCACAGGAGTTCTCTGGCCTTTTGAACCATTTCGTCGCTGACCGAGTCAGCGTAATAGAAATCGGCGATCAACAGACGTCCCCCCGGGTCGATCAGCTCTTTAAAATATCCGATAAATTCTTCCAGGGAAAGGCGCGAAAGGATACCGGCAAGTTGATGCAAAACCTGCGAGCAGACCAGGGCGTTGGGCCTTCCTCCAAGGCGAAGTTCGGTGCGGACCTGGAGAGCTTTCTTGCCGATCCGATCGAGCGAGTCGTAAAAACCATAAAACTTCAGAGCCTCATTACTGAAGTCGCTAAGAACGGCCAGGCTGATCGAGTCGGTGTCGACCTTCACGTAGGAGCCTGAGACCCCAAGTTCTGGTAGGTAAGGAGCGAGGCCGGCGGCGCACGAACCAAGATCGAGAATACGAACCGGCTCCGAAAGCTTTTTAATGAAGTCTCGCGTCTTGTTGGCCAGGAACTGCTGAGCCCCGGGATAGATATCGTTGGTCAACCTCAGGGTGTTGCGTTCATTGTCATAGAGCTGCTTGTATTGATCGTAGACTCGACGAACCTCAGCCGCAGGCAGGGAAGACGCGAAAATGGCCGGCGTTCCGTTCAGCCTACCGATAGCCACCCCGTCTTCGTCGAGCACCGAGAGCGCCACCCGGCAACCCCAGTCGTAGTGCACTCCCTCAGCGAATCGAACCAACCGTACAGGAGACTCCTCGGGGATGACACCCAGCGTCGTCTTGACCACATGTTGGATATCGAACTGACTCAACCCATATTCATGGAAGAGATCGTAGGTCTCGAGGGTCGGGGTTGAGACTTCACCGAACTGGATCGGTTCTGAGCAGGTAAAGCCTTCTATCTTTTGCATTGCAGAGAACCATTCAACACCTGACCTGGGTTCCCTGGCAACCCTGGCGAGTGCCCGGGATGGTGAGGTCGACTCCCATCAAAAAAGGCCCCTGGAAACCAGGGGCTCAAAAGGAGTGCAGTTTCCGAGTCCTTAGTTGGTAAGAAAGCTGTAGGCTCCAGCCGCCAGGCCAAGTCCGATAGCGGCTGTGGTGGCGCTGATGCCAGCCACGCCCAGGCCCAGACCAGCGCCCATCAAAACGCCGGCACCGACCGTTCCTACGGCTCGACCGATGCTCTCGCTAACCCCGAGTCTTGAGGCTGCCGAGGCGCCCAAGTCGCCGACGATATCGCCAACTTTGTAGCCGACGAGGCCCCCGACAGTGGCGCCCACCAGCCCGCCTCCGACGGCCCATAGACCGGTGGTTGTGGCCGTGCCGAGCAGAGTGCCCAGGGTGATCGAAGAAGCCCCGGTGGCCGCCCCGATCAAAGAGCTGACGATGCTGCTGCCGGCACCGATGGCGGCCCCGCCAACCACACCGACGACACCACCGTTCCAGACGCCTACCAGGCTGTTAGCCCAGTTTCCGCCGGAGGTGACACCGTCTGCGAAATTATCGACAGGATTGGGCTCACCTCCTTCTTTTTGAGGGGCCGGTTGGGCGGGAAGGGGGGTCGGCTCACTGGCGCGGGCTTGGAAGGGTTGGTTCAAAGTTGCTACTTGCATCTGGAGTGCTCCTAAATTGGTCTGAGCTAAACTACTCCCTAGACAGCGTCGGCGATTTGAACATTTTGTTACAGTGCCGCTCGGACGGCCTCGGCCAAACGTCTCCGGTCCTGGTCGTCTACCATTAAAGTGGCGGTGGTCAAGCAGCTAAGACCTAACGCTTCAATAGCCGGTGCTAATTCGGCGTCTTGATGATCGATCACAAACCCGTCCAGGAAATCTTGATAGAGCCGGGCCACACCTAAACTGGAGACTTCGTGTCCCAAGGAGGCGAGCATGGAGCCAGCTGGACCTTTGACCGCCTTCCCCCCCAGGATGGGCGAGACAGCCCAGACAGAAGGGTGTTCCCGAAGGAGCTGGCGAGTCGAGCCTAGCCCCAGAATCGGGGCCAGGCTCACGAAGGGGTTGGAAGGACAGAGAACGATCAGTTGAGACTCGTTCAAAGCGGCTCTCGCGGACTCTAGCAGTGACGCTTGCTCTTGCCCTTCGAAGAAGAGCTCCCGAACAGCATCACGATGACCCCGACCCACAAAGTAGTCCTGAAAATCCAGCCATCCTGAATCTACCCTGACTTTCGTCCTGACCGGTTGTTCGCACATGGGTAAGACCTGAGCCTCGACCCCATAGGCGTGGGTCAGCTTCCGAGTGACACTCTCGAGGCTTTCTCCTTGGGCCAACAAATGAGAACGAAAGAGATGGGTGGCCAGATCCCGGTCACCCAACCGAAACCAGGTCTCTCCTCCCAATCGAGAGAGGGCCTCCATCACCAAAGACGTGTCCTTGTTGAGGCCCCAGCCTCGAACCGGGTCGGAGTGCCCGCCTAAAGTGTAAAGCACGGTATCGATGTCAGGACAGATGGTGAGACCGTGGAGCTGAAAATCGTCGGCCGTGTTGACCACCACCGTGAGCTGCCCAGAGTCGCTCTGAGCAAATCCGTGAGCCAATCGCGACCCCCCTACCCCGCCGGCCAGACAGGTGATCTTCAAGCCGGCTCCGGGGAAACCACCACTCCCGCCAATCGAGATGAACGAACGGGAAGATGGGGAGTGTAACAGGCCCGCTCGGGACGAAGCCAGGTGAGAGCCCGCTGGCCCAGGCGTCGACGGGCTTGGTCGGGGGAATCGAGCAGCTGACGAGAATAGTGGATGGCCTGAGCCAAATCGAGTCGCCGCAGGGCCCAGGCCGCCGAGGCAGAGACGGCTTTGGCCCGTTCATCTAGAAGGGCCACAAGGCCCTCGATGGCCTCCGGCGTCGACACTTTCAAATGACCTAGCGCCTCGGCACAGTTACGCCGACTTCGTCGCTCGGGGCTCTGTAAACCGGCCAGCAGGTCAGCCACCAGGTCTGGCTCGCCCAGGCGGCCCAAAGACCAGGCCGCGTTCCAACCGACCCACCGATCTTTGTCAGAGAGACTGGTTAAAAGAGCCTGGCGAGTTCCCCTCAGGCGACTCAAGCTGCGGGCGGCCGTGCGCCTCACGTGAACATCACCATCGTGAAGAAGACAGTCCACCAGAGCAGGCCCCGAAAGGGTCGTTAGGCAGCCCTCGAGAGCGTGGGCCGCGTTGCGCCGCTGAAACCCTTTCTCAGATTGCAAGAGTTGCAAGAGCCGGGGTTCAGCATCATTCACTCGCATTCGTCGAAGCGCCTCACTAGCGCAGGCCGCGAGAGCGTCGTCGACCGGCTCTTCGACCACGGTTAAAAGGGGCTGCCAACATCGGCCGACAGCGTCTTCGCCGGCCGTCACGATGGCTGAGATACTAGCCAGACGATAACTGGGGTGGGCCTCGGAACGCAAGATCTCGGTCAACACCCCGACTCCATCCGAGCCCGACACCAAGCCGACTGCAGCGATTAAAGCCGTCGGCACCGATTGCCTGGCCCGGGCTTTTCGGCTCCAGCAAAACGGCAGTCGGGAAGGAAGCGGTAGCCTTACCGAGAGAGCCTGTACCAGACTAAGCCCCGCTTCTCTCCGGAGCCAATCGCCACCGTGCTTAAAGGCCAAGAAGGCCCCATCCTGGAGGTCCTGGTCGTCAGATTGGAGTGCACTGAGGAGAGTATCGAGAAGACCTGGACCCTGAAGGTCCCCCAGCAGCATGGCGTGAAACTTTCGATTCCGATTACGACCATCTCGCACCGCTGCCAGCAGGGTTTCTAAAACGGCCGGGGTGGGCTGAGGCGTAAGAGCCTGCTGCAAGGAGAGGTAGACTTCCCGGTCCTCGCGCAGCAACTCGACCAGCCTCACCACCGCCTGGTCACAATCCAAGAGTCGAACGGCCCAGGCGGCGTGGAGGCGAACATTGCGGTCGCGAGACTGCAGCGCTCGAATGACCAGTCTCACTCCTTCCTCTCCGGCCAGAGCTAGCTGGTCGGCAGCTTTATAGCCGACCCCTCGAATGGAGCAGCGGAGCTGGCGCCGCAACAGTTCCAATGGAGGCAGTTCGGCCGGACTGTGATCCTCAAGCATGGGGCCCTGACTCCCACTGCTCTGGAACGGGCGTACTCCATCCCAGGCCAACTTCGAGAAAACGTAAAAGAATGCGACCGGTGGCACCCCACACCGTCATACCGGGTAGGTCGAAAAAGACCAACCGATAATCTTGCCCATCGCGATGATAAGTCTCGCGCCGAAAGACTCCGGGAGCGATCAAGTCGGCGACTCGCACCACCAGCACCTCGTCCACCTCTTCGGAGGTAGGCTGAAGCCCTGGGCTGGGAATCAACCCCACAAACGGCGTTAGGCTGTAACCGGTCGGGGTCCAAACCTCGTCGAGTTGGCCCACCACCCGAACCGTTTCGGCTGCTAACCCAACTTCTTCCTGACCCTCCCTCAAGGCCGTTTCTTGGAGATCTCGATCCTCGGGCTCGCGCACTCCGCCGGGGAAGGCGATCTGTCCTGGATGCTTTCGCAGTTTCCGGCTCCGACGGATCAACACCACTCGATAACCGTCGAGGCTGGCTACGACGGGAATAATGACAGCCGCTTCGCGAAGACCCTCACGAGGCACCGAGAGGGGACGATGGGCGGCCAAACGACCAGCGATCTGGTCGGTATGGGGAAGAGCAAACCCCATGGGGGGGATCTTTTGAGTCGGAGCGGTGGAGCCCTTCAGCGCCGCGCTAATTCCATTGCGTCGAGTCCCTTTTCGGTGACTCGCCAGACATTGAGGAAAGGGGCCTCTTCTCCCTGGGCCGGACAGAGATTTTTGAGTGAACAGCTTCCACATCCGGTGCCGCAGGTAGGGGACTGGCTATAGGCCTGACCAACGTAGCCTCGCGCCGCCAACAGCGCCAGCATTGGCTCGAGCGTCTCTTTGGGGGCCGAAAGCTCCTCCGCCAGCTGCTGAGTGGTTCGCGGCCGGGAGAGTTTCTCGAGAAGGTCTTGCATCAAAGCCACGGCGCCGCCATCCAGTAGGTCAGCACTCCAAACAGATAGGCCACCACCAACTGATAAACAATCGAAAAGTTGGCCCATCGGCTTCCAAACTCGTGGCGAATAGCGGCCACGGTGGCCACACACGGGGTGTAGAGCAGAACAAACACCAGGTAGGCTAGAGCGCCTGCTGCGGTTGTTGATTGAGCCAGGGCGGTCTGGAGTGAGCGAGGTGCGTCGGTCGGCTCAAGACCGAACTGAGGCAGTCCAAACAGCTGGGGCAAAGCATTGAGGGTCGCCATCAGAGCCACCCACAAACCCTGGCCAATCTGAGTTAACCCTTCCCACAGACCCAGGACCCCGGCGGGGTCGGTTCCCAAGAAGGTGACTCCCAGCACCCCAACCACCACCTCTTTGGCGATGAATCCCGGCAGGAGGGCTCCGATCAGTCGCCAGTCTGTCACTCCCAGCGGTGCGAACAACCAACTCAACGAGCGCGACAAGGTGGCATAAAGACTAGAACCCATGTCTCCCGGCGGAAGAGAGGACAAGAACCAAACCACCAAGACGGCCGCCAGAATCATTCCCCAGGCGCCCTGGATGAAGCTCATTGTGCGAGACCAAGCTTGGCGAAGCACCAGCTTGAAGGGGGGCATGCGGTAAGGTGGCAGCTCCATCACCCCAGCCGTATCGCTCTCAGGGGTAACCCGGCGCAGAAGCATCGAGGTCAAAAGACCCACTGCCAACCCTCCAAGATAGAGCCCAAAGACCACGGTGGCCGCTCGCTCGGGGAAGAAAACGGCTGCAAAGAGGGTGAACACGGCTAACCTGGCGCTACAGGCCATGAACGGAATGGCCATGGCCACCCGCAGCCGCTCCGAGAAGCTCTCTAAAGCCCGGGTTGCGTAGATCGCAGGCACGTTACATCCGAACCCTAAAAGGAGGGGAATAAAACCCCGCCCGGGCAGACCCACACCTTTCATCACTCGATCAGCCAGAAAAGCGGCTCTAGCGAGAAACCCGGAACTCTCCAAAAAGCTCATGCCGAGATAAAGAAAGAAGAGAACCGGCGCAAAAGAGAACAGAGTCCCCAGACCGCCGATCAGTCCCTCCGCCAAGAAGGAGCGCACGATCTCCGGCAGACCGAGACCAGCGACCCAACCGGCCGAGACCTGCTGGAGCACGCCCACAAACTCGATCCAGGGGTCGGAGAACAAGAAGGTAAATCGAAAGGTAAGAAACATTGAGGCCAGAAAAATCGGAAGCCCCAACAGCGGATGAAGAACCAGGCCGTCGAGCTTGTCGGTGAGAGTGGCGACTTTGTCGCCTTGCTGGGTGACTTCAGAAGCGATGGCTCGGGCCGCCTCGAACCGTGTTTCCACAACCGACAGAAATGGATCTACCCCCTGGGCGCGAAGCTCCTGCTGAGCCTGGGCCTCGGCACTGGCAGGCTGAGGTTCCTCAGCCAACGCCGCGACCCGAGCCCAGCGCGACGGAACTTGAAACTGAAAAAGGGCCCGTTCGATCGGCTCCCCGTAATCCACCTGATAGGGGCTCGGTTCCTGGTCCTGAAGGATCAGGGAACTCAATTGCTCAATCCCCTCTGACCGGCTAGCCACGGTGGGCAAGACGGGCACCCCCAGCAGCCGGGAGAGTTTCTCATGGTCGACCGTGACCCCGCCGTTACGGGCCTCATCAACCAGATTGAGGACAACCAGCAGGGGGAGTCCCAACTCGGCCAGTTCCAAGGTCAGGTAGAGGTTTCTCTCAAGATTGCCGGCGTCTAGAACGTTGACCACCAGATCAGGCGGGTGGGTCAACAACTCTTGCCTGGTCACCTCTTCCTCTTTGGTCGTCGGTGAAAGTGAGTAGGCACCCGGCAGATCCACCAACGAGCATGTTTGTTGCCCGACCTCGAAATGAGTTGCCAGTCGGTCGACAGTCGTTCCGGGCCAATTGCCGACTTCGAGCTCACGACCGGAGAGGGCGGAAATCAGGGTCGACTTCCCAACGTTGGGATTACCCACCATGACGACTTGGCGTTGGGCGACCGGGGGGGCCGCGGCTGGAAGACCCACTTTAGCCTCGGACCATCACCTGCTCGGCCACGTCTTGACGAATGGAGAGAGTCGTATTCTCGACTCGAACCATCATCGGGTCACCGAGAGGGGCTCGTCGGAGAACTGCAACCTCGACCCCGGGGCGCAGTCCCAGAGCAATGAGACGGCGCACAAGAGGACCCTGTGCCGGGAGGGACACCACTTTGGTGGCGGTTTCGAGATCGATCTGGGTTAGGTTTTTCACAAGCTGCATTCTAGGGGTTTCCTGGCCGTTTGGCAAGGCTTACCTAAATTTATTTCCCGGCTCACCCTCTCGGGTAAACCTTGACCGACTCAAACTTCGTCAGCGTCACTTTTCCGGCCGGGAACCCCGCCGGCTTGCTCACGTTTCTAACCCGGCAGTAGTGAACCTCAACCTTACCCCCGGCTTCCCGTCCCTTAGAATGATAGACAGCCAGCTGAGCTGCCCTCTTCAAGAGGCCAGGCGATAGCTTTTTGAGCCGTTGAGGGTTTCGCACCACCACATGGCTGCCAGCGTAATCTTTGGCATGCAACCAGAAATCGTCGGGAGCGGCCACCTCGAAGGTCAAGCGGTCGTTTTCACGGGCTCCTTTGCCCACCAGTATCTCGAAGCCGTCAGCCTCGACCAAATGATACCCGCTCACGACTTGGTGGCCGTCACCAGCAGCAGAGCTGGGTCCTCGAAAAGACCTTCTTCCACCCGCACTTGGAACCCGGCCTCCATCAAAAGCGGTCTGGCCCGGGGCAACAGAAAGGTCAGATAATACATCACGAAGGGAGGGCGAATCAGGGTGTTTCGTACCACCATCGCGGCATTAAAAAGGAGCGAACGCCATAGGCGGATGCTGGTGACCGCCGGGGGGGCAGCGGTCACAAACACAAACCTCCCGCCTGATTTCAAAGCCTGAAAAATGCCCCGAACGAAAGCCGGTTCCTGGTGGGGTAAAATATGTCCAAAAGCTCCAAAGCAGACGACTCCTTCGAACTCCTGATGATATTCGAGGGCCAGGGCGTCGCCCTGCTGCCACTCAAGCCGCCCCTCACCCGACCAATCGGGAGCGAGGCGCTGTCCCACTTCGAGCATCCCCTCACTAAAATCGAGGCCCACCGCCTCTCGACAGTGATTCTTGAGAGCCTTCATCCCGGCTCCTGTCCCGCAACACAGATCCAGCACCCGGGCCTCGGGTGCCAGGCGCTCGACCACCCGCTCAATAACCTCATCACGCGTACGATAAGGGGTATAGTCGAACTTGGGAGCCAGCAGGTCGTAGCCGCGACGGGTCGAGGACAGGGCCTGAAGGGCCAGCTCAAAGAAGGAGGGCCCCTGGGGATGAAACATCAGAGTTTCGCTCCTCTCAGCACTTCCACGGTTTGGCGCAGTCCATCGGCTCGCACCCTTTCAGGCGGCAGGGGCTCCCCCACCACCAGCTCGATCGGAGTCCGCCAACCTCGCTTGCGCAGGCGTTGCCAGGCGTTGTCTTGAGCGTAACTAAAAAAGCTTCCCCACAATCCGCGCAAAGCCATCGGAATGACTGGCACAGGCGTACGCTCAACAATTTTTTCGATCCCGGACTTAAACTCGGTCATTTGACCATCCCGGCTGAGCATACCCTCAGGAAACAGGCAAAGCAACTCACCCGCCTCAAGTTCCTCCGCGATCCGCTCGTAGGCTTGGTCCAAGACCGTCTCATCCTTTTTAGCTGAAGCGATCGGAATAACCCGGGCATCGCGAAAGAGATAGCGGATGAAGGGTATCTCGAAATAGGTATACCACATCACGAATCTCACCGGTCGGCGCACCGCCGCAGCTACCACCAACCAGTCGATGAAGCTGACGTGGTTACAAACGAGCACGGCTGGCCCATGGCTAGGAATGGTCTCGGTCCCTTGCGTTTGAAGTCGATAGACTCCGTGGGCAGCCAGGTAGGCAACGAACCGAAGAAAAAACTCAGGCAGCAAGCTGTAGATATAACTAGCCACCAAAGCGTTTGCCAGGGCCAAAACGAAGAAAATCTCGGCCACGGTGAAGCCCCCGTTCCTGAGGGCGACGAGAGCGACCGAACCGGTCACGATGAAAACGGAGTTAATAATGTTGTTTCCGGCGATCACTCGGGAGCGCAGTCGGGGTTCGGTACGTTGCTGGATCATGGTGTAGAGCGGGATGATAAAGAGCCCACTGAAGATCGATACGGCTAGCAGATCCAGCAGAATTCGGAGCCCGGTTGGACGCCCGAGAAAACCACTCAAAGCCAGTAACCCGGTAGGCTGAGCCCAGGGCTGACCCAGCCAGGCCAGGTCGGCCAAAAACACGGTCAACCCGATAGAGCCGAAGGGAACCAGGCCCAGTTCCAATCGGTCGTGGGACAGGCGGCTACAGAACAAAGCTCCCAGCCCCACCCCGACGCTGAACATGGCAAGAAAGGTTGTGACCACCGACTCGTCGGCAAACAGCACCGATTTCCCGTAGACCGGAAAAATCCCCACCAGGGCAGCTCCCAACAACCAGAACCAGGAAATACCCAGGATGCCAAGATAAACGGGACGATTTTCCCGAGTCACCTGCAACACTTTCCAGGTGGGAGTAATAGGGTTCCATTCCACCTTCAGGTCGGGCTCGGCCGCTTCCCTCGAAGGGATAGCTCTAGCTGACAGATAGCCCGCTATCGCGACCAGGCTGACGATGCCGCCGACCAGCGCCGGGCCTCCTTCCCGGTTGGCTAGAAGCCCCCCCCCGATGGTCCCCAAGAGAATCGCTAGCTTCGTGCCCGTCTCGAGCAAAGCATTGCCCTCCACCAGACCTTCCTCATCAAGAAGCTCAGGCAGAATCCCGTATTTAGGAGGGCCAAAAAAGGTGGACTGGAGACCGAGCAGAGCCAAGACCACGAACATCAGTTCGACATTCTCCCCTATCAGTCCGACCAGGGCCACTCCGGCCAACACCAACTCCACCAATTTCACCTGCCGCATCACGGCTGCTTTGTCATACCTGTCGGCTAATTGGCCGGCCGTGGCCGAAAAAAGAAAGTAGGGGGCGATGAAAATCCCGGTGGCTAGAAGGGACAGGTCGTCGGCCTCGACCCAGGCCAGGGAAAGACCTTTGTAAACCACTAAAATCATGAGAGCGCTCTTAAAGAAGTTATCGTTGAACGCTCCCAGGAACTGGGTCCAGAAAAGTCCTCGAAAACGAGGGTCCACTAGCAAGTGCACTTTCCTGGGTTTCCCCTAGCCCCGGTGGAACCTTCTTGCCGACTGCGGTATTGTAACAAGGTGTTCTACTGGTTTTGCGGTCTGACTGGAATGGCGGGGGTAGCCATCTGGTCTCAAGGCCTCGGACAGGTTACCTACCCCGCTGCGGCCTACATTTGGGCGGCCGGCCTGGTTCTTCTCCTTTACGGCTTCGTGCGCGACCTTTACCTTTTGCGCCAGTGTCGCTGCGAAGAAGCCGAACAGCAAGGTGTCCAATCGTCCATGATCTGCGTTGAGAGCCTGGTTGGCCTGGTCGTCGTCGGGGAAGGGCTATTACTCCACTGGCTTGAGTGGACTCCTCGCCTCCAGGCCCCCGTTGGGCTCTTGCTTTGCGTGGCTGCTGTTGTGATGGCTTTCGGTCACCTGACCAGAGATTGGGTGCTGATTTTGGCCACCGTCCCGAACCACCACAACATCCTCCCCACCTGGCGGATTCAAAGCCTCGATCAGATTCGCCAGATGGACCTTTAGGATTCTGAGTTCAGGAGTCAGGTAGAGAGATCCGTGTCCTCCCAAGAGACCCCGGGAGAAAGACACCAGGTTAGAGCGTGTCGACGCTCGGCCACTCCACCCCCCTCGGCCAAAGGGTCATAGCCTGGTGGAACCGAGTCCAAGTGGCCAAGCTGGGCACTTCGGACCGCGTTGTGGGCGCAGTAGAAGAGATCCTCCATCGCGATGACCCGGGCCAGCGAGCGAGACCTCTCAGGCCTAAACTCAAAAACTAGCTGACGAGCGACATCACCCTGAAGCTGCCCGGTCAGTCCCGGAGGATGCTCGAAGCCTAAGACCCAGGCCAGACCCCACATCTGTTCCATCGTCCAGCCGATCTGATCGAAGTGAAGACGCTTCGCCTCACTCGCACTCAAGTCAAGAATGGCTCGTTCATCGGCCGTCAGCCAAGCCCGATCGGCCCTCTCTTTAAACACGGTCGCCTCAATCTCAGGCGGGGCCGTGACGAAGAAAATAAGGTTTCGAAGAGACTCCATCCGAGATTCGATCTCAGCGGTTGGGCGAAGCTTCAGGCCCTCGGGTCGAAGAGGTAGAGAAGGGGCCACTTTAAAGCCCTCCTGGTTGAGCCGCCCCAGAGAGGCCTGACGCACCTCCCCAGGGTCGGCAAGAACAGGCGCCAGCAGTATGAAAAGCAAGCTAACAAGACGAAGCATAGCTCAAGACTCAATCAGCTTTCTGGAGACTAGTTTAAAGAGAAAAGGATAGACGGTGGAACTGATCACGGCTAGGAGGATAATGGTAGCGTGAAAAACCTCATCGATGTAGTGAAGATGAAGTCCCAGGTTGGCGATCACCACCAGCAAGGTCAAAGGCGCGGACATCATCAAAGCCCCGGCAGCCGTCTCTAGCAACGACACCTCCTCGCCCAGACCCAAAGAGAAGGCCACGAAGCGAACCACAAAGAGAGCCACAAACAGCTTGAGCAAGAGAGCGAAGTTACCGTCCAAGGCTTGAGGAAGGTTGAAATCAAGGCCTACGCTGATAAAGAAGAACGGGATAAAGAAACCGTTGCCAAGACTCATAAACTTCGACTCCAGGGGGCCCTTGGCTCGAAAAACGAAACTGAACAAAGCGCCCGCCAAGAAAGCCCCCAGGATGGGGTCGACATGCAACCAGGTCGTGATGGCTACGAACAAGAACATCAGAGCCAGCCCAGCCCGAACCCCAATCTCACTGGGGTCGTGGGATTCCACCACGCGAGCGAAGGTCTCAGACTTCCACCACACCGCGACTCGAAAGATGACCAGCACGAAGTAGGCTAAAAAGAACAGCAGAGACAGCTCTAGTAACTCCGTGACAAAAAGAAAATTGAGCCCACCAGCGGCCGAATGGGCACTGACCCCCGTGGCCAGGAGAATGGTAATAAACTCGCCGATGGAGCCGATCAAAAGCAGCTCCTGCCCGAACGGTTTACGACCTAGACCCGTCTCCTGAAGCAAGACAATCGGGATGCCGATGGAGACGGCCGCCACCACCAGCCCGGTAAACCAGGGCCATCCCACCGCCCAGGCCATCCCGAAGGCTCCCACCACGATCAGCGAGGTCACTGCCAGGCCTCGCTTGAGAGGCCCCAGCCCCCCTCTCTCGAGATGACGGAAATTCAACTCCAGGCCCGCGATAAACATCAGCATAAAAAATCCCAGATGGCTGACCAGATGAACGAAGTCGGTAGGCTCGACCCACCCCATCAGATGGGGACCGATGACGACACCGTACAGGATTTCACCGACGGCGGCCGGCAGTCGAATGCGAGCACACAAGAGCGGGATTAAAAAAGCGCCCAGCGAGATCAAAACCAAAGCAACGGCCGTGGTCAGGTCAAAGAGAGCGTGCTCACCCTCCATTCTTGGCTTCCTTCCCGAACGGGAGCACGATGGTCGAGCAAGCAGCGTGGAGCAAGATATAGCGTGATACATCAGGCTTGGTTAAGCTGAACTGGCGGCGATGGCGATGAGCGATCACTAAAAGGTCGAATTCCTTCGACAGCTCCACCACCTGGCGGACCGGATTACCGTCTCTGACGACCAGTTCGATCTGTTGATTGTAGAGGCTGGCGACCGACTTGGTGCGGTTGAGCGCTTCGGAAAGCTCTTCACGGGTCTCTTCACCGCCTACGATGTCGGCAGGGCAGACTCCCACGGCCGTCAGGGTGGCTTCGAATTTACGGGCGATATCGACGGCTAACTCGGTGGCCCGCCCAGCCCCGGTGCCAGGTGACACGGCCACCAGAATCTTCCGGTAGGGATGGCTAGAGCGAGTCAACAGGACCGGCTCGTAGGTTTCATCCAACAAGTCCATCAGGGCTCGGTTGCCAAACCCGAAGCGATCCCGCCAGTCGAGGGGTGGTGCCGTCAGGGCGAGACAGGCCACGTCTAGGATGCTCTCGACCTCTTTATAAGAAGTCGGCCAACGCCCATCTAGAGCGTAAGGACGGTCGACGAAGGCGGTTCGTCCCTCAAGTTCCTGGCCCCATTCGCCGGGCAGAGTTTTGGGCACCAACAGTCGCGCCGAGCGTGCGGCGGAATGCTCGACCAGCCAGGTGACCTCGTCCCAGCAGATCGGCTCGGCCCCGGCGACCAAAGCGACCGTCTTCCCGAACTGGAGGGGAAACTCGGAACTGCCTCGTTGGAAATAGTCGGCGATGCCTGGCAGAATGTCGGGTTCACCGATCAATAAACACCGGTCATCGGCTTCAATCTTGGTTTTACCGTGGGGAACCACCAGCTTGCCTTTCCGGTAGATGGCCCCGAGAAGCCAGCTTTGAGGGCGCAGAATCGCCAGGCTTTTGCCCACCACCGGGGAGTGGGGCTGAACCGTGACTTCGTAGATTTCGCCCTGGCCAAGACCGATGTCGGCGGTCGTCCGTCGCCCTGTATCAAGCTGAGATTCGATGATGGAGGCCACCGAACCGGCCCGACTCACCCATCGAATCCCAAGCTCTTCATACTGCTGACCCTGCTCTGGCTCGTGAACCAGGGCCAGGCAACGTTCCACCCCAAACCTTTCCCGGGCCAATCGGCACACCTCGAGATTGACTTCGTCGCTCCCGGTTGTGGCTACCACGCAGGTAGCCTGCTCCACCCCAGCCTTGCGGAGACAGAGAGTACTGGTAGCGTCGCCTTCAAAGAACTCGACCCCCTCCTGGTCGACAAATTTCTCTCCCATCGAGGGGTTGGGGTCCACTAGAGTCACCCTCCAGTGCGCCTTCGCCCGGTCGGTCAAGAGGCTGCCGGTCACTCCGGCCCCAGCGATGAAAAGAAGCGGCTTCACGGCCCGCGCATTCTTCCTCGGAGCCGTTTCCCCTTGTTGTTCGTACGGTTGTAACACTTTTTAAAGGGCCGTTTACAAATTCCCCAGAATCGAAACGAGAGAGACTACCTCGAGGGCCCGGAATCGGATAAACTAAGAGTATGGCAAAGGGTAAGAAGAAGCATGTCTGTGCCGAGTGTGGAGAAGAGTTTCCCCACGCTATCACACTTCGCCGGCATCAAAGAAAAACAGGCCATAAAGGGTCTGAGGTGGTTGATCCTAGCGAGTCCCCCAAACCCCCAGAGCCGGCCCCCGAACCTCCCAAGCCAGCCGAAAAAGTCGCTCCCCAACCGGCCGCCCAGCCAGCCCCCGAGGAAGCTCCCCCACCGCCGGCTCCTCCAGAGCCTGTAGCTGGGCCTATGGCCGCCAGCCCCGACCAGGAAGCACCAGCCCCGCGCCAGCCCCTGATTCAGATCGATCGCCAGAAGCTCAGCCTTTTCGGACGAGGAATCCAATATCTCCTGGCTTATCGGGCCAAGAATGCCGAAGCCTGGCTGAAACAGTCGGCGGCCTCGACGGCCAGCGTGATGAGCGAGTCGGTCAAGCTGGCGGCCATCTTGTTGGTGGCCCTGTCCATCCCGTTCTTATGCTACATAGCCTACCGCATCCAGACTCCCTCTCGACCCGCTCCGCCCGTCTACTCGGCCCAGGCCGGCATCGCAACCGAAGCGAAAGGAGCCTTGCTGGGATTTTACGCGGCTATTGACCAAAGAGACTATGGACGAGCTTACCAGTATTTGAGTTCCGGATGGCGCTCCGAACTACCCTATGAGACTTTTCTCCAGGGCTTTCAACAAACTCGCGAAGTGGGATGCCACATTGAGGCCTATCACCCCCTTAGTGAAAACCAGGTCCAGGTCGATTTCGTGCTCAGCCTGCAAGAGCTGAACGAACCGCGGGTCTACCAAGGCCGCTACGTGGTGGTGCGCACCTCCTCGGGTTGGCGAATCGACAGTGGCGAGATCCAACTGTCGCAGACCTCATCCAACCCTCAACCCGCCAGTTAACTTGCCGAGTCAACGAGAGTGGCGCGCTTGCAACGCCTGTGGAATCAACCAGCAAGAGCTCCACGACCAGCTCACCCAACGCTATCCCGTGGTTGAGCGGGTGCGTTTCAAGATGAAGCTCCAGCAGTGCGGTCACTGCGCCGAGCGATTTCATACCGAAAAAGAATTCCTGATGACCTGCCGGGAGCTGGTGGAGCATCTTGAGCCCGATCAGGATGGGGCTCGGTTGGCCCTACTGTTCGGGGACCTGAGCCTAGGAAATCCCGACGTGGCCGAGGTCGTGGCCCGCTGTTGGCGTCAGGATCTTCTCACCCCGGTCAAAGACCTGCCGCCAGTCGATCCCGATTTCCTGTTCTCCTTCGAAGATATAGCCCAACTCGACCAGACGGCCTTGCTCTGGGCTCTTCAGGAGTTACCCGGGAGGCACCGAGTCTTACTGGCGCTCTATCTGCTGGGCTACAGGAGTTACGAACATCTGGCCACTTTGACCGAGATCCCCGAAGAGCAAGTTCGCCAGGACCTCTACGATGCTCTCAAGGTCGTTCAGAGTCTTTTGTTCTAGGTTGCAGAATGCCCAGGAAGTCGATATCATTCTAGAATGAGAAGCAGGAGCAAGAACGGCCTCGGACTCCCCATTATGCTGTTCCTTATTCTGCTGGTGGCCTCGTTTATCGGTCTGAGCAGTTTGGCTGTGAAGAACCGACTGGCCAGTTCACCTCAACGAGAGCGGACTCTCAAAGCCCGCTATGTGGCTGAGGCTGGCCTCCATATGACTCTAGCCCGCCTGCGCGGAGACGAGACTCTTTTCTCGCCCAAGCTGGCTCTCTAGCACCTTGCCCGCTCTTGCCCTAAACGATCCCGAACTCGAGTTTCGAGTCGACGTCCACAGTAACCGCACCGCCCTCCCGGTGACGGCTCCCGATGGAATGACAATACCACCTAATCACGCCTGGATGAACGCGATTCCTTTCGTCGACGGTCAGCAAGTTCAAGGAGCATTCGGCCAGGGGGCTCGCCTGGCTGTCCAGCCCGAGCCCCATTTTCAGTTCGCTCTCCACGCTACCGAGGGTCGAGTTCAATTGGGAGACTCGGTAGAAGTACTTAGCTACGGCGGAGCCGGAGCAGGTGGTATGGCTGGCGTCAGGGGGCAGACCGGAGTCTCATTCACACCCTCCACCATCGGAATCGACGGCAACATCTTTCTGCCCACCGCCACCACTTACAACAATGCTCCGCCCGCCAACCCAGGCCTTTCCCCGCAACTGACCGTCGAAATGTTCAAGAATCCTTAAACTCGCTTCAGGTCGCCTTTCATAAGATAGCCCGAAACGTTTATCTGGAGGATTCATGTCCGAGCCCCAAACCGTGAAACTGTTCGGCCACCCGGTCGGCCTGTTTACTCTCTTCTTTGCCGAAATGTGGGAAAGGTTCTCGTTCTACGGAATGCGAGCGCTTTTAACCCTCTACATGGTCAAAGGGTTCTTGGAGTATGGAGACTCTGAAGCTGCTCTGATCTATGGTGCCTACGGTTCGTTGGTCTACGCTACCCCGTTTGTGGGGGGGGTTCTGGCCGACCGGATCCTGGGCTGTCGACGATCGGTGATCTTGGGCGGCGCTTTGATGGCCTTCGGCCACCTCTTGATGGGGGTCGAAACCGAGTATATGTTCTTCCTGGCCCTCGCCTTTCTGATCGTGGGGAACGGATTCTTTAAGCCCAATATCTCCACCATGGTGGGGAGCCTTTATGAGCCGGGCAGCGGCAAGCGGGATGCTGGCTTCACCCTTTTCTATATGGGGGTGAACCTGGGGGCCGCTTTGGCACCGCTGCTGTGCGGCTACATCGGTCAACATCCCGATTGGGGCTGGCACTACGGCTTTGGGCTGGCAACGGTCGGCATGATGGCCGGACTGGCCATCTTCATCACTCCTCAAAGAATGACCCAGGTGATCGTGGCTTTGGGTAGCGGGACTCTGATGATCGGCCTCTTCTACTGCCAGAACAACAACTTCCAGCTTGCCTGGAACATGGTGGTGGGACTCTATCTGGTGGTAGCGGGAATCGTCTCGATTATGGCCATCGGCCGAGAAGGGCTACCCGACGACTGCGGTGCTCCCCCCGACCCCGAAAAACTTAAGGCCCCCCTGCTCGGTCCCCTCTCGACAGAATTGACCATTTATATGGGAGTCCTCTTCTCCATCCCCGCCATCACCTGGCTGGTTCAGAACAAAGAAGTCTCTGGCTGGGTTCTGCTGATTCTTGGTGGGGCAGCCTTTATTTACGTGGCTTACCAGGCTATCATCAGCGACAAAGTGGCCCGAGAGCGCCTCATGGTGGTGCTGATTCTCACCTTCTTTTCGATGCTCTTCTGGGCTTTCTTCGAGCAGGCGGGAACCTCGATCAACCTCTTCACCGACCGCAACATCGATCGAGTCAGCGAGAGCCGCGTCATCACCCCCGACGACATCGGCCAAACTCTCACTATTCAGGTCAACCAGGAGCAACTGGGCTATCCCTACCTGGGCGAGGCGTTCACCATGAGTGTCCTCGACGAGCTTCGCGAGAACAAGGAGGACACCGTTGACTGGGTGGTTACCGAAGAGCACGTTGGCATGGGGATCGAGGGGGATGAAACTCCGGCCTCGGTTTTTCAGTCGGTCAACCCGATTTTCATTCTGATCTTCGGCCTTCCTTTTAGCGCTCTGTGGGGATTTCTCGGTGCCCGCGGGCAAGAACCCAGCACGCCGGTGAAATTCGCCCTGGGTTTACTCCAGTTGGGCCTCGGTTTCGGGGCTCTGTGGTATGGAGTGGAGACGGCCGACGCGCGCGGCATGGTCTGGATCGGTTGGTTGGTCCTGGGCTATCTACTCCACACTACGGGAGAGCTGTGTCTGTCTCCGGTAGGTCTCTCGATGGTGACCAAACTGTCGCCGGAAAAGATGGTGAGCGCCGTGATGGGCCTGTGGTTCCTGGCCACCGCCTTCAGTCATTTCTTGGCGGGACAGCTGGCCGCCCTCACGGGCGTGCATCATGAAGAAGGGGCGGAGAACGTCATCCCGATTCCGCTCGAAACGTTAGGGATCTATGGAGATATCTTCGGGAAAATCGGGATTGCGGCCGTGGCCTCAGCGGTGATCTGCTTCGTGTTGGCGCCGCTGTTGACCCGAT
The DNA here is from genome assembly GCA_964423525.1 of uncultured Burkholderiales bacterium. Lineage (GTDB taxonomy): Bacteria > Vulcanimicrobiota > Xenobia > Xenobiales > JADMJV01 > CAYRFU01. The sequence continues at coordinate 1,727 of CAYRFU010000068.1, read as the reverse complement.
GGATGCACGTCGACCACGAGGGAGAGTAACGCTTCGCTCGAACCAGGCAGGCGATGGCTAACCAGGATAAGCCGGGCCTAGCCCGCCGTCTCTTTCAAGCTGTGGGCAGTGTGGCTGGCCAGCTGGTCAGTGCGGGTGGGCACGCTAGCCAGCGGGCCGCGCTGGTCTTCGCCTCAACCTCTGAAGGGAAATCGATCCCCCAGCGAGCCAGCCGTGAACTGGCCGGCTCTTTAAAAGCCTGGCTCGAAGAGCAGGGCAAAGGGGAAGCCGAGGTTGAGCGCAAGGCCGATACCACCGTCGATCTGGCCGGGCTAGAACCCGACGAGGGCCGTTTCTGTGTTGAGCTCCAAGCACTCTCTACCTTTCGCTTCTACTTTTCTCCAGAGCCCGATGCCAAAAGCCTCCACCGCTTGAGTCAAGACCCCAAAAAGTCGGCCCTGGTGGTGATGGGCTGGAGCCCTGACCACTACAACCTGGACCCCAGCCTTTCCGTCTTTGTTTGGGATCGAGGCCTGCGTCTGGGCCCTCGCAGTTCGGCGGCCGACTACGTACTACTATGGCTCAAATCCCACCTGGGGTTTGTGTTCAGTCATCGAAAACTGATCGAAACGGAGCAAGCCTCATCGAACCTGGGCCTCTTTGTGGGTCGCCAGCTTGAGATGAGGGCTCTGACCCAGGCCCTCGACTGCTGGGGTCCGCAGGAGCGTTGGCTTATCAGTCTCTCGGCTGAGGGGGGCAGCGGCAAGAGCTATTTCCTTCGCCACTTCGAGCGACGCTTCGGGCCAAGAATGCTCTACCTGGCGGTGGACCATCAGAACATGGAGAGCCACGGAGGAGTCGAGTCGAGTTTGACAGGGGTGCTTCAAAGCCTGGCCCAACGGGCCGTGGCCGGGGGGTGTCCGACTCCCCAGTTTGAGAAAATTCTGGCCAGCTATCGTCACAGCCAAGGCGAGGAGCCCGCCTCAGAAACGAGTGCGATGGGCTACGTCGCCAAAGCGGTGAGGGCGGCCAGCGGGCTCCATCCCGTGCTGGCTGCGGCCGAGGCCGGTTTCACCTTTTACGAGTCACTTTCCGAACAAGCCCAGCAAGAATTTGAGGCGGCCGCCCGGTCGGCCTGGGTGCAAAAGCTCACCCAGGCTTTGCTCGACGACCTGGCCCCCTGGGTGGAAGAGCAGAAAGAGCAGTATCTTCTCTGGCGTCGGCCGGTTTTTGTCTTCGACACTTTCGAATGGCTAGCAGTTCTCACCGACACCTGGCTTCGCACCGGCCTCCTTCGTCATCCCGATTTCCTCAAGCTCGATCCCCTGGTGATTCTAGCTGGGCGTCACGACCTGATGCGCCTCAACACCCGTTGGTCGGAGTTCCAGGATGTTCTCCTCCAAATCCGCTTGGAACCGTTTTCTCCCGAACAATCCAAAACTCTACTCGAGCGGCTCGGCTATCAGGGAGACGAGCGAGTCCTCGAGTTGACCGGAGGCCTCCCTCTCTACCTGGCTCTGGCGGCTGGCTGTCGCGACCTGGAAACGGCCGCCAAAGCCCTTAGTGAAAGGATTCTCGAAGAGGTGGAAAGCGATTCGAGAGGGCTCTTTCTGGAAGCCTCGGTAGGGGCTACTTTCACCCGCGAAACCATCGCCCAACTAGTGGGCGATGAGGGAGATCAGGCCTTTGAACGCCTGACCCAGGCCACCTTCAGCCTGCCCGCTGAGCAAGGCTTCCGATTCACCCCC
>CAYRFU010000067.1:23203-23720 GCA_964423525.1 uncultured Burkholderiales bacterium | reverse complement strand
CTCACCTGAAAGCCGATCTGCCCGAGCAAGCCGTTCAAATGCTTCAAGCCGGCTACGATGGAATCAGGCGATTGACCGCCAAGAGTGCTGATTGGGAAACTTGCCTCGAATTTCAGGATAAGGCCGCCGAAGGCCGACCAAGAACCGAGGGAGACCCGACCCTAGCCCTGATGGCTCTAGCCGCCTCGCATCCGCAAGGAAAGGAATTCCTGAACGAGCTGGAGGAGGCCGGACCGCCTGAGCCGCTGTTGCCGGTCAAAGGGTCAAAGGCCAGCCCTCGACCTCTCACTCGAAATCAACTCCTCCAGGCCCTCAATCGGAGCGCCGCCAGGCTCAACGCCCGCGGTTTGCATAAGGAAGCTGAAGCGCCTTGGCAAGAGATGGGCCATCTCGATGAACGACCTGGCGACACTCTCGAAGAAATCTACCGACAGGGAGACCGAAGGACGAAAAAGGTTCTTAAACAGTCCCTGCTGCCAATACTCCAGGCTAGGGGTTTATGGAGAAAGAGAAGGAG
>CAYRFU010000067.1:10455-23193 GCA_964423525.1 uncultured Burkholderiales bacterium | reverse complement strand
GCACCTGAGTCTCGAAGTCTTCGTCGGCCGGTTTCGTGACCAAGACCCTTTCCCGGTGCCGGAAGAGGTTGTCCGTCATCCTATTCTGCTGGGACCTGAAGAGCCGACGCCGAAGTCGACAAGCTAGCGGGGCTCACCCTTGCCTGTGGGCAAGAGAATCCTGTCCAGGAAGTGGCCCGATGGGGCCTGGAAAACCCTTCTCATTTGCCCCACGCTTTGGAGCGACTTGAGGATAAATTGCCACCCAACGGGCCCCAGGTGCTGCGAAGAATCAATCGCCTTCCTTCCGACGAGAAGCGCCAGCTCGCCCGAGCAGCCCTGGCCACCATCTTGGCTCAGACCGGCGACAAGTCACCTAACCTGGAAACCGTTCCCGCCCTCTCAAAAGGCCTACTGGACCAAGCCCTGAGCCTCAAGCAGCATTCGCCCACCAAAGCTCGCGAATTCCTCGAGGCAGGCTACGAAATTCTCAACAGGCTGGTTTTGCCCCGAACGGTCAGTCCGGCCGTCAGAGACCTCATTTCGACAACCGAGCGCCACGTCGGTTATCAGGAGGGAAGCGACCCGACCCCAGTGTTCCTCGCTTGGCAAAATAGAAGGTTAGTCCCCTAGGGGGATCCAGCTTCTCCTACCCGAAATTGGTCTTGTGGACAGTGAGGAACTTCGGACGGCCCGGAGTTTTAGCAGCCGATTAAGACAGGAGCTAGGTCCTCGCCTCATCAGCATTCGAGCTTTCGGGTCTCGGGTGCGCGGAGAGGCGCGTCCCGATTCCGATCTGGATATTGCGGTGGTGCTCGACAGCTACGACCGCAACATTCGGAACCAGGTCCTCGATCTAGCCTGGGAACTGAATGCTCGTTCGGGTTACTCGCCAGCGGTTTCTCCCCTGGTGATGGGCGAGGATGAGTATCGAGACCTGCTTGCCCGAGAGAGACGCCTCGTCCTCGACATTGAGATTGAGGGGATACCGCTTGACCCCTGAGAATCGACGACTCAACGTTCGAGAGGAGTGGTCCCTTTCGACGGAGGAGTGGGCCGCCGCAGAACACCTTTTCAAGGCGAAGCTCCATAGACCTGCGGTGACCCGATACTACTACGCCCTGTTCCACGCCGTTCGGGCCCTCCTATTAACGGAAGGAGTCGAGCCGAGAACCCATCTCAGTGTCCAGTCTGAGTTCTATCGTCGTTTCGTACAGGAAGGACCACTCTCAGCGGCCACCGCTCGAACCCTGAGCTACCTGCAAAAAGACCGTGAAGACGCTGACTATTCCCGCGCTGTCGTCTTCTCCGAGGAAGCTGTTGAGCATGCTCGCGAGTTGGCCAGCGTTTTGAGACAGGAGATCATGGCCCTACTTTCTGACTGGCTGGAGTGACCTGCCTGCAGCCCCGGTAGACGGCCACGGTTTCTTCTTTTTGGTCGAGATAGACGAGCCAGGTGTTTCCCTCGACCTGGTAGAGGACGACCAGTCCGATGATAGGAGGAAGCTGGTTCGCACGGCACACGAGGCAACCCGACCGCCGACGTCTTGCACTGTTTGTCAAAGAGTCGTAGGGAAAACCGTGGTGGCTGTCTCGGGGTTGACCGGAAAAATGACCTCACCCAGCCTCATGCCTTCATGAAAGGGTTCCGCCGCCGTTACCTAACTGAGCCCGAGCAAGAAGAAAAGGACACCCCCCTGCTTCTGGTGGAGCCACCTCAAACCTTCTATCAAAGGTAGTCGTTCTAAACTGGAGACCAACAGTTTGGGAGAAATCCTTGATTACTAGAGCAGCGGGCATCCGACAGTGGCTAGCCAGCCGGCCCAGTAAAGCTTCCGCCTCGGAAGCAGCGCCCCACCAAGGTCAGGCCTTTGAGAGAGTTGAACTTGGCTCCTCGCAGCCATCGCCGTTCAAACCCAGGTTCTTGAAAGGACTTGGAGTGACAGCCGCGGTCCTGGCCGTGGGTCTGAGTCTCGGAGGCCCGGGTCCGATTCCAGCCGAACTGACCCGACGAGCCCAAGAAGCCGTCATGGAGCAATCGCGCGAGGATAATGTCTGGGACGAGACCCCAACTCTGACCGCTCTCGATGACCGACCGCTTTCCAGCCCAACCCAACTTGAGATCCTCGAGGAACTGGCCCAAAAAGGCGGCGAGGTCCACTGGTGGACAGGAGCCCCAGGCCGCTATCTCAGCGACTCTTGAGAACTCTCAGGTTGGCCCATTTCACGCTGAGGGCGTTTCCACTCTTCTTGAGCGGCTCGACGAGCGACCAAATTTTGATGAATCTGAGGCCATCCTCTCCATCCTGAAAACTCCCCTGGTTACCGAACACCACCAGAGACTCGTCTCGATGATTACCGATCAGGCCCACCAGGGTGCGACGGGTGGCAACCGATTGCTCGAAGCCGCCAGGGAACCAGAATGGCGCGACGGCAATCGACTCTTCCGATTAGTGGCCAGCGCACCGGACCTAACGCCCGATGACGAGAAAGCTATCGAGCAACGGCTCAACACCGAGGGAGTCGACCCCTACCTCGCTATCTCAAGCCTGCTGAGCGATCCTTCCGGTGCCATTGAAGCTCGCGTGGGCGAACTCGACCAGGCCGAGAAGGACTTGCTAGGCGAAAACCTACCAACCGAGCTAAACGGCTTGGCGACCGCCCTCACAGAGTCGGGTGACCCCTATCTCTATCCGGAGGGGCTAGGAAGCCCTGTGCTCGATGAGGCCCGCCTCAATGAAGGGTTGAACCACCTCGGCCTCGGCCCACTTGAGCAGATAGTGACGGAGGGGGCGGGAAACCAGACCCTGGCTCTCAGGGTTGCAAGCCATCCAGACCTCAGAAGCGACCAGGTCGAACCTCTGGAGGCGCTCGCCGATCAGCCCTCAGGAGGACCCGACCAGGCAGCAGCCATCGACGCCATTCTCAGTCAACCCGAAAGGCAGGCTCCCGAAGTCGAGGACCCAGAAGTTGTTTTTCCAAACCAGAAAAAAGAGGCTTCTGTTCCCCCTGCTACGCCTGTCGTTGACAGCGCTGGCCAATGCACTGCCCCCTACAACAGGGAGGAAGGAATCCCCTCATTCCTGGCTCCACGCATTCTCTTGACGAGAACGCTGGCTCAGCGGACCAACGCTATTCTCATTCCTAAGCTGCCTAAGATTTGGGACCCGGCAGGAGCCACTGAGATTCGCGAACAGATTCTCGGCGCTATGGGCTCTAACCCAAATCTCACCGAGCCGGCGAGGCAACTTATCAGTCGCATCGAGACGGAACACTGCCGATACCGCAAGAACGCCATGGTCCACCTGCCCCATCGCGTTGGCCGGATGGATGTCCGCACCATGACTGGCGAAGGATTCGCGATGGCGATGAGGTTGGCCGCCTACCCTGATCTTAAGCCCGAGCAAGCAGAACAGATCGAGGCACTTCTCGACCGAGGCGGGGTTGACCAGACCGTCGCCCCCGACCAAATTCTGACTCCAACCCAGCCCACCACCTGGGCCGAAACGAGGGCTTTTATCGAACAGCTAGCCACCCAAAACCCACGTTTGAGCGAGCCTGCCCAGGGCCTGCTGCAAACCGTTCTAGAGGAACCCGACTCTGGACCAATGCGCGCCCAAAATTTCGGCCTGGCCGTGCGGGTCGCCACTCATCCCGACCTTGATGAAAGCCAGGCGGCCCACTTAAAGGCTGCCCTTGAGTTCCACACCCAGGAAGCCGCAGTCGTAAACGAGTCCCAAGCGGCTATGCGACTCGAACTCGAGCGGGCCTCCGCCCGTTACAAAGACGAGCAGGCCTGGCCTTCGGCCGAGGGATTGATCAAACGAGTTAGCCAAAACCCTGAGTTTGGTCCCAACAACCTGATCGTTGGACGAGCCCTCCTGGAAAACATGCGCCCGGGGGACTCCTTTGAGTCAACCGCTGCCCTCGAAGCCCTGGTAGCAGCCCCGGAGATCGATGACACTCGGCGAGACCTTCTCCTTGAAGTTGTCGATGAGGCCCGGAGAGAGACAACCTTCAACAACAACCCTCTCTTTGAAGCCATACTGCACGGAGACCTCGAGGAGCCTTTCTCCCTGGAAGGGACTCCTCGATTGGATCACGGTCATCTAGCTCTCCTCCCGGGGCGGCGGCTCTGAACCCAAGCGAATCTCTCTCATATCCTCCGCGAGCAGCCCACCGTTGACCAGGCCCGACAACAGGCGAAGGCCCACTCTAGCCTGGGCCGATGGCCCGGTTTTGCCTGCTCCTCCCGGCTTAAACAGGCAGGGGCCCCCTCTAGCCCGGGCCGATGGCCCGGTTTTGCCTGGGCCAGGAGCCGTCGCTACTCGGAAAGCGGTGACTGGCCGGAATCCCTGGGTAGACAGAGAAGTGAACCACCATGACCATCGTGCTGGCCACCCAGAACGCGCGTTACATCCACGCCGCCTTCGGGCTCCGCTACCTTAAAGCCAACCTGGGAGAGTTGGCCCGTCAGACCGAGTTGGTCGAGTCCACCATCAAAGAGCGGCCGGTCGATCTGGTCGAGAGGATTCTCGCTCACAACCCCGCTCTAGTCGGCCTCTCAGTTTACATCTGGAACGCTCACACCAGCCTTGAGGTCGTCCGCCTCCTCAAGCGCCTCCGTCCCAAACTGCCGGTAGTGGTGGGTGGGCCAGAGGTCAGTTATGAACTCGACCGACAAGAGATCGTCGAGCTGGCCGACTATGTCGTCACCGGTGAAGGAGACCAGGTGTTCCCTCAACTGGCTGGCCAGCTCTTGGCCGGCCAAAGGCCGGCTAAAGTTCACTTTGGCGGCCGTCCCTCGGTGACCGAACTGGCCTTCCCCTACTCTCTTTACAGCGACCGCGACCTGGCCGAAAGGGTGCTCTATGTGGAGGCCTCTCGGGGTTGCCCGTTTCGCTGCGAATTCTGCCTCTCATCGCTCGACCCGGGTGTGCGAAACTTCCCGCTCGAGGCGCTGCTAGAACAACTCGACGCCCTCTACCAGAGAGGGGCCAATCAGTTCAAATTTGTGGATCGCACCTTCAACCTGAAAGTCGAGAGCAGCCGGGCCATCTTGGAATTCTTCCTGACTCGCCATCGACCCGGTTTGTTCTGCCATTTCGAGATGATCCCAGACCGCCTGCCCGAGCCCCTTAAAGAGGTGATCGCGCGGTTTCCCGAGAGAGCCCTTCAGTTTGAGGTGGGAATCCAGACCTTCGACCCTGAGGTCGCGGTTCGTATTTCGCGTCGACAAAACTACCAGCGACTGGAACAGAACCTGCGTTTTCTCAGAGATGAGACGGGGGTTCACGTTCACGCCGACTTGATCGTGGGCCTGCCGGGAGAGACGCTAGAGAGCTTTGGCCAAGGTTTCAATCGCCTGGTGGAGCTGGGTCCTCAGGAGATTCAGGTGGGGATCCTCAAAAGACTGCGGGGCACCCCTATCGTACGCCACGACGACGAGTTCGAAATGATTTATAGCCCCTCCCCTCCCTATTCCCTTTTGGCCAACCGCGACCTCGACTTCACCACGATGCAGAGAATGAATAGATTCGCCCGCTACTGGGACCTGGTTGCCAACCAGGGACGGTTTCCCCACGCTTTGAGGGAACTCTTGAAAGCGAATCCCTTTGAACGTTTTCTGACCTTCTCCGATTGGCTCTTCGAGAGGACCGGGGCTACCGCCGGACTCTCACCGAATCGTTTGGCTCGCACCCTCCTAGAGTTTGGCTGCAGCCCGGAGGCTTTGGAGAGAGACTACAGCCTGGCGAAACAGCAACCTCCTCCTTTTCTCAAGAGGCAGGCTCGACACGCCCTGAGCCCCGAATAGGAAGCTATGGACGTCACCGCAAACTTGACCGAAGAGATGCACCGCCTGGGACGGGAAGCGAGAAACGCCTCCCGAATTCTGGCTCAAACCGCTCGCGCCGCCAAAGACGAGGCTTTAAAGAAAGCCGCTGAACACCTCCGAAAAAGCCAGGAGAAGCTCCTCGAAGCCAACCGCAAGGACCATCAGGCGGCCCAGTCCAAAGGCCTCTCCGGAGCCTTTCTCGATCGGCTCCAACTCGACCCGGCGCGCATCGAGTCGATGGCTGTTGGTCTTGAGCAGATCGCCACCCTGGAAGACCCTGTCGGCCGAACGCTGGCCAACTGGGAACGTCCCAACGGCCTGAAGATCGAGCGTCGTTCTATCCCCCTGGGCGTGATCGGCATCATCTACGAATCTCGACCCAACGTGACGGCCGATGCCGCTGGCCTGTGCCTGAAGTCGGGTAACGCAGCGATCTTGAGAGGCGGGTCGGAGAGTTTTCACTCGGCCACTCAGATTATGACCAGTCTCCACCACGGTCTGGCCGCTGCCGGTCTTCCTCCCACCTGTGTCAGCCTGGTGCCGACCCAGGACCGAGAAGCGGTGGGAATCTTGCTCCGGATGAACGACTACGTCGACGTCATCGTTCCCCGAGGGGGCAAAGGCCTGATCAAGCGGGTGATCGAGGAGAGTCGAATTCCGACCTTCGAACATCTCGACGGTAATTGCCATACCTATATTCACCAGAGCGCCGAGCTCGATAAAGCCGTCGAGGTAGTGGTCAACGCCAAAATGAGACGGACGGGCATCTGTGGAGCGACCGAATCGTTGGTGGTCGATCGCTCTATCGCCCCCCGGCTTCTACCTGGCCTGGTCGACCGGCTGGAGTCACTGGACTGCGAAGTGCGGGGGGAGCCAGCCGCGACCGAAATCGACTCTCGAATCCGAGCGGCTGATGAGCAAGACTGGGGCACAGAGTATCTCGATGCGGTCATCTCGCTCAAGCTGGTCGAAGGGGTTGAGCAAGCGGTGGCCTGGGTCAACCACTACAGCTCGGGTCACACGGAAGCGATCATGGCTGAAGACTCTGAAGCCGTCGAGCGGTTTCTCGACCAGGTCGATAGTGCTATCGTGCTGCATAACGCTTCCACTCAATTTGCCGACGGAGGCGAATTCGGGATGGGGGCCGAAATCGGCATTGCGACCGGCCGTCTCCACGCCAGGGGCCCGGTGGGAGTGGAACAGCTCACCACCTACAAGTACGTGGTGCGGGGCACCGGTCAAACCCGACCTTAGGAGTGTCATGCGAACCGTCTTAGTGGTCGATGACGAACAGCAGATTCTCGATCTGGTCCGGCTCTCCCTTGAGCTGGTCACCGACTGGACCATCGTCGAAGCTCGTTCAGGCAAAGACGCGGTCAGTCGGGTCAAACAAGAAATTCCCGACGCCATCCTTCTCGACTACCACATGCCCGAACTCGACGGCCTTGGCACCCTCGAACAGATCCGCCAGGAGCCAGGCCACGCTAACATCCCGGTTTTGATCTACACCGCCGACCGTAACCTCTTCAAGAATCGTGCCATCCCCGAGGGACTCGCCGGCGTCATTTTCAAGCCCTTCAATCCTAACGCGCTCAAGAGCCGCATTGAAGGACTGTGGGGCTAATTCACCGTCGACAAACAGTTGAGCCAAAAGTTGCTGTCGCTTGAGGAAAGAACCCTGGTTTCAGGACTGTCAAGAAAGTCGTCGGGGCTAACTAGCACCAAGCGACCAAGCTTCCAGGGCTCGACCTCAACCTCAGGAGCGTGCTCGGCCATCTTCTCGTAAATCAGCTCGGTGCAGTAGTAGCTGCCATTGTTGAGCCGGTAGGCGTTGTCATAGTGGGCCCTGCCCACTTCTTCTCGAGCGGCCTCTATCACCTTTTGGGCCGAGCTTCCCGAACGGTAGTTGGGTCGAAGGTGGAGCAGTTGATGGTCTCGACCGGCCATCTCCGCCAGGGGCGCATCGTAGTGACTGATAAGAATGTCTCCGGGTTGGGCTGTTTGAGCCACCTGCTGGATTCGTTGGGCGGAGTTGGTAGAATGGGAAGTGTAGTGGGGGTCCAGGCTTGGCCCCTAGCTCGAGCATCAGCCCAGCCGCCAGGCCCACCACGGCACCGGCTACTGTAGCTGCGGGGTGACCGACGTAGGTGCTGGTTAGACAGGCACCGGCCGTTGCCGAAGCCAGAGGGGTCGAGAGGCGCCCAGCGAGGCTGCCTGCAAAAGCCCCGGTCGAACCGCCCACTTTGCCATAATCGTGACGGGAAAAAGAAGGTGAGATATGCATGGTTGGCAAGCTCGCCCTCTGTCCTTAAAAAACCGTGAAATTCCCCCAGACTGGCTTTCACGACAATTTGAGGGCCTCCTGAGACAGTAGGCCAATGGAGAGACTCACGACGGTGACTTGGAGGCCGCTCTTGAGGCCCGCCTCTCGACCCGCTTCGGCCAGCGACGAGGGGGCTCAGGATCAGTTCTCGCCCCAACAAGAAGTGCTCACCTATAGGCTCAAGAGAAAGGCTTTGGTGGGCAACGTCAGCCTGTCGGACTGGGTCCATCTCTCAGGCGAGGTGAAAGGTGCCGAGAAAGAACTCGATATCGCCCTCCGCCAAGACAACCCCCAGGAACGCGGGGGTCTGCTGGAAGCCCTCACCTCGTTGGCCCAGCACCCCCCCTCTCAAAACGGCCCCAGGCTGGTAGCCCATCTCGCTCACCATGGCGCCCAGCGTGGCGCTCAGGCCGTCACACACTCTTGCCTTGAAACTCTAGGCCAGTGGCTAGAACAGGGTCTGGTCGAGGTTTCGCCTGTCGAAGCCTGGCAAGAAAAGGTCGTCGAGCATCGAGCCTACGTGAAAGGGAACAGTGTTCAGCTTGGCAGGCCGCGTCCCCAACGAGAAGAGGCGGCAGCCTTCTCCCACTATATTTCGGTTCCAGCTGGCCGAAGGGCGACCGATGTCGGGGTCGAGAGATTCATCAAGCTGAACCAAGAAGAACCTGAAAGAGCCGCGGCCATCCTGGAGGGGGCCCTGGCCCAGGACCCCCTCCATATCGACGAGAACAATTTGAAGCGTTTTACCGTGCTGGCCAAGGCCGCCCACAAGGAAGCGAGTTTGAAGCCCCTTCTGGAGCCTTATCTGACCATGGTCGAGGAGTTGGCGGACGACTCTCAAGCCCAGGGATTGCTGGTTGAAGGGTACGGGGGAGACGGGCCGGCCTGGGTAGTCCACGCCTATGAAGCGATGGGAGACCTCTTTCCGGAGCTGATCGATGAAACCCTTACCCGCAAACCAGGCTTTCGCGAGCTGATGTGGGAAAGTCTGTCCCAAGGCCATCACGGCTATCGGTTGCTCGAAAAGTGGTGGGAGAAGAAGCCGGAACTGGTCGAGCCCACCCTCAGGATGTTCACCGATGAATCCCCAGTTCGCTGGCTCGACTGGAACCACGTTCTCTTCCGGAAGGCGGCCACCGACTACGGGTGGCAACCTGACCCCCAGCAGCTGGATTGGATGGCTAGCCAGATCTCGGTTGTGGACGGGGAAAAAAGCCCCGGCTACGAGCCTTTCCTAAGAGTGCTTGCCAGCCTTCGGCAGCGCGACCCGGCTGGGTGTCAAGACCTCCAAGTTGCGGTGGAACAAGAGTTGGTGCCCCTGTCTGGGGTGGCCAGTCAGTGGCTAGAGAACCTCTGGACCCGGTTGGAGAGCCAGAGAGGGGACCCGCTGGCCACGGGTGGGAGCAGATTGCTCTTTCAGTTGGCGGTCTTAGGCGGACGCGAAGAGGAGCTGAAGGAGCATTTACGACAAGCCTTCCGAGGAGAGGATGCCCCACGCTCAAAACTGGCAGTTGGAGCGCTCCGCGACAGTCCCAATGAGAACGTTAGGAAGATGGTGGAAGGTTGCCTGGCAGAGGAATGGGGGGAGGAGGCGATTCCTCTTATCGGATGGAGTCTGCCGGCCGATCTTTTTGGTAAAAGTCTCAGCCTGGCCCCTCTGGCTAGCCAGATAGCCGCAGGAGAGCTCTCGTCAGAGGTCGTCTCGGCCCTGGACGAGGTCGTTTCAGCCTGCCGACAACACGATCAAAAGGACCTTTTCAGAATCGACGATCGGCTGAGCGAGGCGGGAAAATTTCGAAGGCAGCTTTTGGAGCAGTGCACCCTGGGTCCCGTGGAACTCGATGCAGAGCAGGCTTTTGCCGTGGTAGCCTTTCTAGCCAAACGGTATGCTCTGGCTCCCGAATCCCCTGGCTTCGCATCCATCCAAGCCCAGATGGTGGAGGTCCTCGACCCCCTTCTCGAGACCTACTCCCTGCTGCCCGAGAGCCAGAGACTAGACTGCTTCGACGAAGACCTTCAGAGAATCTTCGTGAATCGCCCACCCCAACTGAGTGCTTCTCACGTGGCTACTAGACTGGCCACTTTCAGAAAGGTGCTTTCGCCCCAGCACCCTTACAGCACCGGCTACGCCGCCTTGGAGGCAACGGTGGCTCTCGATGTCCCCTATGACCAGGATTTTGAAGCTCTAGCAACGGCGCTCAAGACCCGACCCGCCTCCTGGCCCGAAATGGAAAGCAGCCTCAAGGCGATCGTCGACAGCGTCTTGTCAGAGGGTCAGAACTTGGGGGAAACGGCCGGCCGCTTCTCTCAATTGCTCCTAGAAGGGGCTGACCATCAGACAGCCAGACGCCTGCTCAATCGACCTGAGCCAGGTCACTGGATTAAAAGCGACGACGAAATCCTCGACATCAACGGGGTCGAGATCGAGATCGCCTCCTAATACCTTGCGGCCTTGTTAGGGTGCTGTAAGGGTATCAGCCTAAGCTCAGGTCATGGTGAAGAGAGTGCTAGGTCTTACGAACGTCCAGAAGGTCGGGGTAAGGAGTGCGATGTCGATAGAGAATGTAAAACGCTAAAGCCTGCAGAGCCACTCCCAGGAGGTAGACCCAGGGCGGGAGAGAGCCCAGATCGACCGTAAAGCGATAAGCGATCACTCCCAAAGCGTTGTTACCGATATGGATGAGCATACCGGGAAGGATGGAGCCGGTTGAGAGGGCCACGGCCGTGAGCAAAACGCCGATCAAGCCGGTCGGCAAAATTCGATAGATCGACATGTGGAAGGCACCGAAGACCAAACCTACCACCAGACATAAGGCGATCGGCCGAAAGCGGCGATGGAGACCGTAGAGCAACACCCCGCGAAAGGCGAGTTCCTCAAAGATTCCCGGCAAGACGGCCAGAAAGAGCACCAGCCAGCCTAAAGTCAAGCTCTCGGGAACCAACAACTTGGCCATCTCCTCAGCCATCGACTTGGGCATCGGTAGAACCTTGTCCAGCACCAGGGAAAACCCAGTGGCCGTAAGTTGACTGCCTGGGATCATCAAGACGATAGCCAGCCAGACAGCTGGATGGAAAGAGCGCAGAGCCAGAGCCTCCCGAAACTTCAGGCGATAGGCCCAAACGATCCCGACCGGTACTAGGCCGAACAGCACCAGTTGATTGAAAAGAACTTGGCCGGTCAACCCGGCCAACACTTCCACGTTGGGTGGAATGACCAGAAGAGCGGCGGCCAAGACGGCATACCAGTAAAGAACACGACGAGAAAAGTGTTCGAAGGAATCGAGAGCCCCTGAAGCCGCGCCCTGAGTGACCAGTTCTTCGGAAGTGAGAAGGCGGGTGGTGACAGCCACCAACCAGCCCCCCAATCCGAGATTGACCAGCCCCCCCACCAACAGGCTTAACCAGTCGTATCGACCCACGAAAATCTCTTTGACGGCAACTCCGGTGTTGGCGATAGGGACCAAGCAGATAGCGCTGCGACTGGTGACCTCTGGCAACACCCCCGCCAGAGCCAGGACCACGCACACCACGAAAACCGGGAAGTAAAGAAGCTGCGCTTCTTTGTAGGATGAGGTGCGACCGGATACAGCCAAAAGGACGGCCGCTAGCAGCGCGGCCAGCGGGATAAACGCGGCCAGCAAGGCCACCACCGCCAAAGGGGGGATCACCAGCTTGAAGTCCTGGGGAAGTTCGATCAGCCTGAAGGTGACATAAAACAAGACATTGATGACCTGTATCAAAGCGATCACCACAGCCACCAGCAAGACGGTAGCCTGTTTGGCCCAAACGATCTCCTCACGCCTGGCGGCGCAGGTCAGCAAAGTTTCCATCGAACCCCGCTCCTTCTCGCCGGCCAGAATATCCATGGCCGCGACCGAGCCTCCACCCAGCAACAATAAAACCAGGAAAGCCGTGACGTAGGGACCGACCGTGGCCCCCGTCACCTCGGCATCGGTGGCTAAATTATGACGCCTGGTAGCGAACAGGCCCTGGTGCGGAATCACCAGGTCCTCCTCCTTAAGACGGTCCTCCACCAGCTCGTTGCGAAGGTCTGCCAGGGCCTGGTCGATCTCACGATAGCCTCGCACCGAGCGGTCCTGGTCAGCTCGGAAGGCGATGCGCACCACCGGCACGCCTGGCAGCCTTTGCTCGACGCTCTTGGCCACCGTCTGGGAGGGAGTGCCAGTCGATGGGGTCTTAACTCGCTCTCGAGTCTCCTCCAAACTCTCGGCGATCAAGACGAAGTCAACGTCTCCTCGAGCCAAAGCCGCATCACTATCGCGCGACTGGGACTCCTTAAAGCGCCGGTCGGAGAGCCTCACATTGATCAGCCTTTTAAGTTCCTCTCGATTGCCGCCGGTGACCTCATAGAGGAAAATCGGATCCGAGTTCAGGCCCGTCTTGCGGGCGTGGATGGTCTGAGTGGCCATCAAAAGGATCGGCATCAGAGCCACTGGCAGGACCACCGAGAGGAGAATCGTCCGGTGGTCGCGGTAGACCATTCTCAGCTCGTGGGTCAAGAAGACAAGAACGGTCGACCAGTTCACTCGGCGGGCAACTCCAGGGCCTTCAAAGCGGCCACAAAAATGTCTTCGAGGTA
>CAYRFU010000067.1:0-10445 GCA_964423525.1 uncultured Burkholderiales bacterium | reverse complement strand
AACAGGTCGACAATATCCAGCACGGCGCCCTCGTCTTCGAGGTAGTGCTGTCCGCTCTCTTCCCTCAACTCTGACAGGCTCCCGCAGGTAAGAATGGTTCCGTGGCTGATGATAGCGATCCGATCGCACAGCTTCTCGGCCTCGCTCATGATGTGGGTCGAGAAGATGATGGTTTTGCCCTTATCGCGCAGCTCGGCCACAATCTTGTGAAACTCCAGAGCGTTGAGGATATCCAGGCCAACGGTGGGCTCATCAAAGATAATGATGGGAGGATCGTGGGCCACCGTGCGGGCGATCGAAACTTTTTGTTTCATCCCGCTAGAGAGCCTCTCGACCCGAGCGTCGGCATAGTCGGTGATGCCCAACCTCTCGACCAGTTCCTCCACCCGGTCTTGAACCTGAGCGGCTGGATATTTGTTAATCTGGGCGAAGAACTCGATGGTCTCGCGAGCCGTAAGGCGAGGATAGAGAGCCGTGCTGGCCGAGTAGAAACCGATGCAGCGGCGAACCTCTTCAGGTTCTTTGACGACATCGTGACCCATGAGCGTGGCCCGCCCTCCCGTAGGAGCCAGCAAGGTGCTGAGCATTCGCAGGGTGGTGGTCTTGCCGGCCCCATTGGTGCCAAGAAGGCCGAACACCTCGCCCTGCTGACAGTCGAAGCTGATGCCTTTGACGGCCTCGACCTTCCCCCTACCTTCGTCGATGTAGGTCTTGGAAAGCTCTTGCACCTCAACCGGAATCACGCCGACCTCCTGAGGAGTCGGTCTTTGACAAAAGTCCAGAAGCTCCCACCGTAGCTCCCCATCACGAAGTCTTCGTAGGCCAGGATGCGACTGGCCAACCAAACCGCCACCACTAAACAGGCGACTTGAACGGCCAACGTGATGGCGATCAAGTCCCACTCATAGATGCCGTTGATGGCATCTCTCCACATCAACCCGATGTTGAGAACGGGCACCATAGCCAATTGAGCTGAAAAGGAAACCGAGCCGTCGGAGACGATCGAGACGGGCAGCAAGGTCAGCATAAAGATTGGAGTGACCATGGCCTGCCCCTCCCGGAAAGTTCGAGCGAAGGAGGCCAGCACCATCATGCCTGAGCCGATCATCATAGCCATCAACACCGCTCCCGCCAGAATGACGAAGGCCGAGCCCCAGCTGATGGTAAAGGTCAACGAATCAGCCAGGTCGCGAGCCAGGGGCGCGATGATGGAGCGCATGGAGACGACCATGGCGATCAAGTTGAGGATTCCCGCCAGGCTGGCCATGGTGCTGACATAGAAATACTTAGCCAGAAGCAGATTCCAACGGCTCGTGGCCGTGGTCATCAAGGTCTCCCAGGTCTGTCTCTCTCGTTCGCCGGCCGTGGAGTCGATGGCGGGATAGAGACCCCCGATGCTCAAAATGACGATCAGGGTAAAAGGGAGGAAGACGCCCAACAGATACTGACCCACCTCTTGAGAAGACGATCGATTATCCGACTCGGTCCAGAAAGGCTGAAGCACTTTCAGTGGCAAATCGCGTTCGCGCACGGCCTGCTCCAGGTAAAGTCCTCGATAGTTGGTGATGATCTCACTCACCCGCTGACGAGCAACTTTGCTTAACTCTTTAGAGTCATCGGTCATCAAGAGAAAATCGAGCCCGAGCTGATTGGGCCTTCCCTCTGCCCGCAGCAACAGGTCAAGATTCCCGCTCCGCAGGCCCTCGACCGGGTCCTCGCTTTCGACCACTTCAATCCGATCGTGGGCCGACAATAGCTGCCTCAATCGCTCGTGTTCTTGAGGCAACCCTTCTACGGCCACCGTGGACACCGACTCTTGTTGCTGGCCATCGACAAAAGAGATAGCACTCATCATCAGCCAGACCATCAGGGGATAGAGTAAAACCGGAACGAGGATGCTATAGAGAACAATGTTGGATTCGCGCAGAGCCGAGCGAAGCTCTCGTTTGTAGAGAATCCAGATGTCGCGCCAGGAGACCATTTGGCCTCGGAGTTCGTCGTCTAGTAGCAGATCTCCATCCGCAAATCCCGGCGATCCCGGGGGGGGTTGTCAGGAACCTGAGAAATCTCTCCTCGGCGATGACGCTCGGCTGCCTGCAGGAGGGCTACAGCGTCCACAACGTCATCTTTGGCTACCAACTTGCGAGGAAACCGGTCGTACATCCCCTTCAAATCGGGTAGCCAGGCCTCTCTCTCCCGAAGCCCCTCAGGCTTTTTTTTGCTGAGACTCATGGGGGCACCGGCCAAAGACCGAAAAACCAACTCTGGATGGGTCTCTCGAACCCGCTGCTGGAGACTCGGCGTCATCAACTCGTCGACCTCCCGAATCTTGGGGAAGATGTAGAACGCCTGAAGGCTAAAGCCGTGACTTCGAACCTGGTCGTAATCGGTCGCCTTCACCAGTTCCCGGGGAGGGGTCGTAAAGACGCACGAAGCTCGACGTCCCATCATCTTACGAGCCAGGCGGTCGGCCTCGCGCACCTGTCCTAGCTCTGGTAAGCCGATGGGAATGTCGATGGCCAAGGACTCAAATCCAAGCTCGAGCACTTCCCGAAAGGTAGGACAGACCTGGAGCTCCAGTTGCTCTTGGCGGAAGGCGACCAGCCAACCGCCCCGACAACCGTCGACTCCCGCACTACCCCTTCTCAAAAATCAGGAACTCGCGGTTGGCCACGTCGACGACCCAATCGAGGTTGGTTTGAGCGAGACCGAAGTCGGCTGGGTCGAAGGTTTTGGGGGCCGAGGTGTGGCTGGCCCCGTGGCCATTTCGGACGATCGCTTCGACCTGCTCCAACTCCACCTGGTCCGAGCCGACCACGGTCTCGCCCGCCGCAGCCATCTCTTGGACGGTCCGGGAAAGGGCCGGTTCGGTGTAGTCGAAATGGCCGGTAAAGGGGCCCCAGCTGACCTCACGGTCGGCCTTACCATTGCCGTTGGTGTCGACGAAGTCGTAGGTTTTGCGATCGAATGTTTGGGTGGTTACGATGGGAGCAAGATACACGATGGTCTGGTTCGCGGGAATCTTCATGGATGGTTTTCTCTCTTTCCGCCCGGTTGAACCCCTCCTTTCTAGAAGTCTATCCCTAAAGAGTCCTGAACCTGTTAACCCAGGGTCCGAAAGGGCTTTTTCACCGACCAGCCAAACTTGTTTTTGTGTTTCGGTTTCGAGCCCCGATCGCGCAGCATCAATTCGACGGCTTTGCCTACACGGTTGTTTATCTCCCCGAGGGATTAGCCAGTCGGCCGCCCCTGGCTGATCAGCCTCGCTTTCGTGTCCAGGCCAAAATCGAAGGTCACGCCTTGGACGGAGCGTTCCAACCGGGTCAAGGTCGCCGCTATCTCATCCTCTCAAAGTCTTTTATGAAGAGGGCCGGGCTGGAACTAGGGCCCACTATTGAGGTCGAATTTCGTCTCGACGATCCTGACCGCGTCGCCCTCCCTTCCGCGCTAGAAGAAGCGCTAAAGAAAGACCCGAAGGCCGAAAGGGCCTGGCTGGAACTCAGCCCCGGCAAGCAACGTGGCTTATGCTATCCGATTCGCCAAGCCAAAAGGCCCACCACCCAACAGAAGCGGGTTGAAGACCTCCTCGAG
The DNA here is from genome assembly GCA_964423525.1 of uncultured Burkholderiales bacterium. Taxonomy (GTDB): domain Bacteria; phylum Vulcanimicrobiota; class Xenobia; order Xenobiales; family JADMJV01; genus CAYRFU01. Next base: position 6,854 of record CAYRFU010000067.1, on the reverse strand, counting down.
CAACTCCATCGCCAAGACGACCTGTTCTCAGCCAACTGAAGCGTTGTCTTACCGATGAAGGGTGATCATGCCGAGAACTCTTTCGTTCTTATACCGTCCACGTTGACCAGGACGGTCGGTTGGTTCCCCTTACCCCCCTCTCAGTGGCTGACGTCAACGACAACGACAATTTTCATCAGCTTGAGGTCGACACGACCTATCCCATCGTGAAAGTCTCCATCCCGGCTGGTGTGGTCAAAGACCCCAATGGCGACCCCAACCCTGATACGGAGGTCGAAGTGAGCCAATAACTCAGGCGAAGCCTACTAGACCGGAGAAAGAAAGCTGGCTTTCACTTTACGCCGGGGCCCCTCTCGGAATTGAACCGTGGCCACCCCTTTTTTGAGGCGAACGATCTCGCCCTCCCCAAAGGTCTTGTGAACAACGGTCTGGCCCGGCGCCAAGGGAGGAGGTGGCGGCGAAAGTTCCCGGATAAAGGGAGAAGGATTCTTCTTGTCAGCCAGAATGACTACCCGGCCGCTGGTTCTGGTCAAAGCCACGTGAAACACCCGACGCTCTTCCTCTAGCTCACTCTTAGCAGCCAGACGATGAGGCATGAGCCCCTGTCGAGCGCCGAAAACAATCACTCCTGGCCATTCTCGACCTTTGACCCGATGGATTGAAGACAAGCAGACGCCTGAACGGGCTTCCGATTCCAAGGCCGTGACGAGGGCTTGCTCAAACTCGGTCACATCGCTCGCCTGGCCAGCAGCTTGCTCGAGGGCCAACAAATCGTCAACATGGCCGCTGGAGACGTTTTTGCCGGCAGACCGGTCGAGAGCGTCCATCTCGACCCCCAGGCCTATGGAAGTGCGAACGTAGCGAAGAGCAGCGCCGACGCCCTGCCCTCGAAGGGTCTTGGCCAGACTTTGGATGTCCCAGATGAACTGAGCGAAAATCTCCTCTTCCCAGTCTTCGAATTTGCTGCTGCGACGGCTCAGTCCATCGAGGCTTCGGACTCGGGTCAACTCGTCGAGTCGAGTCCGACGGATCCTGCGGCTAGGACGACGCAGGCATTCTCGTAGGTCGGCTGGATGAAAATCCTCAGGCGAGTCAGCCAGGTGAAGGTAGGCCAGGGCCGTGCGGATTCCTGTCCGTTCCAGCAAGCTCTGGGAGAGACTGCAGAGATGGGGAATCCCAGCCTTGTGGAGCAGAACTCGAACAGGTAATAAAACGGAGTTGACGCGAGCCAAAACGGCGATCTGGTCAGGTTCCAGCCCGCCTTCTAAGAACTCTTCGACCAGGCTCACCACCGCCTGGGCCTCCAATCTGGGCTTGACAGAGTGAACCTCGAGTCCGGCCTCTGGTGCCCCCTCACAGGCTTCGATGGTCTTCGCGACTCGCACCCGGTTCTTGGCCAGGAGGTATCGAGCGCTGTCGACCACCGGCTTGGGGCAGCGGAAGTTGGTGCCCAGATCGTAGAGTCGAGCGCCGGGAAAGAGGCTCTCGAAATCGACCAGGTAGTCGGGAGTGGCCCCGGCGTAACCATAAATCACCTGGTCGTCGTCGCCAACCCCAAACACCTGATAGGCGGGGGCTGATAGGAGGCGCAGCAGAATCAAAAAGGCCGGGGTCAGATCTTGGAATTCATCCACCAAAAGATGCTGACAACGAGCCTGCCAGGCTTTTCTTAGGCCGGGATTTCGACAGAGAGCCTCGATGGCACCGTAGACCATCTGATCGTAGTCGACCAGATTGCGCTCTTCCAAGCGGTTCTGGTAGGTCTCAAAGACGCGTGAAAATTCGGGCACGTCCTCCCGCTCTCGTTCGACTTCTCGGGGCTCGACCAGGGCCAATCGGACTCTGGCCAGGGCTTCCAGATAGGGCCCTATCCGATCCTGATTGAGGACTGGGGCAGCAGGGGGCAAGATCGGCTCCAGCAGCCGACGCACTTCACCTTCTTTGAGCACTCGAGGATTCTTCAGCTCTCGCAGAATAGCCAGGCCTAGAGAATGGACGGTGCGGATCTGAAGCCGCTCTCCCAGATCCTCGGTTCGCTCTCTCATCTCTTTCATAGCTCTCACGTTGTAAGCAACCGTGGTGACCAGTTCCGGCTCTACCCCTCGCTCTTGAACGAGATATCGGAGTCGAGTGGTCAAGACCCGAGTCTTGCCGGAACCGGCCGGGGCGATCACCCGGGCCGGGCCGCCTGGATGAGTAACCGCCTCTCTCTGTCTAGGGGTCAACCGGTCCAGCTCAATCGACTGGCAAGGGCGACTCGTGACTCGACCCAACTTGAGAGTCTCACGATGAAGCACCGGTAAAGACAGCTTGTCTCGTGGTCCACCATCGCACCAGCATTCCTCCTTCAAGCCAAGTTTGGCAGCCATACGGTCATACCACCAGATCGGCTCTTCCTGGCGGGTAGCGTCGGCATTGTTAGCCCAAACCAAGAAGTGGAGACGTTCCTGGGAAAACTCAAAATCGTGGGGCAACTCGTAGGCAGCTCTAGTCTCGACCTGAGGCTGGCGAAGGGCCTCGTTGGAAACGGCTAACTCCACCACCACCGGCCTTCTTTGGAGCCAATGCAGATAGAGCTTGGTGACGACCAGTGTTGGCTCTCTCAGAGCGGCCGAGTCGACCCGAATTCTCGGCCACGATGCGTCCACCTCGCTTCCGGCCCGGACTACCAGGCCACGACCTAAGACAGATGGAGCGACCTTCATCAATCCTGACGGATGGAGAGCATCTCGCCGTTGAAAAAAACGGCGTCGTCTTCGAGTTCGAAGGTTCCCTCATCGGAACTGTTGGCCATCTGATGGAGAGAGTTAAAGTTCTCCAGGGTGGAATCGAAAGATTGGGGCTGACCGTCCCAAAGATTGAGAAACTGCTGCCACAGTTGGGAGGTCTCCTCAGGCCGAGAAGTCACCAAGTCTCGGTGTAGCTCGAACAGCGGAGCGGTCATCTCCTCGTGGTCACTGGCCGCCAGAGCCGGCGCCAGACTGTTCCAAGCCTCCTCATCAGGAGAGTGGGACGCGACCAGATCGTAAAGCTCAACCGAACGCTCAGGGTTGAGACCTCTGACCCGCTCGAAACGCTGCCACCGGTCAGCCCAAGACCGCTGGGACGGATCCCGACTCAAACTGGCAAAAGCCTGATAAGCCTCTTCGGGGTCTTCGAAAGCATCGCAGATGTAACCCAAGCCTTCCTGTCTAGCAAGGCCTTCCCACACCGACAGAGTTTGCTCGGTTCGTTCCGGCAGCTTGAGCTCTCGGCAGGTGGTCAAAAGAAAATCCAACCGATTACTCATTCGTTCGATCGGCACTTCGTGGAGGGACTCAAGTTCTGTCTCTATGAGCTTCCCCTGGAAGAGCCGAAGGGTGTAGTCCTGCAGGCTGGTGAACTGGCGGCTTCCAAACTCCAGCAAGCCCACTAGGGGCAGCAGTTCCTCTTTCAGTTCAGGCTCTTGATGGGCCAGCCGGGCCACCAGCCCGAGAGCAACGAACGCTTCGCCCGGAGCCTGGTCGGGGTCCACCGTCTGAGAGAGGGTGGCTCGACAACGGTCTAACAGATCCTCGCGTCGCGTCTCCAACTCGACAAACTCGCAAAACCTTTTGATAAAGGGGGACGGATAGGGATTGGAGAGTTCCCGAAAGAGCATGTCGCCCTGATAGTTGCTGGTGCGGTCAAGATACTTTCGATAGAGGACATCCTCGAGGGGCTCCTGGTTAGGGCCGATGGCCATCGACTCGATCAGCTCGGGATACCGACGTTTGACCTCGACCAGACTGCCAAGCAGGTGGCGGGGCTCCCAGTCGGGACTGGGAGTCACCGGCATGATGGCCAGGCTTCTTTGAGCCAACCAGGTCATGGCCCGAGGGCTGGGTCGATAGTCGTACCTCGTGATGGCCTGGTAGAAAAGGTTTGCGAATTTGTCGCCCCCTTCCTTTCCCAGCTGCTCGACCACCAGTTCCAGGCTGGGGGCCACCAACTCGGCGTCCGTTTTCCACCAGCTTTGGAGAAGCTCGGGCACCCTATGAGATTCGGGAGACTCCATCATGAGGGGAATCTGCTTTTCCAAGAAAGGTCGGTCGACCTTACCAGGGGCAGCTTTCGTCAAACTCCCCAGGAGCCTGGTCGGACTGAAGGTCAGGGTCCATTCGTCGGCAGCCGTGGCGGTCAGCTCGGCAATCTCATCGAAGTGGGCCGCGGCTTCCTTGGGGTGATCGGCGAGCGTTTCGCAAAAGCCTTCCAGGTCGCGGGCGTTGTAAGCCACCCTTTGAAAATCTTTGGACCAGGCGTCTTTTCCCAACGGCTCTCTCGAATCGATGACCACTTGCTCGCCGCTCCGACTGAAGGTTCGTCCCTTCTCGCTCTGGATATCGAGAGCGCCTCGCCGAGTCCAGCTCCCGAGGACCTGATCGGCCCGCTCCTTGATCGCCTCATCCCCTTTGCTGTGAAGCCACAGCACCGCCTGCACCAGGCCTACCGGCACAGCCCCAGTGGCCGTCGTCTCGCCAATGACTCGAAGCCAATCGTAGGAATTTGCATTCAGCTCTCGGCGGTCGAGGTAGTCGTCGAAACGAATCTCGGTGCAGATCCGGTCGTACGGTTCACGAGCTCGTTCAAGTTGGAGGCGCTGGGTCGGCGTGGCTGTCTGGGGAACCCTCTGTATCTTCATCGTTTCGAGAGCCTAGCGAGAGACCCTTACAGAGCCGTGAAAGCTAACGACGATAGGGCGGGAATCCGTAGTAGTCACTGCTGTAGGGAGGACGGAAATTGGCGTTCGGGTCGACCGGGTAGTAGGCTCCATAACCGTAATAGGGGTTATAGTAGTAGGGATAGGACTGGTTGGGATAAGGCAGGATGGTGGGCTGATTGGGGACCGACGGAGCCCGATAGGTCGACGACGGGAAGCTTGCTCCAGCCGATGAAGGGGTGACGATCACCTTCGAACCCGGAGGGGTGAGGGTCTGGGCCGAAACCGGCCCGACCAGGCACACCATGGCCATCAAAGTGGTGAACAGTAAGCTCAATTTTCTCATCGGAAGCACCTCGTTTCTTTCTGGTAACATCAGAGTCTAATCGAAAGCCTTCCGGCGATCGGTGACCCTTCTCACCAATCCATTAAGGATAGTTTCAGAGCGCGATGACATAATTCGGACGCCAACACCAAGGAGGTACAGACATGCAACCCACATCCCTCGCCCACAGAGTTTTCACCCCCGCCACGCCTACCCGCTCTGCCTCGGCCCCTGAGCCGGAACCCACCGAGAATATCGTTCGAGGACCAGAAGATGTCATCGAGCCCAGCGTCGGCCAACGCGCCATCGGAGTGGCCGCCGGCACCGCCACCATTCTGGGTGGCATCGTGCTGGCCAAGCTGTTGGGCGATGTCAGCCCGGCACTGGCCGCCATTTCTATGGTCGGCGGAATGGCCGGAGGAGTCGCGGTGGGAGTGAGTCTCCCTTATTACCTGGCCGGGAATCGCTACGAATAGCAGGCCCTCTTGGGCCGGCCGGGTATTAGTCCCGGGATGAAAGCCTTCTACTGCGACCATTTCGAGTTGCCGCTGCCCCTTCAGCACCGGTTTCCCATGGTCAAGTATCGGCGTCTTCGAGAACGACTCCAGTCTCATCCGGGGCTGGAGTTGCTCGTTCCTGTGGCCGCTAGCGACGAGCAACTTCTCAGGGTCCACAGCCGGGGCTATTTGGAGCGCCTGAAGACAGGAACCCTCGAGCGTCAGGAGATCCGAAGAATCGGCTTTCCTTATAGCCCCGAACTGGTGGAGCGCTCCCGTCGTTCCACAGGAGCGACCATCGAAGCTTGTCGTCAGGCTCTTCAGGAAGGGGTGGCGGCTAATCTGGCTGGCGGCACACACCACGCTTTCCGCGATCGCGGTGAGGGGTTCTGTGTGTTTAACGACAGTGTGGTGGCGCTCAAAGCCCTGCAGGCTGAGGGTCGAATCGAGCAAGGACTGGTGCTCGACTGCGATGTCCATCAGGGCAACGGCACTGCCTCTTTGGTGGTCCGGGACGAGAGTCTTTTTAGCTTTTCCATCCATGGTGCTAACAACTTTCCCTTTCGCAAAGAGAGGAGTGACCTGGATATCGCCCTCGAGGACGGAACCGAAGACGCCGAGTACCTCCGAGCTCTTGACAGGGGTCTTGAGCGGGTTCTCTCGCAGTTTCAACCGGACCTGGTCATCTATCTGTCGGGGGCGGACCCCTACGTAGGGGACAAACTGGGCCGCTTAAGCCTGACCAAAGCCGGACTGCGGCGGCGGGATGAGCTGGTCTTTGACCGCCTGGGGCGATTCCCGATAGCTGTCACCATGGGAGGCGGCTACGCTCATGACCCCGACGATATTGTCGATATTCACGCCCAAACCGTCTCGATAGCGGCAGCTTTTGGAGGTCGCCGTGCTGTCAGTTAGCGATCTCGCCATGGCCTTCGGTGGGCGCCAACTATTTCAAGAGCTGACCTTCGCGCTCAAGCCCGGTCAGCGGGTGGGCCTGGTGGGGCCCAACGGCTGCGGCAAGACCACCCTGCTCAAGATTGCGGCCGGCCAGGAAAAACCCGACCAGGGAACGGTCTCGCTGGAGGGCGGCTGTGAGCTAGGCTATTTGGGTCAAGAGGGTCAACTCGAACCCGACAACACCCTCTACCAGGAGATGGCTCTCGTCTTTGAGCCGGTCTTTGAAATGGAAAGAGGGCTGCGCCGCCTCGAGGGTGAGATGGAGAGCGTCGAAGGCGACCAACTCGAGAAGCTCCTCAAGCAGTACGGCTCTCTTCAAAACCGTTACGAGACGGCCGAACCCCACACCATCGACGCCCGCATTCGCACCGTGCTGGCCGGAGTCGGTTTCCAAGAG
>CAYRFU010000066.1:23123-23876 GCA_964423525.1 uncultured Burkholderiales bacterium | reverse complement strand
CCGACATCGATCCGGTTGGCATCGCGCTGCGCCCCGCCCCAGGCCCCCGCGCCAGTCCCGGTAGTGGCCAGAGCCGAGGCCCGTGTCCCGGTGATGGCCCGGCCCGATGCGATGATGGGTGTTCCCACCACCGACCTTTCGCGTGGAGAAAAGTCGACCAGAGAGTTCAAAGCGACTCTGCTGGGGGGGCGCTATCGAATGGGCTCGCCGTTGATGGAATGCCGTTTCTCCACTTTGGTCAGGGCTCACGACGAGGTGACTGGCCAGCCCTTGATTCTCAGGAAGCTCGAGGGGACCATGCCGTTTTTGGACCAGCGGGCTAGCGGTAGCAACCCCCTCCAGCGGCAGGCTCGCCTCCAGATCCTAAGAGAAGGTCGCACCCTCGGCCGCCTTCGCCACAGAAACCTTCCCCGAGTGCGAGGCATTTTCGAAGAAGGAGACGACATCTATTTGGTTCTGGACGAACTGAAGGGCACGACCCTAGAGGTGTTTGTTCGCAGCCAGCGGCGCCTGCCCCCCGAGTTGGTGCGCCGCTATCTCAACCAGTTTCTGTCGGTGCTAGACTACCTCCACAACCAACCCAATCCGATCATCCATCGCGACCTTCGACCGGCGACCTTGATGGTGAGTCCCCACGGATTGATCAAGGTCGGGGAGTTTGGCCTGGCCAAGATGCTTGAGGAGGGGGCCAAAAGCAGTGGCACGGCCTTTCGCTCCCAGGGGGACGCACACTTCGCCGCACCGGAGCAGTTG
>CAYRFU010000066.1:11763-23113 GCA_964423525.1 uncultured Burkholderiales bacterium | reverse complement strand
ATGGGTGAATCGAGTCACCCTCGGCACGACCTCTATGCTGTGGGTGCTCTTCTCTACTATCTCCTGACGGGACAGGTTCCACCGGAGTCCAAGCTCTTGATGTACGGTCAAGCCGAATTGAAACCGATTCTGGCCCTTCGTCCTGGCTGCCCGCCAGAGTTGGCCACGGTGATCGGGAATTTGCTCGAGACGGACCCCGACAAACGGCCTTCCTCAGCAGCTGCCGCTGGCCAGCTGCTAGGTAACGGGAAGCCGATCTTGAGTCTTCCTAGTCTCTTGTTGGAGAGGAGAGAGGAGCCAGAGTCGCCAGCCCTGGAATGCGAGCCAGAGACCGACTCCCACGACCAGCCCCAACCTGAGCTCAGCCCAAGGCCCAGCCGGCGCTCGAGTCTTCGCGAGACTTCGGGCAAGCGGTTTTCAATGTGGTCGCTTCTGTTCGGCAAAAAGGGTCAACCTGAGCAAGAGGAGGAGGACACGGCTCGGGAGCCAGAGCCGGAAGTGGCAAGCTTTCCCTTCGTCGACCTACGCGAGATCGACTTCAATCGGGAGGTGGCCAGAAGTCTTTCCGAAGGTCTTTGCCGCACCATCCAGGGGATCTGCATTGGAAAGGTAGGGGAGCGGGCTATCACGGTAGCCTGTAAAGACCCCTCTGACGTTCATATTTATGACAGCATCGGCATGTCCACCGCCAACGCCTACTCCCCGACTTTGGTCAAAGCCGACCCCGAATTGATCGACCACGCTTTGGAGTTCACTTTCCGAAGTCACCACCTGGCTGCTGACGCAACCTGGGGGACCTTTTTGGAGAGGAAGAACCTGGATGCTGAGGTGTTAGAGATCACCAGTCAAAGCGCTCAGGTGTCCTTTGGGGATGAGGCTTTGGAGGGCCCGGCCGTCGAGGCGGTCGACCGTTTGATCAAAGAGGCCATCTCGGCCGGAGCCAGCGATATCCATCTTGAGCCTTTCCCCGCCGGCATGGATGTCCGCTACCGCGTGGACGGCGTGCTTCGCCGTGTCAATCACTTCCCGCCCGAGGAGATGGGAGCACTCGTCAAGCGGATCAAGGTGCTCGGCAATATGGACATCGCCCAGGAGAGGATGACACAGGGCGGGAGAATTTCTCTGCGCATCGGTAGCAAAGAGTTCGACCTGAGGGTGAGTATCGTGCCGGTGCCGATGGGGGAGAGCGTGGTGATGCGTGTCCTCAAGAAAGGGGCCTTCACCCTAACCCTTTCTGACCTCGGTTTTGAGCCGGACCGCGAGAAGAAGTATCGTGGCATTCTCTCCCAGCCTTACGGAATGATTCTGGTATGCGGCCCCACCGGCTCTGGAAAGAGTACGACTCTCTATGCCAGTCTCAAAGAGATCGCCAGACCAGACCGGAAGTTGTTGACAGTCGAGGACCCGATCGAATACCAGATGCCGGGAATCATCCAGGTTCAGGTCAATCGAGCCCCTCGCGAGGAAGAAAAGAAGGTGACTTTCTCCAAAGCCCTTCGCGAATTCTTGAGACAGGACCCTGACGTTATTCTGGTGGGTGAGATAAGAGACCAGGAGACCGCCGAGATCGGCATCCAGGCTGCCCTCACCGGTCACCTTTTGCTGTCGACCATCCACACCAACGACTCGATCGGGATCGTGGCCCGCCTCCGAGATATGGAGTGCGAGCCCTTTCTCATCGGATCGGTTCTGCTGGGCGGTCTAGCCCAGCGGCTGGCCCGAAGACTTTGCCCGAATTGCAAAGAGGAGCGGGAGGTGCCAGCTGAGTACTGTCAACTGTTCGTTGCTGAGGGACTAGAGCCCAAGATGTACAACGGACGAGGCTGCAAGGAGTGCCATGATACCGGAACTCGAGGCCGAATCGGTCTCTACGAATTGCTTGAAGTCACGCCCGAGATTCGCTCCCTCATCAACTCGTCCGCTCTCGAGGAAGACCTCCGAAAGTGCGCCCTTTCCCAGGGTTACAAACCTCTCCTGAGTGACGGTATCGAAAAAGTCTACCAGGGCTCCGTCTCGCTGGAGGAAGTTCTGCGAGTCTGTAAGACGGTCTGATGAAGGCCATCCTCTGTGACAACCAGGAACTCATCTGGGGCGATTATCCCGACCCCGTGGCCGGGCCTGGCGAGGTTGTGATTCGGACGGCTGCTACGGCCGTCAATCGAGCTGATCTGGTTCAGCGTTCGGGTCACTATCCCCCGCCCCCCGGCGCCTCCCCGATTCTCGGTTTAGAGTGCTCCGGGGTGATCGAAAGGGTCGGCGAGGGGGTGCCGGCCTCGCGAGTGGGGGAGAAAGTTTGCGCCCTCTTAGCTGGGGGAGGTTATGCCGAACTGGTAGCCTGCCCCTCAGTCCAAACCCTCCCCATTCCAGCTGGCTTTAGCCTAGAACAAGCGGCGGCAGTTCCCGAAGTCTTTACCACCGCCTGGCTCAACCTGCGGCGCGAGGGCGAGCTTGCGCCGGGGGAGCAGGTCTTACTTCATGCTGCTGCGAGCGGCGTAGGAAGCGCGGCCTTACAACTTTGCGCCAGCTGGGGGAATCCCGTGTTCGCCACCGTGGGGAGCCAGGCTAAAGAGGAGTTTTGCCGTCAGCTTGGGGCAGCAGCTACAGCCAATCGTCACGACGGCCCCTGGCTTGAGGCCGTGAAAGACTGGGGAAGAGCCGACGTGATTCTCGACCCGGTGGGCGCCGCTTATTTGGAGGACAACATTCAAGCGTTGCGGCCCCGAGGTCGGTTGATCAATATCGGACTGCTGGGGGGTAAGACAGGGCCTTTGCCGCTGGGACGCTTGTTAACCCGCCGACTCACTTTAAGAGGTTCGGTTCTCCGTAGCCGCTCGGTCGAAGAGAAGGCCGACATTCTGAAGGCTCTTTGCCTGGAGGTCTGGCCCCTGTTGGAAAGCGGCAGGGTGAAGCCCATTATCGACCGCGTCTTTCCCATCCAGCAGGTTCAGGAAGCTCACCATTTGGTGGCCAGCAACAGTACCACTGGCAAAGTTGTTTTAACCGTCTAGCCCCTGAGCCAGCAAAGCTTCGGCGGCTCTTTCTCGTTGGTCCGGGAGTCCCCACGTCTCTGAGGTCCACCGTGACCACTCGGACGGGAGAGTCGGCTTGCGAGCCCCGAGCCCCAGGACTCTTCAACTTGCTGCTCCAGCTTTTCATTGACTCCGTTCAGGAAAGACTGAACGGCACGACGGCGAACCTGCTGTGCTTCTCCCTCTTCCTGACGGGCCGTACGAATGCCCTGAAGGTCGGTTAGACTAAAGCTTCCGGATTCGGTGCGGGCTACTTCGCGAAAGGCACTGTAGACAGCGTGGTCGGCGGCTTCGACGCTGCCGTGGTAGCGGATCAGGTCGGCCGCGTCTTCAACTCGGTAGCGGAGCACGAAGTCGGCGGTGGTATCCAAAGGATCCGAGGTGCGGATTTCGACACCGTGTAAGCGACCGTTGCCGATGGTTTGGGGAGTGCCTGGAACCGACTCGACTCGCTCACGGAAAGGGTTATAGTCGATCAAAGGGTAGATGCTCCCGCGCTCGTCGAGGTTTTCAACCTCGCCGGTCACCCGGTTGTAGACCACGCCGATGTCCTGGGGGCCGACGTGTTCGGTGTTGGCGACGCCCCAGATCAGGCCGCCAAACACGGCTACGGCTCCCAGAGCGAGACCGCTCACCTTCAGAGCTTGCATTCCCTGGGACCCGCTCGGGCCGGCAAAATCGGTGACAGTTGTAGTCAGTTCAACGGCGTCTTCCGACAGGTCTTCAAAGCCTGTGTTTTCGACGTTGCTGCCAGGGGGCGCCTGGCGGCGCATAGGATTGCTACCGCTGATTGCGGCAGGCTGAAAAGACCCGGTATGGGCATAACGAACGACCTCCAAAGTTCCTCAACGGGTGGGTTGTGAAGGTTGCTCGCGTCCTTAAAAAATCCTGAAACCTGAGTGCGCCTTCGTTTTGGCTCTGCTCGGAGTGTCAGGAATCGCCGGCGGAGTCTCGGCCTTCGCGATGACCCAGGCGGCTTTCAAGCCATCTTAACGGAATGAACTTTGGCCTCGACCAGATGGATCTGGTCGGGGCCAAAGTCTGTCAGCTAAGAAGCGGGCGGCCTGGTCGGCGCCTGTTAAGAATTCCAGCTCCCTGGGTGGCTGTTGCAAGCAGCAGCTTAGTGCTTGCTGCAGTTCTTCTGGGTTGCAAGCCACCAGGCCGCGATGGGCTGACCAAAGCTGGCCTTGGGCTCTAAGGCCCTGCTGGTCGTACTTCCTTCTTCTTGGCAGATAGACGGTCGGTCGGCCAGACTGCCAGGTCTCGTAATAACTTTGGTAGCCTGCTGTTGCGACCACAGCGTCAGCAGCCAGCAAGTAACGTCCGGCCGGCCAGAGACGGACGGTGCACTCGTCTGGGGGCAAAGAAAGAGAAGCAAACTGAAGTGCCCAGTCCCTTTGTCTTAGAACCGAGCGGAGCTCTTGCTGAAAGCTGTTGGAGCCCGTTCCCAGTACTAGCACTACGGGTTTCGTCGTGTCGCTAAGGCCCAGGCGGAGACGAGCGTCGCTCCTGGTCAAGTACTGGTCTACGTGGACAACCGGCTCAATGGAGGCCTGCTTGAGGTTACAGGGGAGCCGCTGGGGCACCACATCTGGAGCGGGTTCAGTCCAGAGCACGGCTTGGTAGGTTGCCAGAAAGTCGAACACTCCCTTAGAACGGTAGTAAGCTGGCTGAACCCAGCGGGTCACGAGGACTCGAGGTGGACTTTCCTCTAAACAACCGAGTTCGCCTAAAACACCGCGCACAAAGACATCGACCACCAGCAGGTCAGGGTCGAGGTCGGCCAACAGTTTGGCCATCCAGCGGGCCAGCCGTTGTTGGCTTGAGGTGGCCTTGGCCGGTGGGCTATGGACTTCAAATCCCTCTTCGGCCAGCCAGCTCTGGGCTCTAGCCGGCACGAGCAAAACGGCCTCAGCCAGGGAGAGGCGACGGAGAGCCTTGGCGATAGCTAGCTGGCGAAGGGTGTGACCGTGTCCTCCACCCAGGGCATAGTGCAGGATTTTTCTCACCCTAACCCCCGCCAAAAACTAAATCGCGCATTTCGAGCTCCGTCATCGCGAAGAATCCCGTAGTCATTTTACCGTCATTCGGCCTGATTTCTAGGGAGCGTGCTCGAGCCAGCCGTCGAGAACCTCCAGGACTTTGGTGGATGCGGCTCCCGTCCTGAGATTCCTGACCTCAGGTTCAGGGGACAGGACGTAGAGCCGACAAGTCTCTTCTGAAGCCCGACTCCCCTCCAACCAGACCGTCGCAAAGCTGGTGTGGCGACGACCCAGTGGGTCGCTCGGCGGGACTCTGACCAGTTGATGAACCCCGATCTCTGAGCCAAGCCGCTCGGGTGTGAACCAGTCGCTTTCGAGAAACACCGACTGTTCGACTTCCCCTTGGGAAAATTCTTGTTGCTCGCGTTCCAGCCAGAGGCGATACTGCCGGAGGAGAAGGTGCTTCCATTCTTTCGCTTCAGGGCCACCAAGTCCCGGGGTGATGTGGAGTCTAGCCATGCCGTCACCTTATCACAAAAAGTGAGTGGGCCTGACCACCTGGGTGGTCCCGACTTGCTGGCGGGGACGTCGCGGTTTGTAACTGGGGACTCGGCCGGGACCGTCAACCCGGCTGATAATACCTTGGCGACCTAATCGATGGTCTGAAGAAAATACTAGGTGGCCAAAAGGATTTTGCTAGGCTTGCCTAAAAAAGGCCGCCATTCCCAGTTCAGAAGGAGTTTTCTGATGAGGTGGCCAGGCCTATTTTTGTTGCTGGTATGGCTGAGCGCGGGTGCTTGGGCCGACCTTGAGCGTCCTAAACTGAAAGACGTTAAGGTCTGGTATTACGCGGTTCAGGAAGAGCCCCAGACTCTGGTGTGGTGGACCAAGCAAGGTCTTCGAGTGGCTAACCGCGGCTTGTTCTCAACTCGAGGCAAGTTTCGTATCCGAGTCGAGGTGGAGGGTGGCTTTGAGAAAGAAGGCGAGGTCGTCAACTATCTAGGCATCGTCTTTCGAGACCAGAACGCTGTAAGCTATCAGATCCCCTTTGACTATGCGTTGACCAGAGGAGGGGTGAAAGATGTCTATTGGGAGCCCCCCTTGTGGGTGCGTCCGGGCGAGGTGGATTTCCAAGTGGTGGCTTGGACCGGAACGCTACCCCGGATTACCAAGCTGACCAAAGTGGCGGATCGTACCGAACTGTTTCAGTTAGGTGCTTTCGAGACGCCCTAAGGACCCGGCAAAAAATAATCGCGCCGTCTTTTGGGACTTCTTTAACAATTCTGCAACATTGGCAAAGTCGCGTTCATAACTCGCTCTTGAGGGAGAAGTTGAGCTCGCCTACGCTAAGACTATGGAAGACGAAGAGAAAAAGACGGAACCCACGCCCATGCCGATGCTCCCTCCGCTCCCTCACTATCTTTATCCCAAGTCCGAGAAAAGTGTGGTGGCGGTCGCGACGTTTCGAAAGGGCCAGGCCTGGGGTATGGCCGCTTGCCTGAGCCGAGGAAACTAACGAATTCGGTTTCCCAGGAATGAGGTGAAGAACCAGTTGAGCGCGGCGAAAGCGTCATCCACCAGCCCCCGCTCGGTTTTCAGTCCGTCCCGAATCTGTTCGGCAACCATCTCGTCGCCTTTCAAGCCTCGTTTTTGGTAGATTTCCGTAACTTTTGCCAATTCCCCGTTGTCAAACCAGATGCCGCGGCACTCACGACACACGTCAAGCGTGATGCCACCTACCAAGGGCTGTTCCATGCCTTGGCGGCAGCGCGGGCAACGGCGCAGCCGAGTGGAAATTTCATAGGTGTGGTGAAGACTCTGACCTCCCACTGGATTGAGTCGCTTGAGAAGGTCAGGGCTTTTGTAGAACGTACTGAGTTCACCCGAGTCAAACCATACCCCCAGACACTCGTCACAAGTGTCCACCTCCAGACCGGTGGCTGTATCGGTCAGAGCCGATAACGGTTTGTTGCGGCAGGCTGGGCAGCGTAACAGCTTGGTCATGGTCTGGGATTACGCTTCCGAGTTCCGGTCTCCCTACTTGACTAAAAAAGCCCCGCCGGAGCGGGGCCCTTTCTAGGGAAGCTACAGGAGAGCGGCCACCGCTTCACGTTCTTCGCGAAGCTCTTGCTCGGTCGCGTTCATCTTCTCTCGGCTGAACTCGTCGACATCAAGGCCCTGAACGATTTGATAATCGCCGTTGGCGCAGGTGCAGGGGAAGGAGTAAATCACGCCTTCTTTCACCCCATAACTCCCGTCTGAGGGGACGGCCATACTGACCCAGTCATCGGCGGGAGTTCCCAAAGCCCACGAGTTGATGTGGTCGATAGCGGCCGAGGCGGCCGAAGCGGCTGAAGAAGCACCTCGGGCTGCGATGATGGCTGCCCCTCGCTTTTGAACGGTGGGGATGAAGGTTTCTCGATACCAACCGGCATCGACCAGATCGGCGGCCTTCTTGCCTTCGACCATACAGTGACCGATGTCGGGGAACTGGGTGGAGGAGTGGTTGCCCCAGATAATCATCTTCTTGATCTTAGAAGAGTGGACTCCCGTTTTCTCCGACAGTTGGCTCAAGGCCCGGTTATGGTCAAGCCGGGTCATGGCGGTGAACTGGCGGCGGTCGAGTTTGGGAGCGTTGGAGGCGGCTATGAGGGCGTTGGTGTTCGCGGGGTTGCCCACCACCAGAACCTTCACGTCGCTGTTGGCGTGGTCGTTCAAGGCTTGACCCTGGGGAGCGAAGATTTTGCCGTTGGCGTCGAGCAGGTCTTTGCGCTCCATTCCTTTGCCACGAGGTCGGGCTCCTACTAGTAGGGCGTAGTCGACTTCTTTGAATCCTTCGGCCAGGTCACTGGTGGCGACAATGCCGTCTAAGAGAGGGAAAGCACAGTCGTTGAGCTCCATGACGACGCCTTTTAGAGCCTCCATAGCGGGGGGAATCTCGATCAGGTGCAGGCAGACTGTTTGGTCGGTTCCGAGCATCTCTCCGGCTGCGATGCGAAAGGCCAGAGCGTAACCGATGTTGCCGGCCGCGCCGGTGACGGCTACGTGGACGGTTTTCTTCATGGTATCTCCTCAAGAAAAAATGTGGAGCGGCGTTTCTCCGCTCCCGCCTTAAGACCTCTCGGGTGAGTCTTCATTGCATTCCAAGATTGGGGAGGGGGAAATCGGCTCGGTGCGCAATTTATAGTTATGGCAGCCGGTATTATGCAATCCGTCAATTTCCCTAACCGTGACGAAGCTGTTTGGAAAAAGACGGGTGTGGAGACCGTTTTTCTCCTCCTGAGCGTGCTCGTTGTGCCTTATTTTCTGGCCCTCGGTTACCTTCAAAGAGTGCTTGAGGGTTCACTGCGGGACGAGCCTCGACTGCCCGAGTGGAAAGATTATGGCCATATGCTTGTTTCTGGCCTCGTTTCTTTTGCCGTCTGGTTCGTTTACCTGTTGCCGTTCGCTTTGCTCTATTCGGTGAAGGTTTTGTTGACCAGTCATCGCTCCTCCTCTCTTTTCGCTCCCGAGACGATCCTGTCTAACTTCCTGCTTTTTGGCTCTCTGATGCTCATGGTGGTGGGTCTATCGGTGGTTCCGATCGCTCTGGCCCGTGATGCCCACCAACAAAAGTGGCAAGCCGCCTTTCAGGTTTCCTCGATTCTGGCCGATGTCAGGGCAGCCGTGACCGACTACTCTCCGGTGGTCATGGGGTTTGTGGTCTTTGCTTTCGGCCTGGGCTTTTTCGGAAACTTCGTTTCAGGGTTACCCCTCTACCTCGGCTATGCCATCTCGATGGGCATCGCCTTTTACGGAGGGGTCGTTCTAATGCACTGGACTGGAAGCGTCTACATCGAGAATTTCGGAGAAGAAGCGGGAGTCGAGACCGAGGCTCCTGCCCCAACCGGCCTGGGCCCGCCTCCCCCTCCAGCCAACATCCCGCCTACTCCAAGAATCCCTGAGGGCCCAGAATTGGTGCTCGAGGATCTCGAACTTCCTTCCTCTGAGTCAGACTAAGAACTCCCGGGAGGAGTTTCCTGCCATTACCCGAGCCTTTGAGCCCACTATTTCCGGCGGCTACAGATACATAGGCTGGTTAGCTGAGGCTAGGTTGAGGAAGGGCGGGGGCGAGTGACTCCGCTTGAGAGAATTAGGCCTGCGACGACCAGGCCGATCCCTACCAGCGCCTCAGGGGGTGGCGGTGCCTGGAACAAGAACGTGTCGTAGAAAAGGGCCAGCACGACTCCGAAGTAGCTAATGATGCTCACTGCTGAAGTTTTGCCTTCTTGATAGGCGCGGGTCATGAAATACTGAGCCGTTTGAACCGTGACTCCCACTCCCAGGAGAAGGAGCCACTCATTGGAGGAGGGAGCCACCCAATGGGTGAGGGTATAGGGTGCCACCACCGGCAGAGTCACCAGGGGAAAGTAAAACATGATGACGTGAGGGTCTTCGCTAGTTTTGAGTCGAGCGATGCAAGCGTAGGCACAGGCTGCACCGAGTGAGCCTATCATTCCAACGATGAGGTAAAACCAGCTGACGCTTGCGTCAAATCCCTTCACAGTGGCGACACCTGCAAAAGCTAAGGCGTAGCAAAACCACTGCCACCAACTCACTTGCTCTTGGAGGAGAACGGCCGAGAGGAGGGCCGTGAAAATGGGAGCTAGATACTGAATGGTGGTGGCGGTGGCCAGGGGCAGCCCCGAGAGCATGGTAAAGAACGCCATAAGAGCGACGGTTCCAAAGAGTCCCCTGAGAAAAAGAACCGGGCGATTGTGACCGAAAGGGTCAGTTTTGCCGCCGGCTAAGAAAAGGACGCATAGGACCAGGGTGACGGCAGCCCGGAAAAACACGATCTCGTAGACCGGAATCCCCGGTAGCATCTTCACTTCCAGGGCCATCAAAGAGAAGAAGAAAGTGGCCAGGACCATATTGCGAGAGGCGCGCGTCACTGGGCCACTCTAACCCCTCAGCACAAGAAGCGCAACCTGGGCAGACTGACAAATGTTAACATCGTTTTAACTTTAGGGGCACTGATGGCAAGTGCCTAGCAAGGTCAGAACGGTAGGCTGAGGGCAATTGGAGGATTCAGTATCATGTCAGCACCCGCCACAACCCTCATTGGTGGTAGTTCACCAGCCGTAACCATACCAGTGCGCAGGCCCGAAACGCCCGCGACCGCAACCCCAACCCCCACCAATAACAGTGTTGTCGCCAGCGACACAGTTGCTTTAGAAAACGGAGTCGAAGATCCCAACGAAGATAACAGCGGGCGGATCAATAGTCTGACCGATGCGTACGGGGGGGAGGATACCGCCGAAACCGGTCAGGCCCAAGCCGACGACGAGAACCCCTTCGGCGAGGGTGTCAAAACCAAGACCTTCGAGGTTGAAAAATGGGAGGCCGGTAACGCCAAGAATAGTACCGTCGACGGAATCCTTCGCAATCATGCGGGCGTCGACCCCGACTCCGAGGATGGTCAGAAGCTTAAGGCCGAAGTGGCGCGGGTCAACGGTCTTGACGAGAACTTCACCCTTCAACCCGGTCAAGAGCTGAAAATCCCCGACCTGACCGAGGCCCAGGGGGAGAGTAAGCCACCTCGCGATATGTCGGCCGAAGAGATCGCCGCTCTGCCGGCCGAGCAACGCAACCAAATGGCCACCCAGGCCTTGGCCGATTCCAACCAAGCTTGGAACCAGGCTAATGAAGGCTTTGGTGCTCTCTCGGAGGACCAGAAAATCGAAGCGGGAGAGTTTATCGGAGACCAACTGGGGGCTTACTCCTCGCAGGAAGGTCTGGAACTTCCTGATGGCTCTACCATCAGTTTGGAACAACAACTCGACGGCCTTCGAGAAGGTAACCCTGATTTAACCGATGAGCAGATGGGGGCTTGGGAACAGGAGTTTATGGAGATGGCCAAGATGAACTCGATGGCTACCTGGGCTGAGAATCAGATGGGTGAAGGGGTCGAGTCGGACGGTTTAGCGGCCATGGCCGAGGGAGCTGGTGGCTATACCGCTGGCCGAGCCGACTTTTTGAGCCTGGCTCCGAACCTCGCTGGTGAGGGCTTCTAAACTCCCGCCCAAAATGGACGAGCCGCGCTCGCTGCCAGCTAGACCAACCTCGTCATCCTCCGCAGCTAACGGCCTTGCCAATAGCGAGAGAGGTTCTCGACCCGCTCCTCATCCTCAGGGTGGGAGCGGAGTTCGGGGGACGGACTGAGTTGAGCCTGAACATCGGGGTCGACCGGCCCTTTCTTGATGAAGAAGTCGGCGACGGCCGCCAGGGTCTCCTCTGGTTGATGGCCCTTTTTCTGGGCGAAGTCCCAACCTTCTCGGTCAGCTCTTCGCTCCCAAT
>CAYRFU010000066.1:0-11753 GCA_964423525.1 uncultured Burkholderiales bacterium | reverse complement strand
TCTGATTCTCGAGCTGCGTCACCGTGGCCGCAGCCAGACTGGGGCAGGTCCAGGCTGAGCGTTTTAGCATATCGATCAAAGCCCGTCTGGCAACACTCTTAAGGAGATCGCCGTGAGCTATATGGCTGGCTTCGTGGCCGTGAACCCAATCGACTACCGCCGGTCGATCGGCGAAATGCTCAACGAAGCGGGGATCGAGAATGATATCCTTAACAGTGGCAGCGCCAGGCGTCCCGTTCATCTCGGCCAACACGACGCCGTCTTCTCGCCTTTCGGCCTGGCGATAGGCTTTCATCGAAGCGTCACGAACCCGGTCGACCGCGGCGGGAGTCAGGAGGTTTTGACCCACCCGATCAGCCAGGGCTAGGACGGCTGCTGGTCCGAGATGTTGACAGGCCAGGGCGACCTGTTTGGCAGCCGTTCCACTGGCTTCAATCGACTTCTCGCTCAGGGCCGAGCCGAGTGCCTCCAACATCGGCCGATCGAAGGCCTTGGGTCGGAGTTTCAGGTCGGCTCCCTCTTCGAAACGGTCCCGAGTTGATTGGCCGGCCACAAAGGGTAGGCCAGCCGCAGCTAGCAGGGAGCCGCCTTTGACGAAATTGATGCCGACCTGAGTGCCGAACATCCCGCCTAAAACGCCCCCGAAGGGAACGAAGCTCAGGGCAATACCCAAAGACAGGGCGGCTTTGGAAGCTCCTTCCTTGAGCTTTCCGGGAATCGACAACGCTTCACTTCCCAAAGCACCTGAGGTCGTCGAGATGGCTGTCCCGACGAGCGCGCCTTCGATCCCGAAGAGACAGCCGAGAGTGAGGGGAAGGCTGAACTCCGTAGCGCTGCGGGCGACCGATTTCAAGGACTCCCAACGGGCCTGGGTGTCGGTCTCCCCCCGAACCTCAACCAGGTCATGGGGAGTGGGCTCACTCGAGGTTGAGGAGTTAGGGAGAATCCGTTTGGTCACACCGAACAAGAAAAGTTTTGGCTGGATCGGCTTCACTTTGATAAGGTTCATCACGACCAAAAGAACCGCCTGCAAGAAGCTGGCCTTCCATCCCGAAGACTAGGGAGTGGAAAAGCTAACAGAAACGCACGGGGGAGGATGCCAGAGTCTGTTCGGTCTTCCTTTCCTTCTTGTCGGACTGGGTGTCATGTCGGTCCCCTTCCTCAATACGAACAGCGGTATGCCGTTCCTTTTCGCCTTCGCTTTTGGGGGAATCTTTGCGACCGTGGGCGGCGGAATCGTCTTCGCACGGTCGGGTTGGAATCTCGACCGCCAAGCGGGGATTCTCTCGAAATGGTGGGGTCTTCTGGTTCCTCTTTCGACCACCACGGGGAAAGACTCCGGCGCACGGGCGAGGTTCCCGAAATGCCGGAGAGACCTTTACAAGCCAAGAGTGACCTGACTATCGAAGGCAAGAAAGCCACCTTTCGCATCCCACCACCCGGGTTTGGCTCGTTTCAAATGATCAGTCTGGTGATGGCTTTGCCCTTCCTGATCTTCCTGTTTTTCGGATTTCTGGTTCCGCTCGGTGTGATGGGCAGCCGCGCTTCGGCCGCTCCGTTCCTGCTGATGGGTGTCTTCGCCATAGCGGCCTTTGGTTCCATTATCAAGAGGGTTTCAGGTGTGCTTGGGGGAGTCAATAAAGAAGCGACCGTGACCGTCACTGACCAGGCCGTTCATTTCGCGGCCGGAAATCAGAAGGTGGAGATCCCCCTCTCTCAGCTAGAGGAACTGGAGATTGTGGGAACCGGCTCCTTCTTCGCCTTGGGAGGGGCGATACGGGCTGTCAGCGACGAGCGCCATTTCACCTTTGGAGGGGGACTGGCGCCGGAGGAACTGAGATGGATTAGAGACACCATCTTGTGCATCCTGGCTGCCGTTTAGAACTGTCGTTGACCCCACTCGTAGGCTTGCCTGGCACCTTCTTTGCAGCCTTTAGCTAAGCCGGCGAAACCGGCGATGAAACTGCCGTTGCCCCCGATGGAAAGAGGCAGGGCGATGGCGCTTCCGCCTACGGTTGCCGCTTTCGTGGCGACGTCGAAAACGGCCACAGCGGTTTCGACCCCGTTCAGCCCCAGGCTGACCCAACCAGCGGTGGAGCCTTCTTTCTCAAAAGCGTCTTTTTGGCGAATTGAAAAGCACTACCGACGGCCCCACCGATGGCGGTAAAGGGAGAGGCGACGATGGTCGCTCCCCACCGAACGGCGGGGTGTCGATCTTCCAGCTTGTCGTAGACCGACTTGACTCCCTTGCCGGCTCCTTGGACGGCGGCAACGCCTCCGCCAAGCATTCCAGGTGCGAAGTTCCCAAGCAGGGCGAATCCAGCTGCACCCAGAGCCCCCGCACCGACCGCTGCCGCAGCCGTTACCAGCGACCCAGCACTCAGCGCTGCAACGGCGGCTCCCCCCAACGCGACCGCCGGGATAGAAGCGAGGCCCAGTCCGACCACATAAGGGGCTGCTTTGAAGGCTATGGTGGTATACTTTTTAAGGCTCCCTTCCTCCAGGGAGTCGACCCCAAGCGCCTTCAAGCTGGACTGGCCAGCGCTGTTGAAGCTTCCTTGAATGGCTTTGACCGGCGCCCATAGGGCGGCAGCGCCGATGCCCAAAGCTTTGCCGGCCAAAGACGAGGAGGGCTCCTCCGGGGAGGGGGTGGGCTGGTCAGGGGGCGAAGTGCGGGCCGAATAACCCGCCGAATTTTAACGATTCAGAATAGCGTGCATAACGGGATGAGGGTACTCCACAAGCCTTAAAACATGCTCATCCTGAAATCAGGCTTTAGAAGATTCGTGGGCACTGATGGCGGGTTCCTTGTCCAGCAGATAGCCCAGGTCGTCAAGACCCTGAAGCAGGCAGTCCTTGCGGAACGGTGCGATGTCAAAGGAGTGAGCCTGACCATCCGGACCTGTCACCGTTTGGGCTTTAAGATCGACTGAGAGAGTGATCTGCGGATCTTGTTCGACTGCCTCCATGAAAGAGTTGACTAACCCTTCTGGCAATTGCACCGGGAGCAAGCCGTTCTTCAGGCTGTTGCTGTAGAAGATGTCGGCGAAGCCGGGGGTGATCACCACTCGAAACCCGTAGTCGGTGAGAGCCCAGACCGCGTGCTCTCGACTGGAGCCGCTGCCGAAGTTCACCCCCGCGAGGAGAATCTCGGCCCCCTCATACTGGCTTTGATTGAGTACGAAATCGGCTCGACTTCGCCAGGCGTCAAAGAGCCCTTCTGCCAAGCCCTCTCGACTCACTGTGGTCAGGAATCTGGCCGGAATGATCTGGTCGGTATCGACGTTCTCGGCCCGCAGCGGCACGGCTCGCGCCGTCAACTTGTCTATCGGTTTCATAGTTGCCTCACATCCACGACTTTGCCGTGGACCGCGGCGGCCGCGGCCATGGCCGGACTCATTAAAAACGTTCTGGCTCCTGGACCCTGTCGCCCCTGGAAGTTACGGTTGCTGGTGCTGGCCACATATTTGCCGCGCCCGGCTTTGTCATCGTTCATCCCCAGGCACATGCTGCAGCCGGCGTTGCGCCACTCGAAACCAGCCTCGGAAAAGACCCGGTCCAGACCTTCTTGCTCAGCTTGAACTTTGACTTGCTTGGAGCCGGGAACCACCAGAGCCGTGACCGAATCGACCACCTTCTTGCCGCGCACGATTTGAGCGGCCACTCGGAGGTCTTCGATCCGTCCGTTGGTGCAAGAGCCGATAAACACGATATCGACCGGCTGACCTTCGATGGGGCGGCCGGGCGTGAGATCCATATACTCAAGCGACTGCAGGGCGGAGCGTCGCTCGTGGTCGTCGGAGAAAGAGTCGGGGGTCGGCACTGTGCCGTTGATCGGTATGGCTTGGCCGGGATTGGTTCCGTAACTGACCATGGGCGCCAATTGGCTGGCGTCGAGAGTCATCTCTTTATCGAACCTGGCATCGGGGTCGCTGGGGAGCTTTTTCCAAGCCTCCACGGCCGCTTCCCAGTCTGATCCCTGAGGGGCGTAGGGCCGTCCTTTCAGGTAATCAAAGGTGGTCTGGTCAGGAGCGATCATCCCGGCCCGGGCCCCGCCCTCGATGCTCATGTTGCAGATGGTCATCCGCCCGGCCATGTCGAGAGCGCGGATCGTCGGCCCGCGATATTCAAAGACGTGACCATTGCCCCCTGACACACCATTTTTGGCGATGATAGCCAGGATGATGTCTTTGGCGGTGACTCCCGGGGGGAGTTCGCCCCGGACGTCGATGGCGAACGATTTCGGTTTATGCTGTAGGAGACATTGAGTGGCCAGCACATGGGACACCTCGCTGGTGCCGATGCCGAAAGCCAGGGCGCCGAAAGCGCCGTGGGTGCTGGTGTGACTGTCACCACAGACTACTGTCTGTCCGGGCTGAGTGATCCCCAGTTCCGGGCCGATAACGTGAACGATGCCTTGTCGGTCCCCTTCCAGGTCGAACAGCTGGACCCCAAAGTCCCGACAGTTGGTGCGAAGGGTTTCAACCTGCTTGGCCGCGTCGCTGGGCCAAAGGTCGATCTGAAGCGACCGGGTCGGGATGGCGTGGTCCATGGTGGCGAAAGTTCGGTCGGTGCGCCGCACCTTGAGGCCGCGTTCCCGAAGGACCGCAAAAGCCTGGGGAGAGGTGACTTCATGGACCAGATGGGTATCGATATAGAGAACCGCCGGGGCGCCGGCGTCCTGGGTGACGACATGCGCTTCCCAGATCTTGTCTAGCATCGTCTTGCTCATGCTTTGCTCCTGTTAGGTGGTGGCCACCGGTTGGGATTCCAGGTGGTTTAAGACATGGTCGGTAAACTGACTGGTGGAGAGGGATTCTCCCTGGGCGATATCGGCCGTGCGAGCTCCGCCGGTCAAGGTGGCCTCGACGGCGTGCTCTACGGCCCCGGCTTCCTTTTCCAATTTGAGGCTGTAGCGTAGCAGCATCGCGCACGACAGCAACGTTCCGACAGGATTGGCAATATCTTTCCCGGCAATGTCGGGAGCCGATCCATGGACAGGCTCGTAGACTCCAAACTGGCCTTCGTTTAGAGAGGCCGAAGGGAGCATTCCCAGTGAGCCCGCCAACACCGAGGCTTCGTCGCTCAGAATGTCGCCGAATAGGTTGCCCGCCAGGACCACGTCAAAAGCGGTGGGGCGAGTCAGCAGGTGCATGGTGGCGGCGTCGACCAGGACGTGCTCGAGTTCGACTTCTGAAAAGTCGGTAGCCACTTTCTCGACCGTTTTGCGCCATAGCCGGCTACTGGCCAGGACGTTAGCTTTATCGATAGAGGTGACCTTACGCCGCCGACCCTGGGCTGCTTCGAAGGCCACTCGGGCGACCCGCTCAACTTCTTTCTCGCTGTAGGCCATGGTGTCCCAGGCCTGACCGTTGGTGGTCTCTTGTCGCTGGCCGAAATAGATTCCCCCGGTTAACTCTCGAACGAAGAGAATGTCGGTTCCGCCGACCAGACTGTCCTTGAGGGGAGTCCGACTGGCCAGTGCCGGAAAGGTTTTGACCGGGCGAAGATTGGCGAACAGTCCAAATTCCTTGCGCAGTTTGAGCAGGCCCTGCTCAGGGCGAACCGGGGCTGAGGGGTCTGACCACTTCGGTCCCCCCACCGCCCCCAGCAGCACCGCGTCCGACTCACGGCAGGCGTCGAGAGTGTCCTCGGGTAGGGCGTCACCTGTCTCGTCGATGGCACATCCCCCGATAGACGCGGTCTCGAAGCGGAAGGTGTGACCGTAGACGGTCGCCACTGTCTCCAAGACACGAACCCCCTGGTCGAGAACCTCGGGACCTATTCCATCACCGGGAAGCAGACAGAGCCGGGCTTTCATAACCAACCTCCAGAATTCCGAATTCGAAGCTATCTTTGAGCGCTTTGTAGCTGGCTTCGATAATGTTTCGGCTGGCTCCCACCGTGGTCCATCTTCTTTTGCCGTTTTGGGAATCGACCAGCACCCGGGTGGTGGCGGCTGGCCCTTTGTCGCCGTCCAGGATCCGGACTTTGTAGTCCGCCAGACGGAATTTCCCGAGTTGTGGGAAGAGGGGAACCAGGGCTTTCCGGAGGGCGGTGTCGAGGGCGTCGACGGGGCCAGTGCCTTCGGCGACGGTGTGGATCACTTCGTCGTTGACTTTGACTTTGACGGTGGCTTCGGCCGTGATGCCCTGGCCTAGCCGGTCTTCAACCACCACTTTGAAGTCGACCAGGTCGAAGGGAGGTTGATATTCGGCCTGGCGTCGTCGCATCAACATGGTGACTGAGGCGTCCGCTCCTTCAAAGACATAGCCGTCATGCTCGAGTCGCTTGATCTCCTGGACCAACTCGCTGGCTTCGTTGGGGTCGAGTTTGACCGAGAGCTCCTCGGCCTTGCTCATCATATTCCCTCGACCGGCCAGATCGGACACCAGGATGCGGGTCTTGTTCCCCACCAGGACTGGGTCGATGTGCTGATAAGAATACTGGTTGAGCCGCATAGCGTGGCCGTGCATCCCGCCTTTGTGGGCAAAGGCGCTGCGTCCGACATAGGGAGCACTTTTTCGGGGGGCCAGATTGGCCAGCTCAGCTACCGTGCGCGAGAGTTTGGTCAGCTTTCGTAACGAGCCCGAAGGGAGGCAGCGGTAGTCCATCTTGAGCTCGAGGGTCGGGGCTACCGAGCAGAGATCGACGTTGCCGCATCGCTCTCCGTAGCCGTTGATGGTGCCTTGAACCTGGCTGGCTCCAGCTCGCACCGCCTCGATCGAGTTGGCGGCCGCCATCGCTCCGTCGTTGTGGGTATGGATTCCGACTCGGCAAGCGGGGAAAGCGGCCACCACTTTGGCCACCATCTCGTGCACTTCCCAGGGCATCGACCCCCCGTTGGTATCGCAAAGCACCAGGCAATCGGCACCGGCCTCGGCGGCTTTGGCCAAGGTTTCCATAGCGTATTCCGGATCGAGCTTGTAGCCGTCAAAAAAATGCTCGGCGTCGTAGATCACTTCCAAGTTTTGCTTTTTGAGGTAAGCCAGGGTGTCGTGGATAAGGCGGAGATTCTCTTCCGGAGTGGTGCGCAGAACGTCTCTCACGTGCATCGGAGAGGTCTTGCCCACGATGGTCACCACCGGGACTTCGGCCTCGAGCAGGGCCTGAATGCTGGCATCCTCCTCAGGTCTTGAACCCACTCGGCAGGTCATACCGAAGGCGGTGACCTTGGTGGTCTCCAGGGGGGTGAGGCGGAGCTTGGCAAAATACTCAGCATCCTTGGGGTTGGAGCCGGGCCAACCTCCCTCTACGTAGGCTACGCCAAGCTGGTCGAGCAGGCGGGTGATCTTGAGTTTATCGGCCACCGAGAAAGAGACTTGCTCTCCCTGGGTGCCGTCCCGAAGGGTGGTGTCGTAGAGTTCCACATAGGACCTCTTGTTCCACTCCTCAGGGGGAACGGGCTCATCGGCCAGCTCCAAAAGGTGGTGAGTAAATTCTGTTCCGAGACTCATTTCAATCCTCCGTTATGCGGTCACAAGTTCGATGGTCGAAGTATCGGACTGAGGTTGGCGGTCGCGGTGGCCTGAGATCGCTAGCATCTTGTTCAAAGCCGAAAGGTAGGCTTTGGCGCTGGCTACGATGATGTCGGTGTCGGCACCATGGCCTCCAAACGATCGTTCCCCTCCATCCGTCTGGCGGATTCGCACCGTCACTTCTCCGAGGGCGTCGATCCCTTCGGTGATGGCGGCGACGCGGTATTCCAAGAGTTGGACCTGGGCTCCGATGATCTGGTCGATGGCTCGGTAGACGGCGTCGACCGGACCCGTCCCGATACTGGCCACGGTTTGGGTCTGGCCGTTAAAGTCTCGAAGCTTGAGGGTGGCGGTGGGCATTCCCGGCTGGCCACAGGCCACCTGGATGCCCTCCAGGCTATACAACTCCTCCGGCTGATAAAACTCATCAGCGATCAAAGCTTCGATATCAGCGTCTGACACCGTTTTCTTGCGGTCGGCCAGATGCTTGAACCGTTTGAAAGCTTGTTCCACTTCCTCCTGGTTCAGGCGGTAGCCCAGGTTCTCGAGATGGACGCGGAAAGCGTGACGTCCGCTGTGCTTGCCCAACACCAGTCTGCTGGTCGACAGACCCACGGTGTCGGGCGTCATAATCTCGTAGGTGGCTTGATGCTTGAGCACACCGTCCTGGTGGATGCCGGCCTCGTGGCTGAAGGCGTTGGCTCCCACAATGGCTTTGTTCGGCTGGACGGCGATGCCGGTGTAGTTGCTCACCATCCGGCTGGTGCGGGTGATCTGGGTGGCATCGATCTGGGTGTCGAGATGGTAGTGGCTAAAGCGGGTCCTCAGGGCCATCACAATCTCTTCCAGCGAAGTGTTCCCGGCCCGTTCGCCGATGCCGTTGATGGTGACCTCGGCCTGGCGGGCTCCCGCCTTCAGGCCAGCCAGGGTGTTGGCGGTGGCCAGTCCCAGGTCGTTGTGACAGTGGACCGACCAGATGACTTTATCAGCCCCCGGCGTTTTCTCGATCAGATGAGCGATCAGGGCTCCGTATTCATCGGGGGTGGTGTAGCCGACCGTGTCAGGAATGTTCAGGGTGGTGGCGCCGGCTTCGATGACAGCGGTCAGAACCTCAACCAGGAACTCGGGGTCGGATCGACCCGCGTCCTCGGGGCTGAACTCAACATCGGCGCATAAAGCACTGGCGAAGGAGACCATCTCCGAGGCCTGTTGGATCACCTCCGGTCGAGTCAGCTTCAGTTTGTGCTTCATATGGATGTCTGAGGTGGCCAGGAAGGTGTGGATTCGAGGCTTCTTGGCCACTTTGACGGCTTCCCAGGCCTTCTCGATGTCGCCCTGGTGGCAACGGGCGAGACCGCACACGATCGGGCCGTCTTCTGTGCCCACCTCGGTGGCGATCCGGCGCACCCCTTCGAGGTCGTCAGGGGAGGCGGCCGGGAACCCGGCTTCGATGACATCGACGCCCAATCGGGCCAGTTGACGAGCGATGTCGATTTTCTCGGCGCTCGTCAAGGTGGCACCCGGAGATTGTTCTCCGTCCCTCAGGGTGGTGTCGAAGATTCTGACGGTGCTGTCTTTCATGCTTTGACCTTCTCTTTCCCGGGCACGGCGCGTGCCGTCATAAAGGGCATCATCTCCCGCAACTTTTGACCGACTTCTGCCAGAGTGCTCTTATCGAACTTTTGGCGCTGGGCCTTGAACCAGGGGCGGCCGTTTTCGTTTTCTTCGATCCACTGCTGGGCGTAGGCCCCGGACTGGACGTCTTTGAGCATCTGGCGCATCGCCTTACGAGTTTGCTCGGTGACCACTTTCTCCTCACCGGTGTAACCGCCGTGCTCGGCCGTGTCTGAGACCGAGTAATACATATATTCAATGCCGCCCTCATACATCAGATCGACGATCAGCTTGAGTTCGTGCAGGCATTCGAAGTAGGCGATTTCCGGTTGGTAACCGGCCTCGGTCAAGGTTTCAAAGCCGGCTCGAATCAAAGCGCTGACCCCTCCGCACAGAACGGCTTGTTCACCGAACAGGTCGGTTTCGGTCTCTTCTGAGAAGGTGGTTTCGATGACGCCCGCTCGAGTGCAGCCGAGAGCTCGGGCGTAGGCCAGGGCGTTTTCTTTGGCCTGGCCGCTGGCGTCTTGCTCGACTGCCATCAGGCCAGGGGTTCCCTGCCCGTCGACGTACAGTTCGCGGACGCGGTGACCCGGAGACTTGGGAGCGACCAGGCTCACGTCCACGTCAGCCGGGGGCTTGATCTGGCCGTAGCGAATATTGAAGCCGTGGGCGAACATCAGGGTGTTGCCGGCCTTCAAGTTGGGAGCGATCTCTTCTTCGTAAACCTTCTTCTGGCGAGTGTCGGGGATCAGCACCATCACCACGTCGGCTTCAGCGGTAGCCTCGGCCACCGACTTCACCGTCAGACCCTCGGCCCGGGCTTTCTCGGCTGAGCTGCTGCCCTCGTAGAGGCCAACCACCACCTCGACCCCGCTATCTTTAAGGTTGAGAGCGTGGGCGTGGCCCTGGCTTCCGTAGCCGATGACGGCGACTTTTTTCCCTTCCAGGTTCTTCGGATCCGCGTCGTTATCGTAATAAAGCTTCGCCATGGTCAGGTTCTCCTTCTAAACTACAAATTCGTTACTGTTTTCGATGTGCTCGGCCGTCTTGCCGTTGCGGTAAGGGCGAGGAGTGTAGCCGTTGGTGGAGAGGGCCTTGGGACCCCTTCGCATAGCCACCACTCCGGTGCGAACCATCTCAAGGATGCCAAACGGCCGGAGCATCTCGACCAGGGCCCAGATTTTGTCTTGATTCCCCGTCACTTCGAGGATCAGGCTTTCGGTTCCGGCGTCGACCACGTTAGCTCGGAAGATGTCGCACATCTGCATCACCTCGGGCCGGGTGACGGCGTCGACTTTGACCTTGATGAGGGCCAGATCTCGAGCCAGGGTAGGGCCGTCTGAAAGCTCCTCCACCGAGACCACATTGATCAGCTTGCGCAGCTGGGTTTTCACCTTTTCGCCGCAGCCGTCTACCACAATAGTCATTCGCGAGAGAGCTTTGTGTTCGGTGCGTCCCACCGTCAGGCTGTCGATATTGAAGCTGCGACGGCGGAATAAGCTGGCCACGCGGTTGAGGACGCCGGGTTTGTTTTCTACCAGGGCTACCAGGGTGCGTTTCATGGGGATCTCCTTTCTAGACCTGGCTCTTGGCCGGTCGTCGGATCATCTTGTCGAGGTCGGCGCCGGCCGGAACCATCGGGTAGACGATATCGTGGGACTCAACGGCGAACTCGATCAAGACCGGTCCGTCGGTGTGTTGCTTGGCCCACTCGGTGGCTTCCAAGACTTCCTCCCGGCTACTCACTCGTCGGGCCGGGAGGCCGTAGGCTTCGGCGAGTTTAACAAAGTTGGGGGATAGCATCGGGGTGGCGTGGTAGCGTTGGCCGAAGAACATCTCCTGCCATTGGCGCACCATCCCAAGAAAGCCGTTGTTGATGATGCAGATCTTGATCGGCACCTTCTCTTGCATAGCTGTGGCCAACTCGCACAAAGTCATCTGGAAGCCGCCGTCGCCGACGATGGCCCAGACGTTATCGCTCTTTAGCCCCATAGCCGCCCCCATAGCGGCCGGCATGCCGAAGCCCATCGTACCCAGCCCCCCGGAGGTCAACAGGGTTCTCGGTCTCTGGTGGGGGTAATACTGGGCTTCCCACATTTGATGTTGACCGACATCGGTCACCACCACAGCGTCGCCTGCCGTTGCCTTACAGATGTCGTCGATGACGTGGGCTGCCAGCAGCTTGCCGTTGGCCTCCTGATGGACGATATCGCGCTGGCGGGTGTCTTCGATCCAGCTGTTCAAAAGGCTCCACCACTCTGGCCTCTTGGTTGTGGTCAGACGAGGGATGACGCAGTTGAGAACCGTCTTCAGGTCGCCGACGATACCGACATCGGCTTTGACGTTCTTGTTGATTTCAGACGCATCGATATCAACGTGGAGCTTTTTGGCTTTCGGCGCGTAGGTAGCCAGATTGCCTGTCACCCGGTCGTCAAAGCGCATTCCGAAGGCCAGCAGCAGGTCCGCTTCCTGGATGGCTGCGTTAGCCTGACCGGTACCGTGCATCCCCATCATTCCCAGAGAGAGGGGGTGGCTTTCGGGGACGCCGCCTTTGCCGAGGAGCGTCAGAGCAATGGGAATGTCGGCCATCTCAGCTAGTTGGGTGACCTCCCGAGTAGCTCCCGATAGGATCACGCCCTGGCCGGCCAGGATGACCGGTTT
>CAYRFU010000065.1:0-23999 GCA_964423525.1 uncultured Burkholderiales bacterium | reverse complement strand
AAGCCGAAACGGTCCTGGCGAGTCATCTGGCTCATCACTGGCCCAGCTCACGACGGTTCCCGCGCCTAGCCAAGGAGTTGCTGGCTTGAGGGTGCTGGCAGTCGACCCCGGCAAGCGGAGGGTGGGTTTGGCCCTTTCCGATCCTTTGGGAGTCCTGGCCAGTCCGCTTTTGACCCTCCAGGTTAAGCCTCGCGACGATGTGGCCGAACTTCTCGCGGAGATCGCCAGAGAGCACCAGGTCGAAAGGATCCTGGTCGGATTCCCGAAGAACATGGATGGAAGTGTCGGGCCGGCTGCCAAAGCCGCTCAGCGCCTGGCCCGGAGCCTGGCTGAGAAGGTTTCACTAACGGTGGAGTTGGTGGACGAGCGGCTCTCGTCACAACAAGCCCGGCGGGCCCTGCGAGAGTCGGGAGTTTCAGTCAAGAAAGGTAAGCCAAAACTCGATCAGATGGCAGCTGTAGTGATCCTTCAGGCCTACCTTGATTCGGCTCGGGAGGCTCCTCCTTAGGGGGTGACGAATCCGACTGGTGGTGAAGTTTCTTCTCAACCTCTTCAAGCTTGGCTGTCTACTTTTCATGGTTGCGGCCGGGGCGGCCATGTGGCTCCTCTATCAGTCTATGATGCCAGCTGACCAGGTAGGCAGCCAGGAAGCTATCATCTTTGAGGTGCCGGAGGGGGTTTCCGGTCAAGAGGTGGCCGAGCGGCTCGAGAAGGAGGGGCTGATCCGCTCCGGTCTGGCCTTTCGTCTGCTGTTGCGCTATCGACAGGAGGACGGGGCGCTGCGGACGGGGTTTTATCGGGTTGATCCGGGCCGGCCGGCCGTCAAGATTTTCGAGCAGCTGGTCAAAGGGGCCACGCTCACCCGTAAAGCCACCATTCCAGAGGGGTTGACCCTCTCCCAAACAGCCGTCAAGCTAGAGGAGCAAAATGTGGCCCCGGCCGAAGCAGTCTTTGCCATCGCCAAGAGTCAGGGTCAGGAATTTGGCGAAATTTTTCCGGCCAATCTGGAGGGGTATCTCTTTCCCAATACCTACGAGTTCCCGTGGGAGGCCGACGGCAGGGAAGCGGTGGCCACTATGACCTCTCTTTTTAAAGGCGAGGTTCTCCCTCTCTGGGAAGAGCATGAGGGCAAGACCGGTCTCACCCTCCAGGAGACCGTGATCCTTGCTTCTTTGGTCGAGAGAGAGGCACAGGTGGCTAACGAAAGGGCCCTGATCGCTGGGGTTTACACCAATAGGCTTGCCAAGCAGATGCCGCTTCAGTGCGACGCTACCGTTCAATACGCGCTCGGGAAGTCTCGGGCCATCCTGACCTATAAGGACTTGGAGATCCGCTCGCCCTACAACACCTATCTTCATCCCGGTTTGCCTCCGGGCCCGATCGCGAGTCCCGGCAGAGCGTCGCTCGAAGCGGCCATGAATCCCAAGCCTTCAGACTTTCTGTTCTACGTTCGCAATGACGTGAAAGGGGATGGCAGCCACGTTTTCGGGCGGACCTACCGAGAGCATCAGCGCAACATCGCCAAGTTTCAAAGATGACGCTCCGACCGCTCGTGATCGGCCTGGCTGGTGGCACAGGCTCAGGCAAAACGACGGTAGCCAGAAAGCTTGTCAAACTGTTTGAGCGAGAACCTCTCTGTCTGATTCCTCAGGACGCCTACTACCAAGACCAGAGTCACCTGGAGCCTGAGATTCGAGCCGAATGCAACTACGACCATCCCCTCGCTTTCGACAACGAGCTTCTGGTTGAGCATCTGGACCAGTTGGTGGAGGGGCAGGCGGTCAACCAACCCACTTACGACTACGTCACCCATACTCGCTCTTCAGTTGTGCGGCCGCTCCAACCTGCTCCCATCGTGATGGTCGAGGGAATTCTGGTGCTAGAAGACGAGAGGCTTCGAAAGCGTATGGATATCAAAGTCTACGTGGATACCGATGCCGACGAGCGCTTCATCAGAAGGCTGCGACGAGATCTTTCCGAGCGGGGTCGGACGGTCGACTCTATCGTGGAGCAATACCTCCACTCGGTGCGACCTATGCATCTCCAGTTCGTGGAGCCCACCAAGCGCTACGCCGATTTGATCATCCCTCAAGGTGGAGCCAACCAGGTGGCCATCGATCTCCTGGCCGCCAAGATCCGGGCGACCCTCGCTAAAGTCCAAAAGGAGGGGACCTAGAGGGCCGTGGAGGCCGGGATTAAAGGAGTTTCTAGGGCTGCGTGGAAAGTTTGTTTTGGTGCGAGCCATACCGTCACAGGCTCATTTTTTGTGCTCCTCAAAAGCCCCAGTCGGCCCCAGGTTTGTGCAAAATTCTAGCGAAGTGACGGGGGCGAATCCCGGTTTTTGGACGGAGTGAACCAATAGATGATCGCGAGTTCTAAGGAAGACCTCGGCAAGCTCCTTGTCGAGGAGCAACTCATTACCCAACGGCAGCTCGACAAAGCAGTCGCGAAAGCGGAAGCATCGGGCGAGCCGCTACAAAAAGTCCTCATCTCGATGGGCTTTGTCACAGAAAAAGATGTGGTGGAAACCCTCGGAACCCAGATGGGGGTCAAGTTCGTCGATCTCGACGAGATGCACCTGGACCCCGAGTTGGCCCGGTCGGTGCCGGAACATCTAGCCCAACGCTATAAAGTCATTCCGGTGGCTCAGAACGACAATCGTCTGACCCTCGCGATGGTTGACCCCCTCAACGTTATCGCTATCGACGATATCCGCTTGATAACCGGTTTTGATATCGATCCGGTGATCGCCACCGAAGAGTCGATCATCAAAGCTATCAACAACCAGTATGGTGTGACCGACCTGGTCGAGGTGGAAGAGACGGTGAAAGACATCTCCGCTCAAGACTTCGGTCCGCTCGAATTTGAAGACGACGTCGACGAAGAGATCGCCCTCGACAAGCTCAAAGAAATGGTCGACGAGGCGCCCATCGTCAGGGTGGTGAACCTGATCGTCAGCCAGGCTATCAACGATAAGGCCTCCGATATTCACATCGAACCAGAAGCCAAGTCGGTTCGGGTGCGCTACCGCGTTGACGGCGTTCTGCACGACGTGATGAGTCCGCCCAAGCACATCCAGGCTCCGATGGTGAGTCGTATCAAGATTATGGCCAATATGGACATCGCTGAACGGCGTGTTCCGCAGGACGGTAAGATCCACTTGACTCATGACGGTCGCGAGTTTGACTTGCGCGTCTCGACCATTCCCACCGTTCACGGCGAGAAGACGGTTATGCGTATTCTTGACAAGAGTTCGGTTATGCTTGGTCTCAACAAGCTCGGCTTCGCTGACGACAATCTCACCCTTTGGGAGGCGGTCGTGGAGAAGCCCTATGGGATGATTCTCGTGACCGGGCCGACCGGTTCCGGAAAGTCGACGACGCTCTATTCTTGTCTCAATAAGCTCAACAGTGGTGACAAGAACATCATTACCTGTGAAGACCCGGTCGAGTATCAAATCCCGGGCATTAACCAGGTTCAAACTAACAACAAAGCAGGATTGACATTCGCTAGTGCGCTCAAGTCTTTCCTTCGTCAAGATCCTGATATCATCATGGTTGGTGAGATTCGTGACGGGGAGACGGCTAAAATCGCGGTCGAAGCGGCTCTTACGGGTCACCTTGTCTTGTCTACGCTGCACACAAACGACTCGACGGGTGCTATCTCTCGTCTGGTCGAAATGGGCGTGGAACCGTTCTTGGTCTCCTCGGCTCTCATCGGCGTGCTGGCTCAGCGGCTCGCTCGTTGTATCTGTCCCAACTGCAAAGAGGGCTTTACCCCACCCGTCGAAGCCATCCGAAAGTTCGGTATGGCGATGTTCGGAGATTCCGACATCCAATTCTACCGCGGCCGGGGGTGTGACCACTGCAAGATGACAGGCTATCGTGGCCGATCCGGAATTCACGAGGTATTCACCCTCTCTGATCGAATCAGAGGTTTGATTCTTAACCGCGCCTCGACGGCTGAGATTCGTCAGGCCGCCATCGAAGAAGGCATGAAGACGATGCAGGACGATGGTTTGCGCAAGACGCTCGGTGGAGTGACAACGATGGAAGAGTGTCTCCGCGTTGTTTACGTCGACGGCGAGATGTAGAGGAGAAAAGTTAACCTATGGCCTTAGCACAACCCCTCCGGTTTACGATGGACGACCTTCTGCGGACGACGGTCGAGCGGGGAGCATCAGATCTTCACCTCACGGTAGGCCTTCCTCCCGTTTTGAGGATTAATGGCAAACTGGTGCCTACGGAGTATCCCCGTCTTGCGCCCGAAGAGTCGAAGCGTCTCGTCTATAGTATTCTGAACGACAAGCAGAAAGAGAAGTTCGAAAAGAACTGGGAACTCGACTGCTCTCACGGTGTTCGAGGTTTTGGTCGCTTCCGAGTCAACGTCTACCGTCAGAGAGGCGTGGTCGGTTGCTGTCTGCGAGCAATCTCAAGCACGGTCGCCACGAGGGAAGAACTGAATCTGCCGCAGGTGGTTGAAGATATTGTTCAGAGGCCTCACGGTTTGGTTCTCGTCACCGGTGCGACCGGGGCAGGGAAGTCTACCACCTTGGCCTGCATGATCGACCTCATCAACCGCGAGAAGACTTTCCATATCATCACTGTCGAGGACCCGATCGAATATATCCATCCTCACAAGAAATCGATGATCAACCAACGCGAGGTCGGTCAAGACACCCTGAGTTGGTCGAACGCTCTGCGGGGTTCTCTCCGAGAGGACCCCGATGTCATTCTTATCGGTGAGATGCGCGACCAGGAGACGATTTCTGGAACCTTGACGGCGGCCGAGACGGGCCATCTCGTGTTCTCAACCTTGCACACCTCCGATGCGGCTCAGACCGTCGACCGAATTGTTGATGTGTTCCCGCCCCATCACCAACAACAGATTCGAGTTCAACTATCCAGTGTGTTGGAGTCGGTCTTCTCTCAGCAGCTTATTCCCCACGCCTCGGGCGTTGGGCGAGTTCCCGCTATCGAGGTCCTCATCGCCACTCCGGCCATGAGAAACCTTATCAGAGAGGGAAAGACCCAACAGATCTATAATGCCATTCAGACCGGGTCCAAGCACGGAATGCAAACAATGGAGCAGTCTTTGTTAGACCTGGTGAATAGAAAGATG
The DNA here is from genome assembly GCA_964423525.1 of uncultured Burkholderiales bacterium. Lineage (GTDB taxonomy): Bacteria > Vulcanimicrobiota > Xenobia > Xenobiales > JADMJV01 > CAYRFU01. The sequence continues at coordinate 18,878 of CAYRFU010000065.1, read as the reverse complement.
ATTACGCGTGAGGAAGCGATGTCCAACACGATGCATCCGGATGACCTAAATCGGATGCTCGATGGAGGACGAAAAGGTTAAAGCCGGATCGGCTCCGAACGCTACATCTAAGGAGGAGGTACACGGATTATGAGTATGATCTGGTGGCTGGTTCCGCTAGCCATTCTTGTAGCCGGACATCTCAGCTCGCTGTAGCTAGATGCTGACTCGTTCTTGATAAGAAACCTTTGGAGGTTGGGGTCGGATGCCTGTTTTTCAGTATGAGGCGCGTGACGCGACCGGGCAGCTGCGTAAAGATACGATAGAGGCCCAGAACGTCAGGATGGCAACGCAACGTCTGCAAGAGCAGAAGATGACTGTCATCCACATTAAAGAGAAGTCCGGCGGTGCTGGTGAAACCAGCGTCTTAGCGTGGCTGGACAAGATGAAAAAGGTCAACGAGCAAGCGTTGACCGTGTTTAGTCGTCAGTTCGCTACGATGATTAACGCCGGTCTTGCCATGGTCCGCTGTCTGGATATCCTTTCCGAGCAGACTGAAGACAAGAAGCTGCAGGCGACCCTGGTTCAGGTGCGGCGAGACGTTGAGGGGGGATCGACCCTTTCCAATGCTCTCGCCAAGCACCCGAGCGTTTTCTCCACTTTGTATATCAGTATGGTGAAAGCCGGTGAAATGGGTGGTGTGCTCGACGAAGTCCTCGAGCGCTTGGCCGGATTTATGGAAAAAGACTTCGGCTTGAAGAAGAAGGTCAAGTCGGCTCTGACTTACCCGGTTGTGATTCTCGTCATGGCCCTCGGTATCGTTTTCTTCCTGGTTACCTACATTTTGCCAACTTTTGTGCAATTGTTCGAAGGTATGAGTCTCCAGTTACCCCTACCGACCAAAATCTTGATCGGAATCACGAAGGGCGCGCGAAACCCGTATGTTATGGGTCCCGTGCTCGTCCTTACAGTGCTTGGGTTCGTGGGTCTCAACCGCTACATTCAAACCCCAGTGGGTAAGAAGCAGTATGACTTGCTCAAGCTGAATATCCCCGTCTTCGGCCTTCTGAACAAGAAAGTCGCCATCTCTCGCTTCTGTCGAACGCTCGGCACTCTCCTGAGTTCCGGTGTTCCGATTATGCAATCCCTGGAAATCGTCGGTAAAGCTTCAGGTAATGAAATTATCGCGATGACCGTGACGAAGATTCGCGAGAGTATCCGTGAGGGTGAGAGTATCGCCTCGCCTTTGGGCGCAAGCGGTATGTTCCCTCCGATGGTAACCCAGATGGTGGCCGTCGGGGAAGAGACTGGTAACCTCGACGCAATGCTCGGGAAAATCTCCGATTTCTACGACACGGAGGTCGAGTATCTTCTCGCCTCTTTGACCTCGATGTTGGAACCGATCATGATTGTCGGAATGGGCGGAATTGTCGGATTTATCGTAATCTCCGTCTTTTTACCCCTCTACCAGCTCATCGGCAACCTCGGGTAGTGTCTCAACATTCGCAATAGAGTTTATCACAAGGGATGCTACGGCGTCCCTGTTTTTTGTCCGATGAAAACCGAAGACCTACTCAAAGAGCTGCTCCCTCCTGCGGTCGACCTTCCCGACCGCTCGTTGAGCCTTTCTGATGAGTATGAAGTTTTCGAGTTGCTTCGCTCGAGCGAAGAGCCCTCGCTGCGAGAAGCCATCGTAGTGAGGCATCTTCATCTCGTGCCCCCCATTGTCAGACGATACCGCGGCAAAGCTGAATGGGAGGACCTGGTCCAGGTTGGTTACATCGGGTTGGTCAAAGCTGTCGACAATTTTGAGCTGGGCCGGAACGCTCGCTTTGCGACCTATGCGACCCACTGTATTCATGGTGAACTCCGCCATTACATTCGAGATAGGGTGGATGCGATTCGCCGGCCGCGATGGCTGACGACGCTTTCCCGTCAGTTGGCCTCTTTTATTGAGAGGCATCTCCATGAGAAGCATCGCTTGCCAACCTTTGGTGAGATTTCGGCGGAGCTGAATATCGATGAAGAGGGCGTGGTCGAACTTTTGCGCTCGAAAACTCCGACCTATCTCGAGGACCCGGACAGCGGACTTTCGGTTGAGAAGATCAAGCGTAAGAAATACGAAAATTTTCGACTGCCGGTGGAAGACCGCATCGTTTTGCACCAGTCGCTTGATAGGCTCAAAGAGCTGGAGAGACGGATTATCTATCTCTTCTTTTACAAAGACCTGACCCAGCGTCAAATTGCTGGAGAGTTAGATCTGCCCCCCAAGAAGGTCTCGAGGGTCATGCAAAAGGCTCTGGGTCGACTCAAAGAAATCCTAAACAAAGAGATCTTCTGAAGGAATACCTGTTCTACTATAAGAACTGGCTAGGAAAATCTCGATTGGGTGTGTCCGAAACATTTTGATTCGGGTATAACCCATAGAGAAGCCGGTGAGGCCGGCTCGTCCAAAAACACAGTTACCTAGGAGAGGAGGAAGCAGAGATGCTTCACAAACTGAGAAGCGGGAAAAGCGGCTTTACGCTCATCGAGCTGATGATCGTCATCGCTATTATCGCAATCCTCGCGGCCATCTTGGTCCCGAACTTTATCCGCGCCCGCGCCCAAGGTCAGCTTACTGCTTGTAAGTCGAACCTCAAGAACATCGGAACAGCGTTGGAAATGTATTCCACCGACTGGTCTGGCCGTTATATCCTTAACGGTGCATTCCAGGCCAACCTTACCCCTAACTACCTCAAGACGATCCCCACCTGCCCCTCGGCCGGTTCGGACACCTACACCAACGTTTACACCTCCGCCTCTATTCCAGATGCTTACACTATCTGGTGTAGCGGAACCAACCACACCGGTGCGAGTATTACGCAGCCGAACTACCCGCAGTATACCGCGGTTCAGGGTCTCATCGAACGTCCCTAGACTCGGTTAACGGTAGAAAGAAGAAGGGCCGCGAGGTCCTTCTTTTTTTTTGCGAGTCGGGGAGTTGCGATTAGAAGAAATGCCCTCTAGATGGTAGAAGGTTGACTGGGTGATTGACCCTTTGCTGTTAGAGATATACACGAAGCCTAATCCTCTCAGTCTCGGGGTGGCCTTCCTCTTCTGTTCCCTGGCCGGGAGTTTTTTGAATGTTGTTATCTACAGGCTGCCGTTAGAGCGTTCGATTGTCCTGCCTCCATCAGCCTGCACTTTTTGTGGAACCCCACTTCGGCCTTGGCATAACATCCCCATTCTCTCTTATGTCGCCCTGGGAGGACGTTGCTTTTTTTGTGGGTCCAGTTACTCCCCACGTTACGCGCTTATCGAGCTCTTCGTGGCCAGTATCGGGGCCGGGCTGTTTTGGTTTCACGGCGGGCTGACCTGGCTCTTTGTCTACCATTTTGTTCTGTTTTGTTTGTGTGCAGCCGTCTTTTTTACGGATGTGGATCACTGGATCATTCCTGACGAGATCAATCTCTTCGGAGTTCTTTTTGGGTTGGCGGGGAGTTTCTTGGTTCCGCTGAGAGGGGATCTGGAATTGCTTGCTTTCCAAGTCTCCCCGGCCTACCAGAATGCCTTCTCTTCCCTGCTTGGGATCATCGGTGGGCTGGCTTTCTTCTGGGCCATTCAGGTCATAGGGTTGATGCTCGCCAAGCAGGAGGCTATGGGTGGTGGCGATGTGAAGTTCGCGGCTCTGATCGGGGCTTTTCTCGGGTGGCGGATGGCCTTCTTGGCTTTTATGGGCAGTTTTCTGTTGGGAGCTTTCGTAGCCATTCCCATGATGCTGTTCGGGGGGAGGGGAAAGGATCCCATTCCCTTTGGAACTTTCATGGCCGTGGCCGCTTTTGTTTGCGCCCTGTGGGGCGAGCGCTGGCTCAATATCTTTCTCTTTCCGCCCTACTATTAGGGCTGCCGGCAATTGGGACGTCCCAGCGTGAGAGGAACCGCACAGACGCCTGGGAGAAGAAGCGCACCACCATCGGATCAAGGCGCGTCACCTTGATAGCGTCCTCGGGACCTCGCGGCTGATTGGGGCTGAATCCGAGGTTGGCTGACGGATCGGCTGGCTCGATAGAATCAAAATGAGCCTGGTAGAGGAGATTTGAAATTGGTCGAGTAGGTTGACGAACCCGCGAACAGGTGTTAAAAAGATGTTCGCAACCAGGAGGGTACTGGGTAAACCCAGCTAAACAGGGTCTTGAATAGTGTTCGATGTGTTTTCGGCAATAATTCGAGTCCTAGCCGGAAGAAGGCCTACAGGATAAGGTCTTGAGGGTTCTCTCTCCCAAAGAGGAGTTTGAGGTGAACCATCGAAAATTCGTTTCTGATTGAGAACTATTTAAGTTTTTCTCTCCAGAAATGAAAGACGTCCGGTCTGATCGGACCGATCGAAGTAGAGTGGAGGAACTCCCCGAGGGGAGGGGGTGATTGGCAGATGGAATGGTTCAAGAAGCTGTTCTCGAAAGCGCCCGAGTTAGGCGCTATCGATATCGGTAGCAATACCATCAAGGTGGCTATCGTTAACGAGAAAAAGAACGCATTACCCGAGCTTTATCGCTACGCGCAATGCCCCACTCCGCCGATGACGATCAAAGATGGGTCGATCGTCGACGCTCAGCTCCTGGGTGAAACGATCGCGGGTTTGTTGGCCTCGAACGGCATCGAAGTCGCCAAGCTCGTCAGTGCGGTGGCTGGCCAGCAGGTCGTTATTCGGCCTATTCAAATGACTCGGATGAATCAGCGCGAGGTCAACCAGGCTATCAAGTTTGAGGCTGAGCGATACTTGCCTTACTCCGTCACTGATGCCGCTGTCTCAGGCATGATTATTAATGAGGATGTGGGGGACGGACGCAATATGGAGGTTCTCCTCATTGCCGTTCCCAACGAGATTGTTGCCAATGCTCGAGAAGTGGTGAAGCTTGCTGAAATCGAGCCTGGTCCCATCGATCTTGAGCCGTTGGCCCTCTATCGAAGCCTTAAGCACGCCGTGACTGAAGAGCAGATGGCGGGGACGCTAGCTCTGATCAATCTTGGGGCTAGCTTTAGCAGTATCAATATTTTCCACTCCGGTCACCTTCGTCACAATCGCACGATTTCTATCGCGGGGAACTCTTTCACCAAGGCCATAGGCCAGTCTCTGAATTTGTCTTTCGAGGAAGCCGAGAAGATCAAAAAAGAGAAGGGCGTCATCCGCGTTGAAAATAACGCTGACCCCGTCCCGCCCACGACCATGAGGATCTTTAACTTGATTGTGCCGGTGTTGACCGAGCTGGTGACAGAGATTCAGCGTTCCTTTGATTATTATCGTTCGCGCTATAAGGATGGGGCCATCAGTCTGGTCGTGCTTTCCGGCGGGTCGGCTAAGTTTAAGAATATTGAGCAGTTTCTGTCCAACGAACTCGGGGTGAAGTGCGAGATCGCTAACCCGTTTCGAGGGATCAGTGCTCAAAACGTCCCCGGTTTAAGTCAAGGTGACCTTCCTGATGTCGCTCCAGCAGCGATGGTCAGTCTGGGGTTGGCTCTCCGGGAGGCGCAGTAATGGGGGATAGCGCGCTCAGCCCTGTCTTGAAGGATTTCAAACATTTCTTTAGAAGCTGCAGGCTTCTTCAGTATGGACAGAGTTTGCAATTTGGAAATATCGAAGGAATCGCTCTCAAGCTAGGGCTGGTCCGGATCGGAAGGTGGTGATGGAGACATCGTGTTAGGCGCCTTCCGGGAACCTCGCAGCTACTCGATGCAAAAAGAGGCAATGGGGTTTCCGAATCAACCTGCGGCTTGGCCGCGAAGAAAACTATTATGTTCTCGTATCACACTACGAAATTTGACTAGGGAGGTGGGTTTGACTTATGCCATCGGTGACGCAAAAAGGCGTTAAGTTTCTGCTAGCGTGTATGCTTACCGTTGGGTTCGCTTTTTCCACCGTTTCTGCTGCGAGTGCCGCGACCGTTACGGAAGTTAAAGTAAATAATTCCCAAGGTGTGCTCAACGTGGAAATCGGTGCGTCTGGTGCGGTAAAACACCGCGCGAAGACACTGTCGAAACCGCAGAAGCTAATCGTAGTTGACGTATTCCCGGCCGTGCTCGGCAAGAACGTGAAGACTTCTTTTGAAGTCAACCAGGGTCTTGTTGAGAAGGTACGGGTCAAGCAATACAACGACAATACCGTTCGTGTATACGTCGATGTTATCACTCATCCCGAGTTTCGGGTGATGACCGCACAAAGTTCGCAAGGTTTGACCTTGGCGATTTCAACCGCACAGATGGCCGAGGGGAAAGCTACGAGCACCCCGTCCACAAGTGCGAGCGAAGCGCCGATGACGGCCAAGCAGCCTGCTGCGCAACCGGTGTCCCGTCCGCGGGTCGCCCAGTCGTCGCCCCAACCTCGGACCGCGCCTCGCCGCGTGAAAAACACGATGGCGATGTCAGGCGCGGGGAAAGCTCCTGTGTCCGCTCTGCGCCCCCGTCGGGCGCCCAAGCGGGCACCTAAGCCGAAGCAGCGTTTGGTGACGCTCGACTTCGTGAACGCTGACTTGGTCTACGTGATCAAGGTCCTAGCGAAAGAGATGAACCGAAACGTCTATGTCGGTCCTACCGTCGATGGTTCGGTCACCGTGACTTTGAAGAATGTGCCGGTTGAGGGCGCTCTGAACCTCATCTTGAAGATGCAGGAAAATGAGTACGACTACAAGGTTTTGGATAAAACCATCGTGGTTGCTGCCCCCGAAAAGCTCGCCGAAATTCCCGACGATATCCTCGACCCGGGTAACATGCGTGAGCCGCTTCTACCGGAAGATACCGTTCGACAAGAGTTCCTGCTCGAGAAAGCTCCGTCTGCAAAAGTGGTGGATTTCTTGGCTGGGCAATATGACCGGGTGAAGTTCACTCCTCACCCGACCATGAACGGCTTCTACGCACAGGGTTCTAAGAACGATATCCTTCAGATTAAGCGCGAAGTGCCCAATCTGGATAGAGTTCCTGAACCTCCGCCGCCTCCTCTCCGAGAGTTCCTCTCGGTCAAGTATGGCGACATCAACGAAGTTCGGACCCTTCTCTCGACTCTCATCCCCGACGTTCAGTACAACGTAGACACACGTCTCAGTCTGATCATCGCGGAAGGCTCTCCCGGTGCTATCGACCAGGTTAAGGAGCTGTTGGCGGAACTCGATCGCCCTGTTGACCAGGTGATGATCGATGTCAAAGTCGTCGACCTTTCCGAGAACGGTCGAAAGCAGCTAGGTGTGACCTGGGGTCAACAGGGCGCTCCTGGTTCCATCACCACGACCTTCACTGAGGGTATCACTGGTCAGACCATTCGGCGTAATAATCTCCAAAACGACGCCGCTTTGGACCTTGCCAGTGCTATCGCGACACCCGTCGCCGGTATCGGTATCACTCAGGCCCTCCAGGCTGTGCCGGTTGCGATCTCACCGTTTGCTCGTTCGCCGTTGATTTTTGACGCCTCGATTCAGTACCTGGTGACCCAGGGCGAAGCCAAAGTTCTGGCCTCCCCCCGTGTGGCTACCCGGTCCGGTCGCGATGCTTTGATTCACATCGGTGATAAGTTCCCGATTGTCTACTTTGACCCTCGAGCTGGACAGTTCCAGGTGCAGTATGTCGACATCGGTATCAAGCTGGACGTCAAGCCTGAGATCAAAGCTGACGGATACGTCCTTGTTGACCTCCGACCTGAGGTTTCTACTCTGGTCGAGCTGGTTAACAACCAGTATCCTCGAACTGCGGTGCGAACCGTCAACACCTCTATGCGGGTTAAGGATGGCGACACCATTATCGTCGGCGGTCTGATCAACGAACAGGACCTACAGTCGGTTACCAAGGTTCCCCTTCTGGGTGACCTCCCGATTATCGGTACTCTGTTCCGCCAGACCACCGTAACCAAGAGTCGAAACGAGGTTGTTCTGATGCTCACTCCGAGCGTCATGCGATAACGTCAATCGGCTTAAAAGAAGGGCGCCGTCTCGCGACGGCGTCTTTTTTTTCGGTTTTTGACCAGGCCAGTTCTTTGCAGGATGTCCGAACCGACGAACCGAACTCAGTAGCGACTAAGAGTTTTGGTTCATGAGCGCTTTTCCCAGGAGAGCGACTGTGGGTAGACGGACGACGAAACACAAAGAGTCCGGGTAACTGCTCTAAGGGCCTGCGTCGCGAACTGAAGAGCTACACAGCACGGGTTGGTACAACTTGATCTCATTCGAAAGTAGGGTCTGTTTCGATCCAGTCCCCCTGTTATCTTTATCTCAAGCGAGCCGCTGTCAGGTCTTCTTCGGAGAGGAGGGAGTCTGATGGGCGAAGCTACTGCATTGATTTCAACTGCTGAAGAATCCTGTGCCACCGGGGAGTGGGACCAGGCCATCGACCAGTATAAAAAGGCGTTGGAAGCCGATCCGGCCAGTCGCGAGGCTTGCGAAAAGATCGCTCGGGTCTTTGCCATTCGAGGGATGTATAAGTCTGTCATCTCGACTTACTACCAGTTGATCGACATATTGGAGTCTCGTGATGACCTGGAGGGTGCTCTCCAAGTCGCCGACAAGGTGATGCAGCTCAAGCCAGACTCGGCTGAGGCTCGAGCTAAGCGTATCCTGGTTTTTCAGAAGAAAGGCGACACCGAGGAGGTCGTTCGTCAATCTCGGGGCTTAGCTAGACTGTACATCGAGTTGGGTGAGGGAGACAAATCCATCGCTCTGCTCCAACAAGCTCAGAAGGCTGACCCGGAGAATTTAGACATCGGGCTTGAGTTGGCGGAGATGTACGTCAGCCACGGCCACATTCAAGACGGAGCTAATCAATACCGGAAAGTGGCCAACGCTTTCCAGGACCGAGGCGATCTCGAGCGGGCGGCAGAAGCTTATCGTCGGATGAAGGTCATCGTGTCAGACGATCCTGGGGTCCTGTTGACCCTGGGCCGCCTTTATGTTGAACTGCGCCGTTACAATGATGCCGAACAAGAGTTTCGTTCCATCCTGCGCCATAATCTAAGTCACGAAGAAGCGCTGCTGGAACTTGGCAGGGTTTGTCAACTGAAAGGGCAGTTCCGGGACGCGATTCTTGCCTTCAATAAGATTCTCTCCATCAATCCGGACGTGGTGACGGCCAAAGAGAAACTGGGCGAACTCTATAAGGCTCAAGGATTAGTCCCCGAGGCTATCAAGAACTTTTTGGCCGCCGCTCAAGCCTATCTTGAGATCGACGAGAAAGAGAAGGCGATCCATCTTTATCAGATCGTCCTCGGACTCGACACCAGCAATGCTGCCGCTTGTCGCGAGTTGACCAATCTGGGAGCACCCCTGGTGGGGATCGAACTCGAACCTGAGCCGGAACCCGAACCTGAGCCGGAACCCGAGCCGGAAGCTGAGCCCGTGGCTGAAGAGCCACACGTGGAACACCCCAGCCCGGCTCCTGACAGACCCGTGCCGGACCGACCGGCCCCCGGTTTGAGTACCCCTCCGGAACAAGCGGCTCCCCTCGCAGCTGCTGGTCCCCCGAAACCACCTCGGGCCGGTCTGAAGCCTCCAGGTGGTCAGCTTGACTCTCCCCGTAAAGGACTCCTGCGACGTAGTGAGAGCCCCGATGGTCTTCGACCGGGTCTTACCGTGGGCGGACCGGCTAGAACGAAACCCACGCTCGGGTCCCTAGGAGGAGGTGGAGGTCTTCGTGAAGGTCTCTCCCGAGGGGGGCCCGGGGGCGAGAAGCCGATGCTGACCCGGCGCAAGCCTACCCTCGGTCCGAGGGGGGCTGGGCCGTCCTTGGATCCTGCGACCAAGCCGATGCTCCCTCCCCGGCCTTCGCCTAACTCAGTCGAGCCTGAACCGGAACCCGAGGTGAGCCCCGTCGCCTCCGAGCCGGAGTCCGAGATGGAACCCCAACCCGAGATGGTTTCTGAAGAGCCGTTAGGCCAGCCCCCAGAGGCTTCAAGAGGGGACGAGGAAACCGGCGAACCAGAAGGCGACAAGGAGGGAGAGGCTACCCTTGGCCAAGGCATACTCAGTGGTCGTCAGCCGGGCGGGGGCGCCCGCAGACCGGGAGGTCTTTTAGGACAGGGACCTCGTCTGGCCATCAAGTCGGGGGCCTCGCCGGCCAAGCCCAAGCTCGGAATCGGGGGACTCCGTGGAGGCAAGCCCGAGGGGCGACCGGGTCTGCTAAGACCGGGACAGCCCGCCAACCAGGAGACGGACAGCGCCGAGTCGGCCGAGGTGCCGCAAAGTGGCTTGTTCGCCGATTCGGAAGAGCAAGACGTTAAGCCCACTCCCGAGACCGTCGCACCAGCTCAAGACAGCGGTGGTCTTTTTGGAGAGCCGCAGAGTTCCGCCTCTCTCTTCGGGGATCCCGCTCCCGCCACGTCTGACTCTCTGTTCGGAGATCCTGCCCCGGCCCCCGGCGGTGGCGGCCTTTTCGGTGAGATCGAGAGCACCGGAGCCGGCGGCCTGTTCGAGGATGCTCCTGCCGCTGAGCCGCCGCCCCCACCCAGTTCGGATCTCTTTTCCTCCGAACCTGAAGAGCAGCCCTCGGGTGGTCTTTTCGATGATCCCTCGGCTGGATCGTCGTCTTTGTTTGAGGGCGGGGGAAGTGATTTGTTCTCTACTAAAGAGGAGAACGACGCGTCCACACCGTCGGGAGGACTCTTTGAGGAGTCGCCTGGTGAGAGTGATCTTTTCGGTCAAGCCCAGCCCCAAGCTGAGGAGGCCGCACCCAGCCCTGAAGGGGACTTGTTTCAAGGCGAGGCGAGTTCTCCAAGCCTTTTCGGGGAAGATCTTCCTGAGCCAACTCCAGCGCCCGCTGCGACAGGCGGGCTGTTTGGCGAGGAGCCGGAAGCCAAATCTAGTGATCTTTTCGGGGAGGCTACTCCAGCAAGTGAGGAGTTGTACAGCGGGAGCCCCTCAGGGGAGTCTCCTGCCGACGAGGCTGCTCCCTCGGCTGAGCTCTTTTCTCAGCCCAGCGCTGAGGGAAGCCTTTTCGGTGGAGCAACCAGCGAGCCCACTTCTGACCTTTTCTCGTCTGCCCCACCAGTAGCTGAGGACGTCACCAGTCAGGGGCTCTTCGACGCCGCTCCAGCAGCCGAATCCAACAGTAGTGACCTTTTTGCCCCCGCCGCCCCAGAGACACCTGCGGCGGAGGAGGAGATCGCGGACTTGTTCGCAACTGAGGGTAGCCAAACCGTTGACCTATTCCGAGAGGAACCCGTCAGCAGTCCGGTCGAGCAAGAATCGGCTCCAGCCGCGTCTCCTGGTGAGCCGTTCAGCTCCGAGCCCGCTGCTGGGGGCAGTCTCTTCGGCGAGGTCTCCGCTGATGCGCCGGCTAGCGATCTGTTCGGTGGTTCCCAGCCCGAGGGAGAGACGGTAGCTGAGGCGACTCCTTTTGCCGAGGACACTCCGCAAGCCTCGGCCAGCAATCTTTTCACTCCCGAAACTCCGGCCTCTGACCTTTTCAGTTCCGAGCCGCAGAGGGAGCTGTTCTCGACCCCCGACCCGGCTCCGCTCGAATCACCTCAGGAGTCTGGAGGGGGGTCCAATCTGTTCAGTGAGACCCCGGTTGTGGCTGATGCTGCCGAACCGGCCTCGGGTCCTGACCTTTTCGCTTCCGAGAGTCTTGGACAGGTCGCCACGCCTCCCGAAGCCCCTGCGACAGCAGCAACCGAGGGAGAGCCGGTCGAGGTTGAGGCACCGGTTGTCGTGGAGCAGTCATCGACTGAGCCTTCTTCTCTCTTTGACACACCTGTCTCGAGCGTCAACCTCTTTGACGCCCCGTCTCCGACCTCTGAGCGCTCCCCAGAAACCCCTCCGCCCGAAACGAGAGCGGAAGTCCTTTCGGCTCAACCTGAAGCGCGTGAACCGGTGTCTTTGGAAGTCCCCAGTCTTTTTGCTGGGGAGCCTACCACGCCGGTTGAGCCCGTGTCGGAGGAGACCGTTCCGGCTGCACTTGAAGCGCCCGGAGAGGAAGAGGCCCGGCTTGAGGCCAGCGACATCGTGCTGCCCCCGAGGCCTCAGGACTCGGCCGATTTCCTTCAAGCCTTGGAGGCCACTTTACCTCGAGCGGAGTCTGAGGAGGTCGAACCGGAAGGCCCCACCGCGCCGGAGGTTGTGACTGGAAGGCCCGAGGTTGAAGCTGAGGAGGAAGTGCCAGTGGTCACGGGACAAGAATCTTCTCTGTTCGACTCGGGGGCCCTGGAACCGCCCGATTTCCCAACGGCACCCGAGATGCCAAAAGGGGAACCAGAACCCATAGAAGTCGCTTCGGCCGAACCGGAACCTGCTCCAGAGCCGGAGCCCGAACTTGTTCCGGAACCACAGCCAGAAGTGCTCGGACGCCCTACCGTCTCGATGTCGATCGAGGAAGAATCTCCCAATGAGCACGTCACCCAGGCCGATGAGGTCCGGGATTCTCTAGGCGACTCTGACGTTGCGACCTCCATCAGCGTCTATCGCAAGGCGGTGGAGGAGTCCCCCGACAATCTGGTCTTGCGGACAAGGCTCGCCGATATTCATATGCAGTATGGCCTCCTCGAAGACGCTGTGGTCCAGTATCGTCAGATCATCAAACGAAACCCCTCCTCGGTAAGTCTGCGCCACCGTTTGATTCAGGCTCATCTTTGGAACGAGAGTCACCGGCAGGCTGCTGACGCTTTGATGGAGCTGGCTGAACTTCACTCTGAGAGAAGAGAGCATCAAGACGCCCTCGATGCCCTCCAGACAGTTTTGAGCTTGGACCCTCATCATTTCGAAGCCCGCAAGCGGCTGGTTGATCGGTTCACCGCTCTAGAAGAGAGTAAATTGGCGGCTCATCACTTGCGACAGTTGGCTGAAGCTGCTCTCACCAAAGGCAACGTGGAAGAGGCCATAGGGGCCTTTCAGCAGTTGATGCAGATTTCCGATGACCCGAGCTTCCAGGACCGTTTGGCCCAGGTTTACGAAAGTCAGGGCGACACCGAACAGGCTCTTCATCATTATCGACAGTTGGTGGAGCGCTACCAAGCCGAGGAGAAGTGGGAAGAGGCGGCCGCTGCTACCGAAAGGATCGCAGAACTTGATCCCGAGGCCGTCGAGACCCGAGTCAGCTTGATCCAGCTCTACCAGAAGTTGGGCCTGACTGACAAAGTGCTCTCTCAACAGTTTGAGCTCGCTCGCTACCATCAGAGACGGGGAGAATTGGAAGAGTCGATTGGCCTCTACGAGAAAGTCGTCGACGTTCGTCCTCAAAACTTCGACGCGCGCCGACTGCTGGTAGACGCCTATCTTGATTCGGGTCGGGTCGCTCCCGCCCTGGTTCAGTCGGAAGCTTTGACCGAACACTACCTTGGCAACAAAGACCACGCCACTGCCATCGAGCTGTATCGGCGGCTGGTCGAAGCCGATGGCGAGAATGTCGAGCTGAGAGAGCGCCTGATTAAGTTCTATACGATGGCCGAGGATTCGACCAGCGCTCTTGAACAGTGGCTGGTTCTGGCCGGTCTGCATCGCACCAACGCTCGCTACGAACAGGCTGTTGATGCCTACAAGCGAGCCCTCGAGCTTGATGAGTCGCGAGTGGACCTTCATTACGAGTTAGCCCTGATCTATGCCGATCATCTGGCCGATTCAGAGTCCGCTATGGGCCAGCTGCAAAGAGTCTATGAGCTGGCTCCCGAAAACCTCGAGGCCATGGAACGCTACATCCGGATGCTGCTCGATAGCGGCGCTGCCGGTGAGGCTGGCAAGGTCCTCAATAGGTTGGTTGAGCGCAGCGACAGCGGCGACGAATTGCGCCAGTCTCTGCTGGGCGAGCTGAAATCCAAGATCGACCAGGACCCCACCGACCTGCAGGCGCGGTTCAACTACGGCGAACTTTGTTACCACCTGGGAGAATTGGATCTGGCTATCGAGCAGTTCCAGCAGACCAGAAGAGAGCCGAGTTTCGAGCTACGATCATACAATATGCTGGGTCTCTGTTTCGCCGACAAGACCGGCTTTAATATGCTCGACTTGGCCATCAAGCAGTTCCGCAAAGGTCTTGAGACCAGAGGGCACTCCGATCAGGACTACCTGGAACTGAAATACAATTTGGCGATGCTCCAATACCGCAACGGACGTCTCCAGGAGGCCCTTCAGGAGCTAAAAGACTGCTACGCCGTGGACATCGCCTACAAAGACGTTCGGGAGTGGGTGCGCCGTATCGAGGCGGAGATCGCCGGTGGACCCCGACTGTATCCCCGTGACAAATAGGATCGAGATCGAGTATGCCTGACCAGAAGGAAGTCATCCAGCAGTGGATTCAACACGCTAACAGCCTGGCTACTCAGGGCCGGTGGGACGAGGCGATAGCAGCGTTCCAGAAGGTGGTCGAGGTGGACCCCCACAACCTCGATGTCCGCCAGCACATCATTAGTATTTCCCTGAAGAAGGGGAACTACTCCGAGGTCATCCACCAACATATGGACTGCGCCGAAATCTTCCACCTCCAGGGAGACCGAGACGCAGCTATCGAACGTTACGAAGAGATTCTCCGTCTTCAGGAGACGGTGGAGAGCCAGGGATCGACCCTCGATGGGGGAGACGACGCCCGCCAGGTGCACCACCTGGTCAGCCAGGTCAAGCCCGAGATTTATCACCAGATCGGGGACTATCACCTCGAGCGCGGCAATATCGACCTGGCCCTCCAGTATCTCCGAAAGAGCCAGGAGTTGGCACCAGGACGCTGGGACACTCATATGGCTCTGGGCCGAGCCTACATGCAAAAGAGCATGGACAAAGAGGCCATCGGCGAGTTTCAAGAGGTTCTGCGTCTGGCTCCTGACGAGTCGGCTCTGGCCTATGAGATGTTGGGGGAGGTTTTTGTTCGACAGGGCAGGCCGCCTCACAGCACTGTCGTTTGGTTCCAGCACGCCGCCGAGTATTATCTTAAGAAGCAAAAGCTACCGGACGCGACTCGAGCGTTCGAGCGAATCCTGGAGTTCGACCCCCAGAACAAAGAGATCATCTACAACCTGGGAGAACTCTACGCCCAGCAGGGCCTGAAAGAACAGGCCGTCAACACTTATCGCACTCTGGCCGAGCAATACGAGCAGGAAGGACTGCTCGACAAAGTTATCCAGGTTTACGAAACCGTGGTCAGTTGGGACCCGGATAGCCAATGGGCCGTCGATAAGCTGATAGGGATCTACGAGGGAGTTCTCCGTAACTCCAACAATATCTCAGTGCGGGTGCGCCTGATCGAGCATCTGGCGGCTCAGGGCAGACGCAACGAATTGGGCCCCCACTACTTGGCTTTAGCTCAAGGTCACGGAGAGCGGGGGATGCTCGACGAGGCGGTCAAAGCGTCGCGCCAACTGCTTGAGCTCGAGCCTCAAAACATTCAGGCCCGAGAGTTGCTCGGAGACATCTACCTCAAGAAGGATATGAAGAGTGAGGCTCTTGATGTCTTTCAGCAGATTGTGAAGATCCACCGCTCGGCCGGAAACGAACAAGCGGCTCTTCAGTTCCAGCAGCGTCTGGTAGAGGTCTTCCCGCAAGCCCCCGAGCTTCTTTATCAGGTGGCCATCAGCTTGCGTGATAAAGGCGACCTCGACGGGGCTCTCCGCGAACTCGACCGGATTCTCAGCCAAAAGCCCGACGGCCTCAAAGCGCTCGGCTACAAAGCTGAGCTGTTGGGGCGGCTCAATCGCCTCGACGAGTCTATTCAAACTTACGCTCGAGTCCTTCAAGTGGACCCTCAAAGGGCCGATGTCCGCAAGTTGATTATCGAGCTTTTGATCAAGACCAATCGTCTCGAGGAGTCTTCTCGTCAGATCGGGGTCTTGCCCCCCGATGATCCGGATATCACCTCGCTTCGTAGTCGTATCATCTTGCTTTATATTGAGACCCGCCGCCTCGAGCAAGCCGAACGAGAGTTAGCCCATCTCCCTCCCGATAACGAGAAGCGACTGGTCTTTCGGAAAGAGCTCGTTAAGCTCTACCTCGACGCTGGAAATCTGGATAAGGCCTTCGAAGGGCTTCCGCAGATTCCACGCTCGGACCGCGAGCGCAATAGCCTGGTGACCAGACTGCTTGAGATTCCCCTGGCTAAGGGAGACCTTGAGACGGCCGCCAATACCATTCATCGCCTTCCTGAGGATGACCCTTTGAGGCTTTCCTTCCAACGTCGACTGGTTGCTTCATACCTCGAAGCCGGCCGCCTCGACGAGGCCTCGGCCGAATGCTCCCGACTCCCAGCTGAGGACGAGGCCCGCTCGGGTTTCGTGAGTCGTTTGATCGGGAGTTTCCTTTCCGGAGGAGAGTTGGAGAGCGCAGCCCGTGAGATCTACCGGCTGTCCGAGGGGGATCCACTCAGGAACTCTTTTATGGGACAGCTGATCGAGGCCTATCTCTCGTCTGGAGAGCTCGAGAGAGCGGCCCAGGAGGTGGCTAAGCTTTCGCAGGAAGACGAAATTCGCCCCCGCTACCACAGGCGGATCATTCAAGCGTATCTCAACGCCAGTCGATTCGAGGAGGCTGAGCGAGACATCCTAGCTCTCGATGACAGCGACCCTGAGAAGCGCTCTTTCTTGAGACTTCTCATTCAGAAGTATCTTACCCTCGGTCAACTCGAGCGAGTGAGAGAAGTCGTCAACTGGATGCCAGACGACATGGAAGAGAAGAAGCAATACCTCGACGGTCTGGTCCATAACTATCTCGACACCGGGGACCTAGCCGGGGCTCGTCATCAGATCTATCAGATGGCCGAATCGGAAGCGGCTCAGGGTAATCATAATGAGGCCGAGCGGCTCTATCGTGAAATTTTGGCTTATCAACCAGCTGACGCCGAGATCCGCCTCCGTTTGTCTCAAGAGATCGCTGTTCAGGGACAAACGGAAAGAGCTCGGGAAGGAATGCTAGTGTTGGCGGGTCGCTTTCACCGTGAGAACAACGTGACCTCAGCCGCCGACGTCTACAACCGGATGCTTGAGGTCGACCCTAACGACCTGAACGCCCGTTACAAGCTCGGTACTCTTTGGGCTGAACAGGGCCAGACGGCCCAAGCGCTGGAGCAGTTCGGAGCTCTGGCCAAGGTCTACTTGGAACAGAACCTGCCTGAGGTCGCCCAAAAGGTCCTCAATAAGATTCTTGAACTCGATCCCAAAGACATGGAGCACCGCCGCCAAGCCATTCGTCTACTCATCCGTAATCTGAGATTTGAGGAGGCCACGGAGCATTATCGAGCTCTCATGGGTATCCATCTCGAGCGTGGTGAAGTGGACGAAGCGTTGGAGTGCGTCAAAGAGATCGTCAATCTCCAGCCTCTTAATCTTGAACTCCGGCAGTCCCTCGGGGCTATGTTTCTGAAAGCTGGTTTCCTCGAGCAGGGACAGAATTTGTTAGAGGAATTGGCCAAGGATGCCGAGGAACGCAAAGACAACGAGCGCCTTCAGCGCGTCTTGTGGACTCTGGTTCGCTCTTTCGAAGAGAACGAACAGTGGGAGATCTCCCTCGAATACCGTGAGCGAGTGGCCGACTTGCTTCGCTCACTCGACCAATGGGATGACGCTCAAACCGAGTACCTCAATACTATCGAAGTGTACCTGATCCATCAGCATCAAGACCCTGCTGAAAAGATTTTCGTTAAGCTGATCGATGGGTTCTTTCGCAACAAAACGGTTCCGGAAGGTCTCTCCCGCCTGGAATCGTTGGAGGCTGTCCTGGCTGACGGTGGCCACAAGAAGATGGCTTTGCTGGTTCGAGAGCGGACCGCCTCGGTTATGGAACGACTCGACGAATGGGATCGTGCCATTGAGCTTTACGACAACATCTCAGAGCGCTACCTCGAAATCGGCGAGATCGAGCTCGGACTCGAGTTTCGGCGACGAGCCGCCGACCAAGCTTTGGCCCATAACCGGGTCGAGCAGGGAGTGGAGCACCTGTTTGTTTTAGCGGGCGCCACCGTCGAGCATCGTGGTCTGGAAGAGGCGCGACCCGTTTTGGACGAGCTGCGCAAAACTGCTCAAGACGACGTTCGCTATCTCGAGCGGCTTGGCGATGTCTTGTTCAAGCATTCCCTTTTCGAGGAAGCCCGTCCCATTTATGCGGAGGTTCTCGACAAAGAGCCCGGCCGGCCCGAGGCTCTCTCCCGTGTGGCTATCATTTATGCCCGCGAAGGACGCCTTGAGGAAGCGGCCGGAGTGGCAAAGCAGATTTTTTCGAAAGGTCTCGTTTCAAGGATTATCAAAGAGTATAAAGAGGCTACAGGCTTTACGGAAGGAGATGCCGGTTCTCACATACGGTTAGGGGAGTTCTATCGCCAAATGGGATTCCTCGAGGAAGCGATCCGCGAGTTCCGCGTGGCCAGCCAGGATCCAAGCCGTCTGCTGAGTGCCAACAATCATCTGGCTCAATGCTTTCAACAGCAGGGCTACCTGGAGCTATCGGTCAAACAGTTCCAGAGGGCCCTCGATCAACCCGGCTTCCGGGACGAGGAGTTGTTGGAACTGAGGTTCAATCTGGCTTGCGTGCTGGAAGAGATGGGACAACTCAAAGCTGCTTTGGCAGCTTTTCAAGAATGCTACGTCATCGACATTCGCTATCGCGACGTGGCCCAGAGGATTGAGGTTTTGATGGAGAAGATGCAGGCCGAGGTCGACCAGAAAGGGGCTTCGTGAAAATTTCGATGATGATACGACCGGTACGGGCAAGCCTGTGGTGCTTTGCAAGTTTTTTGCTCTGCTCTCAAGCTGCCTGGGCTGAGGGCGTCATCGATGTTCTCCGAGACAACCAGGACAAGCTTTTCTTGGGAATGGTCGGGCTCGGGGCGCTCTTAATCGCTCTGATCGTTTGGGAGGTCGTTGCTGCTCGAGCCGCTTCCAGCTCGTCGCTGGACATAGACCGGTTGGCCGCGGCGGCCGCTAGAAAACAACAGTCAGCGATGACGGCAGCCCAGGGGCAGAATCCTAGCGGTTTTGCTCCTCC
>CAYRFU010000064.1:0-24177 GCA_964423525.1 uncultured Burkholderiales bacterium | reverse complement strand
TCCAGGCCTGAGCCTATGACCAACAGACGTCGGCGAGGAGCTAAAGGCACCGTCAACCCCTCTTGGATCGAAGGCGTTGTCACCACTCGACTGGGACCGGCCAGGGGAGTCTCTAGCCAAAGGTCTGGCTGGCGCTCGACCAGTTGCTTCTGGAGAGCCAGCAGTAGCTGGTCTGTCATCGGCTCGATTGCGATCTCCACCAATCCGTCGCAACCCAGAAACTGGCGGGTATCGAAGGCCACCAACTCGGCCTGGCCTCGGGCCAAAACGGCCTGAGCTCGCCGGGCGATCTCCTGCTCCAGACACCCTCCGCTCAGGAGCCCTTCGTAGGTGCCATCGGCACGGACCACCATCCGAGCCCCCACCTTGCGATAGGTCGAGCCCGAAGTCCGAACCACGCTGGCCAGGGCTACGGGAAGTTGGAGATGGTTCACCCATCGATAGAGGTCGCTCACGCGGCTGGGATTCGGGTTCGCTCACAGGATCCCCGCTCCCGCTCGGGAACAGCTTCCTATGCTCAAAGCTCTCCGCTATCTCCAAACTGAAGAGAAGACCCTTGACCGTCGGAGTTTTCTGAAAGTCGTGAGTCTTGGCGCGGCCGGCTTCGTAGTCGGCTGCAACACCACCCCCCCTCCTACTAAGCCTCCGGTGGCTACAACCTCCCCGGTGGCAACCCCGACTCCCAGCCCCCTAGCCGAAGCTCCGGTCGAGCTGGCCGATCTCAACAACTTCGTGAAGATCGGGAGCGACAACACCGTCACCGTTTTGATCAAGCACGCCGAAATGGGTCAGGGGGTGACCACCGGCTTGCCGACTATTGTGGCCGAGGAACTCGACGCAGCCTGGGACCAGGTGAAGTGGGAGTTCGCCCCAGCCGACGTCACCAAATACAACAACCTGGCCTTCGGAGTCATCCAGGGTACGGGCGGGTCCTCCTCCATCGCCAATTCTTGGGACCAGCTTCGCCAAGCGGGAGCCTCGGCTCGCCATATGTTGGTGGAAGCAGCCGCTCAAAAGTGGGAGGCCAAAGCCGAAGACCTCAAAGTCGAAAACGGGAAGATTCTCCACCCCGACGGACGGGAAGCAACCTTTGGAGAGCTGGCCGAAGCGGCCGCCTCCATCGAGCCTCCTCAGGAGCCCAAGCTCAAAGACCCCAAAGAGTTCCGATTGATCGGCCAGGATGTGGCCCGTCTCGATGTGGCTGACAAGAGCGACGGCCGCGCAGGCTTTTCGCTTGACGTCGACTTGCCCGACCAGATGATCGCGGTGGTTCTACGCCCTCCCAAGTTTGGCGCTAAGGCTAAGAAAGTCGACAGCGCCGAAGCCAAGAAGGTGCCTGGGGTGCTCGAGGTGGTCGAGATCGACCGCGGCGTGGCCGTGGTGGCTGAGAGTTTCTGGTCGGCCAGCAAAGGTCGGGACGCGTTATCGGTTGAGTGGGACTTCAGTGAGGCTGAGACGCGGGGCACCAAAGAACTGGTAGCCGAATACAAAGGGCTGATGGAAAAGCCCGGGGCTGAGACCCGAAACGATGGCGATGTGGCCGCCGCTCTCAAGGTTGGTAAGATGGTGGAAGCCGAGTTTGAATTCCCCTATCTCGCTCACGCTGCTCTCGAGCCTCTCGCCTGCACCGTCCAAGTGAAGGATGGAGAGTGTCACCTGCACTACGGAGCTCAGCTTCACACGGTGGACCAGGGGGCGGCCGCCCGAATCCTCGGTCTTGAACCTGGCAAGGTTTTCATACACAGCCGCTACAGCGGCGGAAGTTTCGGCCGGCGGGCCGTTCCCGATAGCGATTACGTGGTTGAGGCCGTCTCGATTGCCAAAGCTCTCGACAACGGCAAGCCAGTCAAGTTGGTGCGCACCCGCGAGGACGATATGAAGGGTGGTCGCTATCGCCCTATGAGCGTTCACAAGATGTGGGGAGCCGTCAACGATAAAGGTGAGCTGACCGCCTACCATCATCGCCTGGCGATCCAGGGGATTATGACCGGCACTCCTTTCGAGCAGCCCGGAGTTGAGCCAACGGCCGTCGAGGGTTCATCCACCCTCCCCTACGCTATCCCCAACCTGAAGGTGGAAGCCCATATCGCGGCCGTCGGTGTTCCGGTTCTGTGGTGGCGCTCGGTGGGTCACACCCATAACGCCTACGTCAGTGAGGTCTTTTTCGATATGCTGGCGGCCAAAGCCGAAAAGGACCCGGTGGAGCTTCGGCGCCAGCTGCTCAAAGACCATCCTCGTCACCTGGGGGTCTTGAATCTGGCTGTAGAGAAGGCGGGGCCAGCACCCGAGGGCGACCGGCGAGGCCGAGGAGTGGCAGTCCACGAGTCGTTCGATAGCTTCGTCGCTCAGGTGGCCGATATCACTGTCGATGAGGAGGGCAAGATGACCGTGGATCGGGTGGTTTGTGCGGTCGATTGCGGCATCGCCGTCAACCCGGACATCATTAAAGCCCAGATGGAAAGCGGTATCATCTACGGACTGTCGGCGGCCCTGCGGGAAGAGATCACCCTGACTGAGGGCGAGGTCGACCAGGGCAACTTCGACACCTATCAACTGGCTCGGATGAGCGATGCTCCTGCCATCGAAGTCCACATTGTTCCCTCGGGGAATCCGCCAACCGGCGTGGGCGAGCCCGGCTTGCCCCCTCTGGCTCCAGCCGTGGCTAACGCCTATTACCAGGCCACCGGCACGTGGATCACCTCACTACCGTTCAAGCGTCACGGCATCGTCTAGGAGGAGCCATGGAAACGATCAAATTCACCCTTAATGGAGAAGCTCGAGAGGTTGAAGTGGAAAGCGACAAGCCTCTGCTCTGGATTTTGCGAGAAGACCTCAAGCTGACCGGCACGAAGTTTGGCTGTGGTAAGACCTTCTGCGGGGCGTGCACGGTCCACCTTGACGGTCAACCGATCCGGTCTTGCTCGGTGCCGGCCGAGGCCGTGGCCGGCAAGACGGTCGTCACGATCGAGGGGGTTGAAGACCATCCCGTCCAGAAGGCCTGGCAAGAGATGTCGGTGCCCCAGTGTGGCTGGTGTCAGTCAGGTCAGATCATGGCTGCTGTCGCTCTTTTGGAGAAAACCCCCAAGCCGAGTGACGAGGAGATCAAGCAGGCCATGAACGGGCACCTATGCCGGTGCGGCACCTACGTCCGCATCCACGAAGCCGTGAGGAAAGCCTCTCAAGCCTGAATCGGGACTTCTAGGAGTTAGGAAGCGCGCTCCTCAAGTCCCGAGATCCGGTCTTCGTGGTCGTCGGTTCGATTTTTATTCGCTTGACAGCCTTCCCGGAACGCTCTCATATCACTTCGCCACGCCTCTTGAGCCATAGCGAAATGGTGGAGAATTCTGGCCTCCATCTGGTTCATGTGCTCCAGAAAAAAGGCCTGGTTCTCTGCCAGGTCGTCGACCCGGTCTCTCAAACCAGTGACTTCGGCCTTAACCCCTGTCACTTCTGTTCTGAGCTCTTTGACTTCGGCCTTAACCTCTTTGATTTCGCTCTTCACCTCTTGAAACTGCTGGGTGTGCTCTTGGAGCGTGTCTTCTATGCTCTGAAATCGTTCCTCCGACATAAAATTGGGTCCTTTGTTAGTATGGCGTCCGTCCAAAGCAGACGTTCTCCGGTCTTCTCTGAGTTGATAGCAGTTCCCGTCGAGCAAATTGTTAACTTTGGCGCGCCCAGTGCCGATTTGGCAATGGTTTCGCAACCGGAATTTCATCTCGACTCAATAGAGTGCGGGAGTGAAGGCCCTCGAATCGCCCGGAATCGTCCACGAAAAGCTTACTCTTGCCGCCTTCCTGGCTCTATCAGGACAGCTGGCCGGGGTTCCCTTTGTCAAAATCGTGGTGGCCCGAGAAGAGAACCAGGTCCACTTCCTCAATAACAACTCCTACCGCTTCCACGTCGATTACATCGCTGAGCAGCTGCTAGGCATAACCGCCAGCAAACTCGATGCCGAACTAGACGAATTCAACCAAGAGGTCTACCACAGCCCCGAACGACGCTTTTTGCTGGGAACAGTTGGTCTGCGGCGCAAGCGTCAAGGGCGACGATTCTTCACCCTCGAGACGGTCGAAGTCGACACCTCGGGTCCGGAGATGATCGCTGAGATGTTCCGGGCTGTCGAGCCTCTCCTCGACAAACGCTTTCGCCTTTATTTCAAGCCCAACTCTCACGACCAGGAAGAAGCCGCCGCTGATCTCCCCGTAGTGACAGCCTCGGCTCTCTTCGAGCAGGCCGACTACCTACTCCTCAACGCAGGAGAGGCCGTGGGTCGACTCAGGGTTTTTGCCGATGAGTCGGAATTCGAGCGCCAACAGGATAGTCTGGAATGGTATGACATCATCGTGATGGAGCGGGTGCCTGACGACATCCCTCGCCTGGCTGGCATCATCAATGCCGGCCATACCACGCCCCTGTCGCATACCAATGTTCTGGCCAGTGGTTGGCAGATCCCGAACGCTGTCCAACTCGGAATCCTGGAGCGCATCGCCAAGCACCAGCTAGAAGGGAGGTGGGTCGAATACAAAGTCGACCCTCAATCAGCCAGGATTCACCTTAAGCCAACCGAGGCGCCCCAAGACCTGGAGAGAAGACCGGCCTGGGCTGTGACGCGAGTGAAGCTAGAAGAGCCTGACACCGACACCTCCGCCATTGTTGACCTGTCTGACCTTCGCCTCTCGGATCGTTTCCGCTACGGCACCAAAGCGGCACATCTTGGAGAACTCCTTCATCTTTTGAAAAAGGGCTCCAACAAAGTGCTCGGCTTCTACCAGTTGCCGCGACCACCACGCCCCAACCTGCTTCACCACCTGGCCGAGTTTCTCGATTCCTCCGAGGATCCCAAAGAACTCAACGCGGCTGCCATTCAGTTCTTGCGCAACTCCCTGAAGGTTCCCCGAGGCCTGGCCTTACCGTTTTCGCTGCAGCAAGAATTCCTGGAGTCCTCCCCTCAAATTCAGCAGCTGATCGGCAAGCTCAAGATGGCCCTCCAGTTGGAGGCTCGAGAAGTCGATTCGCTTTGCCTAGCTCTCCAGAACCAGGTCCGAAGAACCCGCATCCCTCCGGCACTGCGTGAGAAGATCGACGATTGTGTAGCCCAACACTTGCTAGGCGTTTCTAGCTTCGTAGTGCGAAGCTCGTCCAACGCTGAGGACCTGGAAGACTTCTCGGCGGCTGGAGTTTATGAGTCGATCAACCAGGTCTCGACCTCAGAGAACCTCTTCCTCTCCATCAAAGAAGTGTGGGCCTCTCTACTTTCAGCTCGCAGCACAAGGTTGCGCCACGAAGTTGGGATCTCTCTGGATGACGCTTATATGGGAGTCATCATCCAGGAAGAGGTCCCTTCCACCCTGGGAGGGGTCATGGTGACGGTGAATCCGATCAACTCGGACGACTTCAGAAACGTCTATGTAAACGCCTCGACCCGCTCGGTCACCAAGGTCGTCTCGGGTGAGGGACTACCTATCCAGTATCTCTTCAACACAGTGGAAGGCGGAGGCCGGACCCTCTCGCTAGGAGACGCCGACGAAGATATCCCGGCCGACCAACTCAAGCTTCTAGGCAAGCTAGCATTTGCCGGTCGGCTTCTGCAATCGCACTTCTCGCCCGACTACACCTTTAGTCACCCCGTCGACATCGAATGGTTGGCTAACGAGACGGGGATTCAGATTCTCCAATTGAGGCCTTACGCTCGATGAGAGGCCGCGTTATCCCGCTCTATCACGGCTTTAACTTCTTCTTCAGCTTGCTGTTCTGGGCCCCGATCTTCTATGAGTATCAAAGGCAGATGGGTCTTTCCGACGGCGAGATCTTCGGCATCCAGAGCTTCTACTACCTGGCCTTCTGCTTTCTGGAGCTTCCCACCGGCTTCGTGGCCGATCGCTTTGGGCACCGAGAGAGCCTCCGCTGGGGTGCCCTGGCCCTGGTGCTGGCCAATCTGTTTCCCATCTTCTGGGCGACCTTCGCTGGCTTCGTGTTCCATTGGTTGTTGGTGGCGGTGGCCCGCTCCCTGGTGAGCGGCTCGGCTAGCGCCTACCTTTACGACTATCTCGAAAAGTCGGGTCAAACAGACTCCTATCGCCGCACCGAAGGCAACGCCCGAGCTCTGAGCCTGTTCGGGCGCGTGGCGGCCTGGGGTGTCGTGGGTTACGCTATGGCCTGGCACATCACCTGGCCCTACTGGCTGACCACCTTGGCCGCTGCTCTCTCCTTGGCAGTGGCTGCCCTTTTACCGAAGGCCGGCCAACCCGTTGAAATGCCAACCTGGGCCGGCTGCTGGGTGGTACTGCGAACCACCCCCCGTCTCTGGTTGATGATGGGGGCAGGTCTTTCCATCTTCGTGTTGGCGCGACTGGTTCAGATCAACCTGTTTCAGCCTTTGCTGCTCACCAAAGACTACGCCGTGACCTCTTTCGGCCTGGTGATGGGAATCACGACTCTTTTCGAGGCGCTGGGGTCGGCTCAGGCAGAACGCCTAGCAAAGCGGTTGGGAGAGCTTGCCACCGTCTTTTGGGTCGCTTTGGTGATGGCTTTGTCTACCGCTCTCTTCCCAGCTGCCGATCCGACCGGGACTTTTATCTTGTTGAGTCTGTTTGCTCTGGGGGCGGGAGTGGCCTATCCCGTTCAAAGAAAGCTTCTTAACGATACCATTCCCAAGCCGGAACTCAGGGCCACCTTACTGTCGGTGGAGTCTCTCCTCGATCGGGCGGCCTGTTCGGTGATGGCGGCGCTGGTGGCGGTCTTCCTGGATCACCAGCAGATGGAGCTTCTGCTCTATTTCTCTGCTGGAGTGAGCCTTTTACTAACAGCCGGGCTAGTGGCCAAACTGACTCAGCGCTGACCCACCACGACCTCTTCACCTCTGGCTACAAGAGCCCCGGGTCATCACCCGGTCTCTGCCGTCTCGTTTGGGTGGTGGCGTGATGGGCGCCAGCGCTGGATGGGTCGATGGCCTTCATTACGGAATCCAGGCTGCTCAGGGGCTGGCTGGATTGGGGGTCGGAGGAGTGATCGGTGGCCTGGTCGGGAGCGCTGTCTCCGACCTGCTCGGACTGTAGCCCACCCTGAGAGGCCCAGGCGAAGAGGGCCTCGGTCACACTTCGCCCGGGCTTTCTTCTCATCGCTCGAACAGAATGGAACTGGCCGCGCTGGTGGCCAGGCAAACCCCAGCCGCCAGAGGGTGACCCGTCGCCAGGGCCGTGGTGCCGCCGGCGTTAGCCAGCATACCCCCGAAGAGAAGCCAACTCTTTTTGGGGTCGGCCGGGTTCTCAGCCCTGTCGTAAGCCTCCACTCCTTGTCCGTAGAGCGAAGGCACACCTAGAGCCGGGGTGGCGGCAAAACTGCCTAAAATGATCTGGTCGACTAAACTGGCGGGTTCTCGGGGGATCTTTAGGTCACTGTCGTCGGGGGCCCAGTGGGAAGGGTTGTCCCCCTGAGCCCGGATCTTGTCGCGGTAGTCCCTTTCGGGGGAACGGAAGAATTGAGTAGGAGCTTTCATCGGTCTTTCCTTTCATCCCCCGAGAGACACCTTGGGTGAGCACTCTGAAAGATCCCTGAATCAAGTGGGTTGCCAAAAGCTCACACGGTTGTTACAAGCGAGCCGGCCCCCTTGAACAGACTAGCTTATGCAAGTCAACCGCTGCGCCTACCAGAGAGCCTTTGTCCTTCGCTCTCTAGACCATCTCCCCCAGTCGGAAGCGACCGAGGTGAGCGACACGGTCGAACTCTCGCCGGTCTGTCCTGACCAAGCCTTCCAAATGACCCTGAGTCTGCTAGTGGCCTCGGCCGGGCTACCGGTGCTGGCCGCCCTGGCCCAGGAGGTGGGGCGAGAGTTGGTCACGAGCGAGCAAGAAGCGGCCCGGGCCGAACTGACCCGTGCGGTCTATCGGGAAAGAGAGAAAGAGCTCCCTGAGTCTGTGGCTAGCGCCTGGTCGAAGGTTCGCGAGGTCACCGATTCTCCCCACCAACCCCCAGTCGTGGTGGACACTCCCCTGGTCTTTGCCCAGGCTGACACATTGGGGATGCGGCTCGGTCGAGCAGCTCTGGAGAACGAACTGGCTGACCCTAACGTCTTGCTCTTCACCCTGGCCCACGAAGAGGCCCACCGCCAGCATCGGGACACGGCTGGGTCGAGAGGTCTCGAGGTCCTGATCGAGCTAGCGGAAGGTAACCTGGGGACGGCTGCCCTTCAGGCTCTTCACCAGGGCCGCCAGGACAACGAACTTCAGGCTGACCTCTTCGCTGCTCAAGTGTGTGCCGAGCTGGGCTGTGACCCAAAGCCTATCCTGGCTTTCTTGGAAGCCACTGAGGGGGACACCGATCACGCCAGCGGAAGCGAGCGAGCCAGAGCGGTCGCTGAGATTCTAAAAAAAGAGCACCCGAAGGTGCCCACTTATCCGTGTAACCGCACTCTGTTTTGAGTTCAGGCATCTGCCTTATAGGGCTTTATCACGCGTGGCCCTGAAAAAGTCTAGATTGACGAGGGCCCCCAGGTGACACGGATGGGCGCGCCGTGGCCAGACCTAGCCAATCGCTTCGGCTCTGGGAAACATTACGCGCGTTGGTCCGATGGTGGCAACAAGAGGTTGAAGCGCCTGGTCAACAACGAAAACGGAGCGTCAAGTCTCCTAGGCGTCTCTGCGGTTCATCTCACGCTGAGACGTGGATTGTCAACACGCTTCTAGACGGCGAGACCGGGATTCTCCAGTTGACGAATGGCTAGGACCTTGCCGTCTTTGAGCACGATCTCTTTACCGAATGATTGGAAGAAGTCGTCGCCTACGCTGATCTCGATCTGACTATCGAAGGTCTTGTAAGGCACCTCTTCGCCGTCAGGCAGATCGCGAAAATACTCGAAACGCTCTTTGAGGGTCTTGCGAGCCTCCTTGAGCTGGGTCAACTCGGCCTGAATCTTCTGGTTGCGAAAGGCTGTCACTGCAGTCGTTTTGCCAGCCGACCCGGCTTCGGTCTGAGCTGCCCTTTCGAGTTCGTCCATTCGTTGGTCGAGCTGAGCGGCCTGGGTTTCGATGTGATCGAGGCAGCGGGAACGAAAGGCTTCGGTGACCACCATTTTGACGTGGACCGGCTCGGTCATGACAATTTTTTCCAGAGTCTTCATAGCCCCGACGGACTTCTTGAGGACGCTACCGAACCCCTCTCAAAGTCGTCGGCGAACTCGGTCCCAGGTCTGGGAAGAGTCAGGAAAGTCGTCGGCGATGGCGTCGGTGAGGCGGTAGTTCGGATTATCGCAGTAACCGATGTCGAAGTAATTCTCGATGTGCTTGAGGCCTTCGGCCGCCGGTAGCGCGAAACCGACTTCCCCATCGCCGAGATGATACCAGGGGTCTACCACCACCGCATTTTCTCCCCAAGTTTCCGGCTTGGAGAGGTCGGCCTCTCGGTCAAGACCCAGCACCAAGAACTGGTGAGGGACAGGATACCCATCCATATGGGCCTTGGGGCTGCCCGTGATCAAGGCCAAATTCTCAACCCCTCGCGAGCGGAGATGCTCGTAGGCCATCAGGGATTTGATGCCGCAATTGCCGACTTGGAGTTCCCGGGCCACAGCCAGGCTCCGCTCCATCTGCTGTTCGAAGGTCGGAGCGCGCCCTCCCACCCGAGCCATATAGGTATGGTCATACGTCTGTTGAACTTCTTGGCGCTCTCGGGGTCCCAAGGTGTGGTTATTGTAGGAGCGTAGACCGGACTGCCGCACCACTTCGACGGACTCTCTTCCAAGCTGCAGATTCCTTTCAAGGTCAGGTTTCTGAAGCAGCTTCGAGGCCCGCGGGGAAAGAGTGGCCGTTTCCGAAGAGGGGTCGCAAGCTGTCGGAGTGGGTGCTGAGCACCAGAGCCTGGCGGACTGGGAGGAAAGGACAGAATGAATCACGCTACCAGAGTAGCCGATTGCCCTTAAAAATCGCTACCGGCGAGGCCAGGCCATATGAAGGTGAGTGGAATGACCTGGATCCCCAGGCCCCAAAACCTCGGTGGCCCCCATCTCCCTGGCCTTTTGTAAGAAGGCCCGGAAATCCTGGTGGTCGCGATTGACTCGGCATCCGTTGATGCGGTCGACATCGAAGGCGATACCGGCATAGTGGCGAGAATTACTGCTGTGGCTTCCTCCGGCGATCGAGGTGATCCGGAAGCGATACTCATCGGCCAGTTCCAGAATTCCGGAGAGGAGGCGGGTATCCAGAGCTACCGACCCTCCCGGCGCTCGGCCGTAAGAACTTCTCTTGGCCCGCTTCCCTTCGGCGCTATCGAAGATGTTAGAACGGGCGTCAGCCCCATCGTCTCTGCCGCTAACCTGACGAGGCAAAAGCTCGATCAGACCCACGGCCGAAAGGTCTCGAATCTGGCGGGCCATCTCGGTCCGACCCGGTCGGCTCGTCTGAAAAAAATCTCGAGGCTCGACAAAAGGCTCCGACTCGAAGGGTTCTCGGTCGCAGGCCGCTTCCTCACGAGCGCAGGCGCTAAGGGCCACGGGGCTGATCACCATAGAGGCAGGTTACAGGGTGGGAGAGTCCCCGTTGTGAAACTTTTGTTACGGCCGGGATAGGAGCCCAACCAACGGGCCCGGAACTCCCCAGTATGCAGCCGCGAAGCTATATGGGCCTGGTGGTTCTCCCGGAACAGGTTTGCTCGCTAGTCAGCGACGAAGACGGCCGCGAGTTAGCCCGTTTCCAGGCCGAAAACGATCACGATGGCTCCACAGTAGACCGCCTCAAATCCGCTATCAAGCCCTGCCTGGAGGCGCTCGATAGCGACACCCCTTTGACGGTTATGGTTGGCCTGCCTGGCCTCGAGAGTGCCGCGATGCGAGAGGCAGCGGCCCGTCTACTGGACACCCTTTTTCCGGCCTCAACCCGCCTCTTACTGGGCCATTCTTTGGAAGCCGTGGTGGCCGGCGGGGTAGGCAACCAGCCTGGGACAGTCTTCTACTCGGGCCTGGGAGCCGGCGTAGCCCGCGTTGATGAGCGGGGCGAGTTCCGCAAAGCGGAACCGGTGGCCGACCCTCTGGGCCAGGAAGGCAGTGGAACCTGGATCGGAACCAGGACGATCAAAGTCGCGGCCTACATGATGGATGGGAAGATCGCCCACGAGGAGAGGTTGATCGGGGCCATTGAAGACCATTTCCAGACGGATGTTGGCACTTTGCTCACGAACCTGGTCCAGGGCCGCCTGGGCCCTCGCCAGGTCTGCTCTCTGGCTCAGGTGACGATGAAACTTGCCCTCTATCCCAAGCCGATCGCCTCCTGTCGAGCTTTGATTCTTCAAGCCTGTCGAAGTCTGCGCAACCTGGCCGACGAACTGGGCCAGGCGAGTCTGCCGGTCACCTACCACGGCAGCTCACTCAGTTCTGTCATCCGCGACGAGCTTTCCTCCTATCCCTGGCAAGAGCCCCTCTCCTCACCCGTGGAGGGAGCCGTTCGGTTGGCCCGAGCCGGTCAAACCGTAGCCGATGACCTCCCGGCCGAGGGGGTGGCCCATCTGAACCCCTGGATCTGGACCCAGGCCCTGAACCTCCACGCTTGATCTGGTATCATCGAAAGATGAGCAGGGGCTATACTTTT
Organism: uncultured Burkholderiales bacterium; assembly: GCA_964423525.1. Taxonomy (GTDB): domain Bacteria; phylum Vulcanimicrobiota; class Xenobia; order Xenobiales; family JADMJV01; genus CAYRFU01. The sequence continues at coordinate 12,604 of CAYRFU010000064.1, read as the reverse complement.
GTCGAGCTGGTGGTAGCCTTCGGGCTGCTCTCGATGATGATCGGAATCTTCTTCAACCTGGTCCCCGCCAGCCAACTGGCTTCTCTTCGGGGAGAGAACCGGTTAGCCGCCAGCAACCTGGCCCAAAACCTGTTGGAGGAACGACGCAGTCAGCCCTTTGAGCTGCTCGTGGTGGGAAGCACAGAGAAGACCACCGTCGAGCGAGGGCGCACCGTTTTGGAGGTGGAGCTGACCGTCCTTCCTGTGGCCGGTCTCGATACCAAATTCGTCAAACAGGCGCGGGTGCGGGTCTCCTGGCAGGAGAAAACCGGACCCCAAGAGCTACTTTATGAATTACGGCTTTTCCAACAGAACCGGTAAGGGCTTCACCCTCATCGAGATGCTGGTGACTAGCATCCTGGTGGTCTTGCTGTTTGGCCTGCTCTTCCAGTTTTTGATCCCCGCCCTTCGCTTCAGCAGCCAGGGAACCGTTCGGGCCGAACTCCAAGAACTCGCGGTCCTGGCCATGCGTCATTTAGTCGACGACATCGAGCGAACCAGCTATGCTGGCATCTCGCTGCACCCGAACCAGATGATTCTTTCTATTCACCCCTTAGTGGACATCACTCAGAACAGCCGTCGGGTCTATGCTGATACGATGATCGTCTACTACCACGACCCCGTTCGTCGGGTTCTTATACGCCGGCCCTGGCCTCCTGGTCCCCCCAATCTTCCTCCTCCAGGCACCGCAGCCCCACGCAGACTGTCGCTTTTGCATCTTGGCCAAATGGTTGATGAGTCGAACCAGTTGGAGCGAATCATGGCTCGTTCGGTAGGCGCCTTCGCCGTGACTCATGGCGGGACCGGCACGAACATTTAGCTTCCTCTGACGGTCCGGTTGATCACCGAAACGGGCAGTGGACAATCCAAGCAAAGCTTTGAACTGATGCGCACCATCAACCTCCGGAACCAACTATGAGAAGAGTGCTGTGGCTCTTGCTCTTCAGCACCGCCCTGGCTCAACCCCCGCAACAAGTGGAGGTGACCTTCCAGGTGGTTCCCGAAGACGCGGTGGTCAAAATCCGCAACCAGGAAAACCGATTCGAGTTCCTGACCGAGGCTGGTCGACCGGCCCGTTTTGAGGTCTCGGGTTCGGCCACCATTCTTGCCTTCGAGCGAGAGGGCTGGAATTCGGCTGTCAAAACCATCCCCAACGTCGTCCTTCAGGGTAACTCGGAGTGGCCTGAGAGCGGCGAACCGCTGACCCTGACCGCATCGAATTGGACCACCCAGATCGCCTACCTGGGCCAGCAATGGGGCCTGACGGCCGCTGTTGTGATGGGAATGACCCTGGTGGGAGGACTATGGACCCGCTCTCGCTACCTTGCCTACCGGGAAATGCAGACGAAGCTTCTCAATCTAGAAACCCTGGCCCGAGAGGAAGGCGGCGCTCTTGGCGCTCGCCTGGGTCGCTTTCGATTGGTAGAGAAGCTGGGCAAAGGCGGGATGGCCACCGTCTATCGAGCCGTTCCCGATAATAGCCTGGACGACCAGGAATCGGTGGCCCTCAAAGTATTGGTTCTTGATGGGGGAGGGGAACACGAAGGACTGGAGCGGTTCCGACGGGAGGTTCGGGCTTACCAAAACCTGAGTCATCCCCATATCGTGCGCCTCCTCGACTGGGGTGAGAAGCCGCCTGAGGCGGTCTACATCGTCATGGAGCTTCTGGAAGGGGGCACTCTCCATCCTCGATGAGGTGATGGCTGGGGTAGCCTACGCCCATGCTCAGGGCGTTGTCCATCGAGATCTCAAACCCAGCAACGTCATGTTCACGGCCAAAGGAAGAGCCAAAGTGATGGACTTCGGTCTGGCCCGAGGTCACTCTCTGAAGACCGTAACTTTGACTGGCACCGTTCTAGGGACTCCCGCCTATATGGCTCCCGAGTAGATCCAGGGCGATTCTCCCTGCCCTTCGATGGATCAGTATGCCCTGGGGGTGGTGGCCTATCACCTTCTAACCGGCACGATCCCGTTTCAGGCCGACGACCCGATCGCTTTGGTCACCAAGCACTTGACTGACACCCCTCGCCCTTTGCGTGCCTATCGCCCCGAACTCTCGAAAGAACTCGAGGCAGTGGTCTTGCGGATGCTGGCCAAAGCCCCCTGCGACCGCTACCCCGACGTTCCCACAGCTCGTCAGGCTCTAGCGGAGGCCGGTCTCTGCGTCTAGTTATTCCCGGCCGGTCGGTCGGGCGTGGGCATACAGCTCTGAGAACACCTCGTCAGAGTAGTTGCGAAAAAAGTCGAGGAAGTTGTCGACGATCTCTTTCTGCTCATCATCGAGAAAAATCTTGCACCCCAGGAAATACTTCTTGGCTTCTTGGTCGACTGGCTGGCACCAGACCACCTCGGCTTTGAAATGGATGGCGTCGACCCGGGCGTCGTCGATCTCAAGGCGGATGTCGAGTTGGGCTCCGGGGTCTTGAGGGCCTTCACTGATGAAGCGGGCCCCCTGGGCGGTGAGGTCGTGGGTGAGCCCTTTGAAGTGCTTAAACTGCTTGCACATCACCCCAAGCCGTTTCACGACTCGGTCGACAGAACGCTTCTCTTCCCAGGTCGGTTCTGGCTCTTCTTCAGCCTCGGGGATAGGTTCGGGGAACAGAATGCGGAGCCTCTCCATCAGCTCTTCCGGTTCTTCTAGAACGGCTTCCCAGGCGTCGTGTTGGGGCAGGTAACCCTCCACCGAGAAACCAGCCTCGATCTTTTCGCCCTCCACTTCGAATTCGACCAACTGGGAGCCCATCGCTAGGTCTTCCTCGGTCTTGAAACGGATCTTGTCCCCCTCCACTCCGACCACCTCGATCGGATACCGTTTTGGGGCTGCTTTACGACGAAAGTTGAACACGGCTTACTCTTCCGGTGGGTTCACTTCGCCGGCCGCCAGGGCTCTGCCTGTTGCAAGCTCCAGGCGGTTACAAAGCCCTGCTTCTGAAAACGATAGCCCAGGGCTTTGAGACGCTCCTCAAAATCATCCATATGGGCTGCTCCATAGAACAATGCCAGCCGCTGGTCCCCCTGCTGCAGACGATTTTGCAGAATCTCCAGAGCGCGTAGATTGCGAGCCGCGATAAGGGCGGTTCCCTGAAGAGCCGCCGTCAGCCCATCCATCTGGGCCATTCCTGAAGCTAAGAGACGCCGCAAGATGAACCGTTCTTCCAGATTAGGCCCCTGGAGGACAACCTTGAACAAATCGAGACGGTCCAGGTCGTCAATCAGATGGGGGTCCTCTTCGGCCTCTTCCAGGCTGGTCGACAACACCTTTTGGACCAGGCTCAGGGGCGTTTCCTGGCGGTCAGCCATGGCTTGCTGAAACTCGAATAGGGTGAGGTCAGCCCAGACTATCGAGTTCGATCTTGCCATCTTCGGGTGGTTCCCCGTCCAAAATCAATTCGTAGAGCACCACGTCGTAGTTGGCGAAGGTCTTCATCAGGCGCCGATAGTAGCTTTTCTCGCCAAGATGAACGGCTGAGATCAGATCGACGGTTTGGCCGGAGGGGGCCTTCCAGCTGGTGATAGCCGTTTGCAGTATCACCATTCGGCCCTGATCATCTCGGACCAGGCGGACGTGCTCGTGGCCTTGGGCCAAGCCCGGGGCGAGCAAGAGAAGTAAGAAGCCTAAATTCCAGAGCCACCGCACAGCCATAACCCTAGCCTAGCAGAGAGGTCGCCTGGTTTCCAGCGCGGGTTCTAGCTTTGTGTGTCTAGCCGTAACGCTCTTTCCACTCGGCTACTTTGGTCTTCATCTCGTGCATCTCAGCGTAAGCGGGAAGCTTGGAGAGGCCTTCATAGTAGGCTCGCTCCCCGATCCCGTCGACCACCCCCATCAGGATCGAATCCCCTTCTGAGTAACCAGCCTCCTTGAGCTCGCCGACCTTCGCGGCGATGTCGGGGCGACGGGCCAGTTTGGACATAAACTGAGCCGACTGCTCTTCGTAGTCCTCGATCCAGCCGATGGTCTTGCGAATAGCGTAGTTCCGGGAGTCTTCCACAAAATAGTCGCGACCCTCTTGGGGCTTGTAGCGGTTGTAGTAGGCGGAGAGGTCGAGCGAGCTGAACTCAAAAGTATTGTTCTTCCAAAGGTCGAGGAACTGGTCGACCGAGCGGTCACGATTGGCCAGCGAGTCAGGGTCGTTCTCATTAAAGTGGACGAAAGTCGAAGTCTCCCAGTTCTCTCGCATGCCCTTCTTGGAGAAGTTGGTGCTGCCCGTCATCTCACCCTTGTCGGTGATAAGTTGCTTGGCGTGAATCTTGCGGTCGTGCCATCCGCTCCGGGTGAGGAGGGCCCAGCGAGGCGTGATACCGTGGTCCTCCAGAAACTTGACGCCCCAGCTATTGGGGGTATCGCCACCAGGATAGATGCCCGGATCAGCTAGCACTTTGACGTCGAGTTCTTTTCCTTGCGCCTTCAATTCATTGCGGCGGGCCACGATGGCCGCGGCCACGGCCCGCGTCACCACAAAACCGGGCAGATAAACAAATTTTTCGGCCGTTGAAATCGCCTCCAGCATCAAGGTTTCTCGTTCAGCCGGCAGATCGGCGATGTCGACCCGGGTCTCCCCCACTTTGCGTCCCGAGGGAAGATCGATGTCGGCAGCTTTCTCGACGTTGTCGGGGGCCTGGGTCAAGGTGACGGCCCGCTCGATCACCTCGATCAACTTCTCTTTCCCAACGGGGGAGAGTTCGGCCTGGTGACCGGCCAGCACGTCCTTCATCCCGTCCTCTTTTAGGAACAGGTCGTCGAGCTTGACTCCGGCCCGCTTGGCCATCTTGGCAAAGTCGCTGCGATTGCTGGGCCGAGGAAGAGGGGTGTCGGGGCTAGAAGGGCCGGCCAGGACATCGAGGACAGCAGCCAGACCCCGTTTGCCCATCTTGAGCCGCCCCTCCCGAAAGCCTTCGAAGTGGTCCTCCCCCCAGATCTCCCCGATTCCGGCGCCGAGAGAGTCTTTGACGTCTCGACGCACATTTTCGATCAGCCGCTTGGCGGCCGGACCTTTGAGGCGATACCCGGCATCGACGTTTTCGCCGGAGCCTGCGTTGGCGTTCATTCCGCTGGCTGTCACCCAGTCGCCGGAGCGAAGGATTTTGCGATGCATCAGGTCTTCGGGGTCGTCAAGAAGTTTCTTGACGGCGAAGATGGACACTCCCACGTTCCCATCGAGGGATAGCAATTGAATGGCGGTGCGCATTTTATGGGGAATGTCATCGACTTCGAAATAGGAGCCCTCGTCATCCTTGTCGGGATAGCTAAGACGGCCGGGATCGATGTTAACCCGGAGCTTCGCCCCCTCCTCAACGGCTGCAGCCGAAGCTCCTAGAATGCGCGGCGAGGTCAGTTCGTAATACTGTTGGGTCAATTCAGTCTCTTCCCCGGCAGCGGCCGACTGCTTGGCCTCCTCCAGGACACCTGTCATCGAGTGCCAGAGGGATTCTCGATGAATCTGCTCGACCTGGTTGCCCTCGGTAATCATGCGAGAGTCGCCTGACAGATAGTCCCCGTACGTTTTTAGCAGCTCAGCGGTGGCCTCGTCGGCGCTCTTATCCCAGCGCGAGCCGTTAGCGTAGGCGGCGTAGAGAGAGATGACGCCGACTGGTCCGGCCAAAGAGGCGCCAGCCGCCGCTTCTACGGCAGTGCGAGCGGTGGCCTCCCGGAGTTCGGTTCGGAGTTGATTGTTGAGATGGAGATAGTTCCCGACCTTCCCCATCTCTTGCTCAAGCGGCTTGAGGTCGTCCCAGCTGGCTCCTTCGCGCTTGCGGTCCCAAAACTGGTCGGTCAGCTGGCGCCATTGACGTCCGGCGGCGCGGCGAAAATCGTCGATGGTGTCGTAATCATCGGTCGAGAGCTGGCCCGCTTCCTTCCAGGAGTCGAGGACCTCGGCCACCTCTTCTACGCCTTCTTGAAGACCGGCCCCCCGAGCGGCCTGACTCAGAGCTTCGATCGATTCTTTTGTGACCACATCCGAACGTAGCTCGATGTCGCCGACGCGAAAACCACTTCCAACTCGCATCTCAATCCTCCGTTGTAACATTTTCTCCTAGTCGCTTGAAAAAAGGGTGGCCAGGATGTTAAACTCCCGCGCACAGGACTGAACTGGCCCGACGAGAAGACGAAGGAGTGACCGTCGTGCCTTCTAAATCGAGAGCCTGGTGGCTGTTCTCGCCGGCCGTCGACATCGGGGTCTTCGCCGGCAGCGCGGCTCTGGCTGTGCTGGCTCTGGGGCTAGGCGCCTACCTGGGCATCCTTCACAGCGACACCCCTGAGTGGACCTGGGTTTACGCCGTTCTCTTAGTGGACGTGGCCCACGTTTATTCCACCGGGTTTCGGGTCTACTTCGACCCCGAAGAGGTGCAGCGGCGTCCGCTTCTTTACTGGCTGACTCCTACTCTATGCTTCGTGGTTGGGGTGGGGGTCTATCAGCTTCTGGGTGAAGCCACCTTTTGGAGACTGCTGGCCTACCTGGCGGTATGGCATTTCGTTCGCCAGCAATACGGTTGGGTAGCCCTCTATCGGCGTCGTCTCGACGAGCCTGACGACTGGACTCGCTGGGTGGACACGCTGGCCATCTACGCCACCACCATCTATCCTCTCATCTGGTGGCACGCCCACCTTCCCAGGCGTTTCTGGTGGTTTCTAACCAATGATTTCGCGGCTCTACCGGTGGTGGTGGCCGAGGTGGCGGAACCGATCTACTGGACCATCATGGTGGCCTATCTGGTGCGCTCCGCCCAGGCCTGGCGGGAAGGGCGGCCCAATCCCGGGAAAGATATGGTGATGGTCACCACCGCTCTCTGTTGGTATGTGGGGATCATCACCCTCAACAGCGACTACGCCTTCACCGTCACCAACGTTTTGATCCACGGAATCCCCTACATCGCTCTGGTTTACTGGCATACCCGGCGCCGGGTCGAGAAAGGAGATCGAGGGCCCGTCATCCAGGGCCTGATTCCTCTCCTGCTGACCATCTGGGTGCTGGCCTATTGCGAGGAGATGTTCTGGGACCGGGCCATCTGGCACGAACGGTCCTGGCTCTTTGGAGAGGGTTGGAGGGTGGATGTCGGAGCCTGGCTGGTGCCCCTTCTGGCCGTCCCCCAACTGACCCATTACATCCTCGACGGCTATATCTGGAAACGCCGTCAAAACCCTGAGCTGGCATCACTCGGACAGGAATCCGGAGAGGGTTCCGCCAAAGCGAGTTCGTGATCCAATGCACCTGTCCATCCTGTGGCGCCGCTGTCCGATTTAAGTCGGAGCTCTCGGTCTATGCCACCTGCGGCTCGTGCGACGCTTTGCTGGTCCGCCACGATGTCGACGTCGAGCAGATCGGTCAAGTGGCTGAGCTTCAACCTGACGGAAGTCCGATCCAGGTGGGCACTCAGGGAAGTTACCAGGGCCGCCAATTCGAAGTGGTGGGCCGCATCCAGATCACCTACGGCGACGGCTATTGGAACGAGTGGCATCTCCTCTACGAGAGCGGCGAGTCGGGTTGGCTAGGTGAAGCGGCGGGCGAATATTTCTTGTCGCGCCAAAGCCAGGTGTCTGGGCTGCCTGCGTTCCCCCAGCTCAGCTCCGGTCAGGTACTCGATTTAGAAGGCGAACAGTTCGCCGTGACCAACCTGATGACCAGTCGGGTGGTGTCTTTTGAGGGCGAGCTGCCGTTTATCATGTCAACCGAGTATGAGCTGCCGGCCGCCGATCTGCGGAGCCTGAGCGGTAAAGCCGCCACCATCGACTATTCCGGGGGAGAGCCGCTCTTATTCGTGGGCGAGTATCTCCCTTTTTCCGACCTGAGCTTCAAGAATTTGCGCGAAATCGGCGACGAAGCCGACGACATGGTCGATCCCAGCCTGGGATGGCAAGCGGTGCGGAAGGTCAACTGCACCTCCTGCGGTGCTCCCCTCGAGCTCAAAGGAGGCCCGAGGACGCGCACTCTGGTGTGCGAATACTGCGACTCGGCTTTAGACGCCACCGACCCCAACTTGAGTCTCATCTGGAAAGCCAAGGACCAGCGTCGGCACAAGGTTCCTCCCTCGGTGCCTCTGGGTTCTGTGGCCACTTTTGACGAGGTGGAGTGGGAGTGCATCGGTTACCTTCGACGGAGCGTCACCTACGAGGGCGTGATCTACCCCTGGAGTGAGTATCTCCTTTACAACCGCTTCCACGGCTACCGCTGGCTCAACGAGTCGAACGGTCACTTCAGCTTGATGGAGGGAATCCAAAAACTCCCTGGCCAGGGCAGCACCCCGGTGGCTCGGCCCACCCAGGCCGACATCACCTGGGAGGGACAAGATTTCAAACATTTTCAGTCGGCCCAGGCCCGGGTGGACTACCTCGCCGGTGAGTTCTACTGGCGAGTTCGAGTGGGCGATCCGGCCGTCAACCACGACTTCGTCCATCCGCCCGAACTGCTCTCGATGGAGGCCACCGATCGAGGGGTCGTCTGGTCCCGCGGCCTCTATCTGACCGGCCAGGAAGTGTGGCGGGCCTTCGGTCTAGAGGGTCGTCCCCCCCTCACGGCCGGAGTAGCTCCCAATCAGCCCAACCCTTACCAGGAAGACCGGGTGGCCACCTGGAGACTGTCCAAGATTCTGGTTGCCCTAGCTTTCTTACTCTGCTTTGTCCATTGCGGGGCCTCGATGACCCGCAAAAACAGCTTCACCAAAAACTTTCAGTATATGGATTACGCCAAGTCCAGGGTGGAAGTCACCGAGCCGTTTCAACTCAAAGGGCGCACCTCCAACGTGAAAGTCGAAGTGGAATCCCAACTGAGTAACCGTTGGGCCTTCTACAATCTGGCCCTGGTCAATGAGAAGACCAAGAAAGCCTTCAATTTCGGCATCGAGAACTATCGCTACTCGGGAGATGACAAGCGTCGAAAATCGGTCACCCTCCCCTCGGTCCCTAGCGGAACCTACTATCTGACCTGGAACGTCGAATCAGGCACCACGGGGCCGGCCGAGAAGACCAAACCGCCCCCGCCGGGGAGGGCGCCCAGACCGGTCTTTAGCTACCGGGTCAGCGTCAAGCGAGACGTCCCCATGTGGGGTTGGTTCTGGCTCTTGATGATCGCTCTTCTCATCCCGCCGATGATGACCACCGTTCGCTACAACGGGATTGAAACGCGTCGTTGGAGTGAATCAGACCACGCGGGGGGAACATGGGATTAAGATGAGCAAAGGTGCCTACTATCTCTTCGCGATGTTAGCCTTCGGCCTGTTCTGCTTCGTTCAGTTCGTGGGCTGGAAGTGGACCAGCTATCAAAAAGTGGCCAATGTTCCCAGCGCCGCTACGCTTCGAAGTAACCCCGGCTCGTATCGTTCCCACCACGGCGGCTCGGCCTTCATCTTTCACAAGTGACCGCTCTTCTGCTGGTCTCGGTCTTTCTGGTGGCCACCTGTGGCCTCGTCTACGAGTTGATCGCTGGAGCCTTGGCCAGCTATCTGCTGGGCGACTCGGTGCTTCAGTTCTCGACGGTGATAGGGACCTATCTCTTCGCCATGGGCCTGGGTTCGTATTTGTCGCGCTATTTCGAGCGCAATCTGCTTGTCCCGTTTATTCGGCTCCAACTTTTGGTGGGCCTGATCGGAGGTTTTTCCACCGCTTTACTGTATTTAACCTTTGCCTACGCCACCGGTTTTCGACTGGTTCTTTACGGCCTGGTCACGGTGATCGGCACTCTGGTTGGGCTGGAGATTCCTCTTTTGCTTCGCCTGCTCAAAGACCAGCTCCAGTTTAAAGACCTGGTTTCTCAGGTGCTGGCGCTGGACTATGTCGGGGCTCTGGCCGCCTCCATTCTTTTCCCCCTGTTCCTGGTTCCTCGGCTGGGGTTGATGCGAACCGCCTTTCTGTTCGGGATGGTCAACGTGGCTGTGGCTCTGGTTTTCTACCTGCGTCTAAAATCGGCCGCCTTCCGCACTCTGGCTCTTGAAGCGGTGGTCGCCCTGTCGCTCTTGCTGGCCGGCTTTGTGGGCTCAGACCGGTTGACCAGTTTTGCTGAACAGGCCCTCTTCCCCGACGAGGTCATCCTGACCAAGAACACTCCCTATCAACGGATCGCGGTGACCCGAGGACACCGCGAGACTCGCCTTTATCTCAACGGCAATCTGCAGTTCGCCTCGGCCGATGAGTACCGCTATCACGAGGCCCTGGTCTATCCCGCTCTTTCAAGCTGTCCTGAGCCTCGGCGGGTGCTGGTGTTGGGAGGGGGCGACGGCCTGGCCGTTCGAGAGTTGTTGAAAGACGAACGGGTCGAGACCATTACCCTGGTAGAACTCGACCCCGCTGTCACCGACCTCTTTCGCGATCACCCCCACTTGAATCGCTTGAACGAGAAGGCGCTCCAGTCGAACAGAGTCGAAATCCTCAACGCCGATGCTTTCGTCTGGCTCGAGCATACGGACCGGCAGTTCGACCTGGCCATCATCGACTTCCCCGACCCCAGCAACTACTCGGTGGGGAAGCTTTACACCGACTTCTTCTACCGGACCCTCTCGGCTCGTCTGAGCCCGGACGGGGTGGCCGCCATTCAATGCACCTCCCCGATGTTCGCCCGGCGCTCTTTCTGGTGTATCATCGCCACCATCGAAAGCGCCGGTTTGGCGGTGGAACCTTACCACGCTTTTGTGCCCTCTTTCGGCGAGTGGGGCTTTGCGCTGGTGTCCAAGAAGCCGCTGACGGGCCCTCTCGACCTTCCTCCTGGTCTTCGCTTTCTCGATGCCGCTGTAGCTGAGAGCCTGTTTCTCTTCCCCCGGGACATGGCTCGGCTCCCAACCGAGACCAATCGGCTCTTCGACCAAGCTCTGGTGCGCTACTATCAGGACGATTGGCGAAACGTGCTGGAGTGAATCGCCGACAGTTCCTGCAGGGCAGTCTGGTGTTGCTCGGTCTTTCGGCCTGCGGGCGCCGACCCGGCCTGGTGGGTCAACGAATGAGCCCCAACTATGAAGCTGGTCACCGTCTCCGCGACGGTCACCTCCCCCAGACCATTTCGGCTCACCGCCAAGTCCCCACCGCCATCCTGGGGGGTGGAATCGCCGGTCTCTCGGCGGCCTGGAAGCTGGTCCGCTCGGGCTACCGGGACTTCACCGTCTTCGAGCTCGAGAAACAGCCCGGCGGCAACGCCCGCTGGGCCGACTATCCCGCCTCGGCGACCCCCCTGGCGGCTCACTACCTTCCCGTTCCCACTCGAGAATCACGAGCTGTTCGAGAACTTCTTTCCGAGATGGGCCTCTATCAGGGCGACGACCCCGACGGCACCCCCCGCTACTCCAGCCGACACCTATGCCATAGTCCTCACGAGAGGCTCTTTCAGCATTCGCGCTGGCACCAGGGTCTTTTCCCCGGAGCCGGGGCTAAGCCTGAGGATTTCGAGCAATGGGAACACTTCCAGGCTCACATCGAGGGATGGAAGAAGTGGCGCGATAGCCAGGGACGCAAAGCTTTCGCTCTGCCGTTGGCTTACTCTTCCCCGGAGCTTTTCCACCTCGACCGCCAAAATTTCGCCGACTACGCCCAACAGCACGGGTGGACCGGCGAGCCGATGCGATGGTTTCTGGAATACGCCTGTCGGGATGACTACGGAACCCGCCTGGAGACCACCTCGGCCTGGGCCGGGCTTCACTATTTCGCCAGTCGGGACGGCGGGGGCTTCTCGGACCCCGACGCCCTCTTCGTGTGGCCTGAAGGGAACGGTCGTCTGGTTCAGCATATGCTGACCCGTTTCACTGGCCAGGTCGAGCTGGAGCGTCTGGTCGTTTCGGTAAGACCGGGTCAAGGTTTTGATTATCTCGACCTCTCGACCGGTGAGAGGGTTCGGGTCGAGGCCGAACAGATGGTTTACGCTCTCCCCACCTTTACCCGGCCCTACACTCTGGGTGAGCCTTCCCGACCCGAGTTCAGCTACTCTCCCTGGGTGACCGCCAATCTCGTCTTTGGGCGCTATCCTGAGGAAGGCGCTCTGGGGGCTCCTCTCTGCTGGGACAACGTCTTGTTTGACAGTCCGTCTTTAGGCTACGTCGTTGACACTCACCAGAGCCTGTCGGCCCATCCCGCTCGCCCGGCCGTTTTTACCTGGTATCGCCCTTTAGTTGACCACCAGCCCACCGTCCATCGTAAGGCCCTCCTCAAGACCGACTGGGCCCACTGGCGAGATGTGATTCTCGACGAGATGACTCCTCTCTATCCGAAGCTCTTGGATGACCTGGAGCGGTTAGACGTGACCCTGTTTGGCCACGCTATGGTCCGACCCACGCCAGGCTTTCTATGGGGCCCGTCTCGCCTGAAAGCGGTCCAGGCTGAGGCGAACCTTTCTTTCGCTCACTCCGACCTTTCCGGGATCTCTGTTTTTGAAGAGGCTCAATACCAGGGGGTTCGGGCCGCTCAAGAGGTGATGGATCGTTTGGGCCATCCTTACACCCCCTCGGTGTAGGGTCTTCCAACTTCAGGTAGAAACGACTCGGATGGGACTCAAAATTTGCGACCGCCAGGGCCACCAGCTTTTCGAAGGGGACTTCGAATCTTATCAAGAGGCGGTCGAGGCCGCCGTCGAGCAAGGCGTCGGCCTGGCCCGAG
>CAYRFU010000063.1:0-24266 GCA_964423525.1 uncultured Burkholderiales bacterium | reverse complement strand
CAATAGCTCAACCAAAGGAAAGAAAGCAGTGACGGTCGTCGCTGATTGTCAACAAGTGGGGGCGGCTTCAGGAGAGGGGACCAAACTAATTCTCCCGCACCGGCAGCAGTGTGTCGCCAATCTGGAGCGTGTCACCGTCGGGGTCGAGTTTTGGACCTTCAGGGTGATGCCCTAGCCTTAAGGCCGCTGCAGCATTGGTTATCTTAACGACCGCCTTGAGGGCTTTGGCATCTTCTTTGCTGGTCACCCAACCTTTTCCGAGAAGGTGGCTCAGGTCTAGGGTCTGAGGTCGCAACGTGTGATTCCTCCGGGATAACAGTCCACTTCCACCTTGGTAGCAGTGTTGACTAGGGTAGAGATATGGAACTGCATAGTAATCTCTCGATGGTTGTCACGAATCCAAATATCTCCCAGGCAGCACCTGGTGACTTTGCCCGGGAATGTCTCCAGGATGGATCCATCGGGGCGCACCAGAGAGATTCTGCGGTCCCCACGCCGCCAGTCGCGCCAGTTCCGCCGCTGCGTGGAGAGTTGACAGCCGTTTCCGCGCTCGACGGTGTCGATGGGCTTACAGCCTGGGGGAGTGAGCGACTTGACCAGGGGGAGATTATTGGCGTCGTTCTGGACGATGGGTGGGCTGCTGGGTCTGATCATTGTCTTGACCTCCTGCGGCAAGATTAGACCCGGCCTCTGATCTAGACCTTACGAGCCTCCAGCCGGTAGAGCGCCAGAATGCTGCCTGCTCTGGTGAAATCCTCGGCCAGCCCCAAACATCTCGCGGAAAAACTGTTCAGCCAGCCCAAAGTTCGAGATCAGGGTGGTGAACAATGTGCCGGAGGATGTCGGTGACGGTTACGATGCCAACGGGGAGGAGCGATTCATCGATAACGGGCAGGCAGCTGATTTTCTGCTCGACCATAGCCCGAGTGGCCTCGGCCACGACCGTGTGGGGGCTGGCGGCCAAAATTCTCTGACCGTTCAAAACCTCGCTCACCGGACAGGTCTGCCCGTGAAAAGGAAGCAGGTCTCGGTCCGAAAGTATCCCCACAAGGCGACCCTGACCATCGGTCACCACCAGATGGTGAACACCCTTTTCCTCGAGCAACTCCGTCATCGTGTCGACCCCGTCGTCGGGGGAAACAGTCAAGACCGGCGTGCTCATGAGCGCTTCCACGGTCAGATAGTCGACAAAAGATGAGGAGTCGTAGCCATCAGCGGGCTCAACCTCCGCCCCTAAGACCCAGTTCAAACCCATATGAACAGGTTTGTCACCAGGGCAGCCTAAACCTCTCGCTGCAGGCACCAGCAGGCAGGAGTCGAACAGGCCCCATCATGGCGAAAACAGTGCTGGTCGTTGACGACGAAGAGGCGATCGTCGAGATCATAACCATGAATCTGACCCGGGAAGGCTTCACCGTGCTGACGGCCCACACCGGTAAGTCGGCCCTGGAACAGGTCAAGAAGGGGCGCCCTGATGTGATGCTCCTCGACGTTGGCCTACCGGACATGGATGGATTTCAGGTCTGTACTGAACTGCGAGGCTTTTCTAACATCCCCGTGATGATGGTGACTGCTCGGGGGGAGGACGTCGACAAAATCCTGGGTCTCGAAACGGGGGCCGACGACTACCTGGTCAAACCGTTCAACCCCAAAGAGCTGGCGGCGCGGGTTAAAGCTATTGTTCGACGCCTGGAGAGCGGCTCCCAGTCGGCCGGGACTCGTCTCGGCTACCGCGAAATCGAGATCGACCTCCTGAAACGAAAGGTTATGGTCAGCGGCCGCCCTATCGAGCTGACCCCCAAAGAATACGATCTGGTGACCTTTTTGGTCTCTCGACCGGACCAAGTCCTGACCCGCGAAGGGATCCTTCGAGAAGTGTGGGGTTCAGAGCACATGGATGCCCGCAGTGTGGATGTTCACATCCGCTACATTCGAGAAAAGCTGGGAAAAAATGGACCAGCTCAATACATCCAAACGGTTTGGGGTAAGGGCTACCGCTTCACAGGCGACGAATGAGGACTATCCGTGGCCGGCTCGTCCTCACTTATTTGCTGCTCGTAACCCTCTCGCTGGTTCTCACCGGTGTCTTCTTCTTAACCTGGATGGAGAGAAGTCTTGAGCGCAGGGCGGAAGCTCAGCTAGCCTCCCAAAGCCGTGTGTTGGGGCACTTCATGAGCATGTACACCCAACATCCGGACGATCTGGCCGATTCCGCTCGTTGGGTCATGAAAGAGTTCCCTCGCCTCACCCGAGCTCGGGTCCGCATAGCCGACTCTGAAGGTCGCGTCGTGGGCGATTCACGCAGTGGTGATGCGACCCCACTTAGACTTCAAGCCAGGGCCGAAGTCGCTGTCACCTGGACCGAGGACCCGCGCATCGTTCACGTGACCACTCCGATCCGACTGACCTATCCCCGAGAAGAAACGGTGGGGTATGTCGATGTCTCGTCGCGTTTAGCAGAAATCGATGACACCTTTGAGGAGTTGAGGCTACGCTTGCTTGGCGCCCTGGCCCTGGCTCTGGGAGCTTCCTGGTTAGGAGCGGTGTTGATGGCCTCTAATCTGACCCGTCCGATCGAAGGCGTACGGACCACCGCCCAAAAGATCGCTGAAGGAGACCTTGACCGGAGGGTTCGAGTGGAAAGCGACTTGGCCGAACTCAATGATCTGGGCCAAACGGTCAACCATATGGCGGCCCAACTCCAGCAACGGCTCAATCAGATCGTGGCTCAACGAAACAAAATTCAATCGCTGATGGCCTCTTTGCCCGACCCGGTCCTGACCGTGGGCAGCGAGCAGACTCTAACCTATCTCAACCCGGCCGCCGAAAAGGCTCTGGAATTGCCAAGAGAACAGGCTGTGGGTCGAAAGCTTGCCGAGGTATGGCCAGAAGAGTTCGACGACCGTTTAACCGACCGCCTTCCGGAGCCCACCGCCTTCGAGCTTCGCTTTCATCAAAGAGTCTTTCGAGCCTACCTTCTCCCCTATCGTGATGAGAAAGGTGAGCAAAGCCAGCTGATCATCTTGCGGGACATGACCGATATCCGGCGTCTGGAGGAAGTTCGCACTCTTTTCCTTGGCTCCGTCAGCCACGAGCTCCGCACCCCTTTGACCATCATCAAAGGATTCGCCGCCACTCTAGCCGACCTTCCAGAGGTGGAGGAGGCGGTCCGAAAGCCCTTACAGAAAATCGACCAGGAGGCCGACCGTCTCACCCGCCTGGTCAATGATCTGCTCGACCTGACCAAGATGCGCAGCCGCAAGCTGTCTTTGGAACTGGAGCCTCTCTGTCCCGAGGAAGTGGTCGAGGAGGCGGTCGACCTACTCCGCAGCTCCGCCGCACGCCAAGGCCTGGCGCTCCAGACCCACTGTCCCGACACAAGTCGGCTTTCGGCGGACCGGGATCGGCTCAAACAGATCGTCATCAATCTGGTCGACAACGCCCTCAAGTTCACTCCTGAAGGAGGTCGTGTGTCGGTCCGAACTGAGCAGACCGGGCACCACTGGCAGCTGATTGTGGAGGACACCGGTCCAGGGGTTTCCCCCGAGGAATTGCCCAACTTGTTTGAGCATTTCTTTCGGAGTGGAGAAATGCGAAAAATGGGAGGAACCGGTCTCGGACTGGCCATCGTGGCTGAGATTGTCGACATGCATCAAGGCCGCGTTTGGGCCGAGTCAGAGCTCGGAGAAGGGACACGCGTGATCGTGACCCTACCCGTTTGAAGGCCGCCCGAGTTCCCAGCGAAGGGCCGACTCTAAATCGGGGCAGTAAGGCTCGAAACCCAAGTCCTGATAAACCCGAGGGGCCACGCGCGTACTGTCTAGCAGCATGGCGCTAGCCTCTCCCATTCCTGCTTTGACCAGCGCGGCCGGGACCCGAGCCAGAACCGGTCGGCCCAACACCCGTCCCAGGCAAGTGGCGAACTGAGCCTGAGTGACCGGCTGAGGAGCGACTGCATTGACCGGCCCAGAGACCTCATGACTCAAGCAGAAATAGAGCAAGCCGATCAAGTCATCGAGGCTGATCCAACTCATCCACTGGCGCCCGTCGCCCACCACTGCCCCTAATCCGAGCGAGAAGGGCAGAACCTGGGCGGCTAAAGCGCCACCGTTGGCCCCTAAAACGACCCCGATGCGGACCTGAACAACCCTCAAGCCTGCCTCCTCCGCTGGGGTCGTGGCTCTCTCCCAAGCTTTGCAAACCTCAGCCAGAAAACCCTCGCCGGGCATCGAAGTCTCGTCGACCACTTGCTCCTGGCGATGGCCGTAGTAGCCGATAGCGGAAGCGCAAATCAAAGTCTTGGGAGGACGCTTCAACTGACTCAAAGCGCGACAGAGAGTCTCTGTGCCGTCCACTCGGGAATCGTAGATCTGACGTTTATGCTTCTCGCTCCAGTAGGTGGCCACGCTTCGACCAGCAAGATGGATCACGGTATCGAAACCTTCAAGGCGATCGAGATCGGGCTTCGGCAACCAGCGGACCTCGTCGCTCCGACGCGGCTCATGACGCACCAGTGAGACCACTTGATGGCCTCCCGTAGTGAGAAAGGGCTTCAACTGAGACCCTACCATCCCTGAGGCTCCGGTCAGGGCGATCTTCTGGGACGGGACTCCCTGATGACGCTCCAGGTCCCGCAGGGTCCGCTGGTGGCGGTAGCGGAACATCCGCTCAAGCATTGGCTGCAAGAAAAAATGGCCTGGCAGATCGAGCGGGAAACGATACTCAATCTGGTCGTGAAGTAGGGATCCCCTTTCCATCGGCTCGAAACGGTGTCGATGAACCCACTGAGCGAAGGGGCCGCGAAGTTGCTCGTCGATGAACTGACGTCCCTCTTCGAAGCCGTAGTGCAAAGCCACCCAGGGCAGGGTTAGAGGACCTTTACGAACCCCCAAAGTCCTTCTTGAGCCTTCCGAGATCGACATTTCTCCATCGAGAATTCTCACGTCATCCCAGGGAGGCACGAGGCGCTCGAAAGCGCCAGCGGCCAAATGCCAGTGGTAAAGGGTCTCAGCCGAGAACGGCAGTTGTGAGGAACGTTCGAACTTCAATTGGAAAGGTAGGTGTTCAGACTTCCGCGGTCGACGTATTGCTTGATCTGCCATTCGATGGCGATCTGCTGATTAGGATAATCGCTGAGCAAAGCGCGGGGTTGGAAGGGCGGACTAACATTGAAAAGATCCCGGTCGTGCTCGAAATTCTGCTTCGGATAGCCTTTGCCGGCGACATCGCCTTCCACATCCGAAAAAGACCCGATCATCGAGCCGTTATAGATGAAGCTACCGTTGAAACCGTCGGCCGTGGTGACGTCGTGAAGGTCCCCGCCACCGCTGACGACGCGGTTGTTGCCAGTGTTGTCCCAGTCGAGTTGAACAGAGTGTTCAAAGCTCATGAAAACAGCGTCCACCGCTAGTTCGGTCGGCTGGGCTTTGAGATCGACAGTACGATCATTGAGAAGAATAAAGTTCTCGGCCGACAGACCAATCACCGAATTGGTGTTAGCCGATTTGCGAATATCCCCGGCCACCACAATGTTGCCCTCTCTTTCCACTGTAGGAGCTGGCGGCGGCCAGTAAACGGTGTTGTCGTTGGGCAGTCCGCTGACGTCTGATGAGATCACCCCAGCACTGGCCGCGGCCACCAGCTCAGATGCTGTGTAGGGAGGCGCGTTAAAGCTCTCCGGGGGCACGTAATTGGGGTCGTCGCTGGGCAATTCCGCCAGGCTCCGATTATAGTTCAAGAAATCTCGAGCCGCCTGGTTGTAAAGAGAACCCGCAACGTTCCTGTAGGTGGACGGGTTGGAACCAGCCACGGGCCGACGGGTAGCATCCTCAGCGGCGACGATACTCAAGCGACCTTCGAATTCGGCCGCCGTTCCGCCAGAAAGGGCAGACCGGACCACGGCGTTGCCACCTTCCACATAAATGGTCCCGTTCTTGAGCTGATTGACGTTGAACGGGGTTCCCACCTGCCCCACTTGGGGCTGAGCCGAGGCGATGCCGTTGAGCGACCCCTCCACATTAGTAATGCCGCCGTCCCCAAAGTTGGTCTCCCAATAGTTCACCTGAATCATGCCCCCGTCCATCAAAACGATCTCAACTTCCGGGATAGGGGGCTTGTAGTTCTGTTGAGTGACCGGCAGAACGGGATCGGCCGGGTTTGGCAGACGAGGATGAGCGGCGTGGCCAGCCTCGACTAGAGCTCGATTAACGGGGTAATAGCCGCTCACCAGCGAGCCCTCGGGGACGGGGTCACCGACGGTGTCAATGGCGGCTGCGTAAAGAAGACCTCGCTCCTCACCGGGGTCGGTCAAATCGAAATCGGTGGTCGAGCCGACCCCGGCCAGATTCCCGTCTCCGTTCTTATCGCGATTGAGGTAAAACTCAACATCCGGAAGAGGGAGGAATTCCGCCCCGAACACTACGCCGCCCTGGTAGGCAGTCAGATCAGGTTGAAGGAAGCTGTTTCCCCCGCCCGGTCCCAGGTTCCCGAGTCGATTGATGAACAATCGGTCCTGAAACTGGACGGTGGGATTGGTGCCATCAACCGAGCTAGCATCCTGAAAGCGAAGATTGCCGGCCTGGTCTTCCCAGGGCTGACCGGGATTAGCCGGGTCTGTCCCAGTGACTCGCACGACCCCATCGGCTAGGTATTCTCTGGGAATCAGAATCCGGTCCTCAAGAGCGGGGTTTCCGATACCAACCCCCTGCGCATCCCAGGAGCGCATATTTTGAATATGCATCAGGTCGCTGGTCTCGGCTTTCTGACGAACCCTCACCTCGACCACCCGTGAGGCTAAGGGAGCCCCCACCGCTCGGCTTACCTGAGCTGTCGAAATTAGCTGGTATTGAGGTTGCTGACCGATAAACCCCACAATCGGAATGGGAGTCACCTCGACTTGAACTTGCCCCAACAACTGCTCGCCGCCTTGACCGACGACGACTGGGGCGCCGTTAGGACCTGGCCCGGTGATGGTCAGGAGTCGAGAGTTGGGGTTTCCGTCCGGAATCGTGACCGCTACCGACAGGTTGCCCGCGTTTCCACTCAAGTGGACGGGCCCGTTAGGCTGATTCTCGTCAAGCACCTCGAAAACGTTGAAGGTGGCAGGGTCGAACTGGACCGACCAGTTCCCGCCCCGGCCCATGTAGTTCAGGGCGAACTCGATGCCCCAGTTGGCTGAATTCTGGGCCACAACGGCGTAGGACGAGGAGCGGGAAGTCCTGGCCTCCCCCAGGGCCAACGCGATGAAAGCGATGCTGAGGGTGAGGAAAACAGCCGTCACAAAAAGGGCTAAGATGAGGGAGATCCCTCTATTCCTGGCTCGACTCATACTCTTCTACCTTACCGTTTCTGCGGACTGTACCCGCACTTCTGCAACTTGATCCTCTCGTCCTTGAAAGCGATCCTCAGGACCGAAATCTTCAGGGTCTTGCCCACCTTCGGTCAATCCTATGCCGACCTGAACCTCCACCCGAAAGACTCGTGTGTCGAAGAGCTGACGATCGAAGGCGCTGCCCGGGTCCGCCGGGTTGATATTCTCAGGATGAAGGACGCGAAAATTGATGCGGTCGCTGGGCTGGTCGAGTTCGACGACCACCTCGGAACTTTCGAGGTTCAACCCTCCCGCGAAAAAATCTGGATTGATGATCCACTGGGGACCGGCCTGACTCCGGGCGTCGGTGATGGTCTCGAGGGTTAGCCCCGCCAGCAGTTGAGTCCTGTAGACGTTTCTGACCAACACGTGGCGGCGCTCGATCGGCACCAAATACTCCACATAGACGTAGTCGTTGAGGTCCACCGAGGTGAAAGCCGAGTCGTCGGAGCGGCGCCCAGCCCGGGTGAAGATGACTCGATTGGAGACTGCGTCGTAACGAATTTGTTGACCGACCTCGCCGATGTCGAGTTCTTCTCTCAGATAGAACTGGTCCGCGAAGGTTGCCGTCGACTGGGCCCCCCAAGGGTCGGGCCAGACCACAGCCGAAAGCATGACAGGGGTGGATACGGGAAGGGTGACGGCTGAACGGACTTCGGAGGTGATGAGTTCCAAGACCCGGCGGGCGGTAGCCTGACTTTGGCGCTTCGCCTCTCCCTGGGTATGGGCCCGAATCCCAAAAGCCAACAGTTGCCAGATGACCGTGCCTATAAGGGCTAACAGCGCCCCGGCCACGACCGCCTCGATCAAAGTGAAAGCTTCTTTTCTGTGTTTTATCGGTTCCACGTTTTCGAAGCCGAGACCGTTACATTGATAGTCTCGTCGCCGCGGGTCTGCTCGTCTCGGAAGCCCACCGTCACCTGAATATCGGCAAAGACCACCGGGTCAGTGGCCGCCCCCCCGGTGAGGAGGTCGTAGGTGGTGACCTGAATACCCGTGACGTCTTCGAGCACAAAGCCCTCGGGAATCTCCGTTCGGGGAAAGTTCTCGAAGCCGCCTCCGCCCGCTGTGTAAGCGTTGTTCTCCAGAAAAGCCAGAGAGAGACCACCCAGGTCGTTGGTCAAAGGGAGGTTTTGAATCTCTTCCGCGATCGAATTGGCCACTTGGGCCGCTCGCGTCGCCTTGGCGCTCTTGCGATTGAGGCGGTAACCGGCTGGATAGATAGCCGCGAACGTTAAGATTACGGTCGTCAGTAAAATGATGGTGATGAGAATCTCGAGCAGCGAGACGCCGCGTTGTTTTGTCAACCCTAACCGCAAAGGCGCTCCTTCCTGTTAGCCCCGGCCTTCATTATAGCACAGCCGCCTGGCCCCGACCGGGATGCAATAAACTGTTTACATCTTCCACTCGAGACCCTGGAGAACGGCATCGAAAGCCGGCCTCAGGTCTTCATGGTCAGAGGGTGCTGTGACCAGAGTGAAGGCGTGAAGCCTGCCGTTGCGAAGAAAAAAGGCTTGACTGGTCACCAGCCTGGTCTCTCCCGAGCGGGCGCTGTAGCTGATGAGGTGACCCGAATTTCCGGCCACCCGGATGGCCTTTTGGCCTAGCAGCTCAAACTGAGTTTGATGCTCGCTCAATTGGCCTACGATCGTCAACACCCTGGCCCGAGTCAACTCGACGTCACTCTCCATCTCGACCGACGAAAACTCCAAGACGGGACGAGGCCCAGGGCGTTGGGATGCGAGAAACCGTACTTTTCCGGTCTTTTGGTCGTGGTGAGCTTCCCAACCAGCCGGTTCGGGAAAGTTGACAGCCACTCCCTCGTAAGCGAAAGCGCCGGCCGTGAGGAGCAAGAGCAAAACCAGAGTTCTCATAGCGTCCCAAAAATTCGGTCGCCAGCGTCGCCCAGGCCAGGCAGGATGTAGCCCTTGTCGTTGAGACGATCGTCGACGCTGGCGGTATAAATGTCTACTTCGGGGTCGGCCTTACGGAGAGCTGCGATGCCTTCGGGAGAGGCTAGCAGACAGAGAAACTTGACCGATTCACTGCGAGCCCCCCGAGCCTTAAGGAACTCGATGGCCGCCCCGGCTGATCCACCAGTGGCCAGCATCGGGTCGAGCAAAAGCACATCCCGCTCTGGCAGGTCATCCGGCAATTTACAGTAATATTCGACCGGCTGGAGGGTCTTCTCGTCTCGATAAAGGCCGATATGGCCCACTTTGGCATTGGGGATCAGCCGAAGAATCCCGTTGAGCATTCCCAAACCAGCCCGTAGAATTGGAACCACCCCGAGCTTTTTCCCCACGATGGCCCGCCCTTTGGTTTTGGTGAGGGGCGTCTGGATCTCAACCTCCTCCAGAGGCAAAGAACGGGTGCACTCATAGGCCATGAGAGCGGCGATCTCTTCTACCAGTTCGCGAAAGTCTTTAGGACCGGTTTCGGTCTTGCGAAGCAGGGTCAGCTTATGTTGGACGAGCGGGTGCTCGATTACGTGGAGAGCCATCGGCGGCGCTATTCAACGCCTTCCCACCTGGCCCTCCAGCCGACCCTCAAAGGGACACTCAGGACCTGTGGGGAAGCGCCGCCCAGAGGGGGAATGCGCCCCGGGAGGAGGACCCATGAAAATCTTGATCCAAAACGGAAAGGTCGTTAACGCTGCCGAGACCTTCGAAGCCGATCTGCTGATCGAAGGGGAAAAAATCGTGGCTCTAGGTCGGGGTCTTTCCAGCGACTCGGTAGATCAGACGGTGGATGCCAGCGGCCGATACATGCTGCCCGGGGGCATCGATGTCCATTGCCATCTGGAGATGCCTTTCATGGGCACCACTAGCAAGGACGACTACGCCACCGGAACTCGAGCCGCGGTGGCCGGCGGCACCACCAGCGTCATCGATTTTTGCTTACCGGCCAAAGGCCAGAGTTTGAAGGACGCCCTGTCCCTCTGGGATGCCAAATCCGAAGGCAAAGCCTACTGCGATTATTCCTACCATATGGCCATCACCGACTGGAACGACAAGACCCGGGCAGAGTTAGACCTGTGCTTCGAGCGGGGAATCACAAGCTACAAAGTGTTCACGGCCTACAAAGGGGCTCTGATGATTTCCGACCAGGACATCTTCGAATTGATGCTGGCGGTGCGCGAGCGAGGGGGCCTGGTCACCGCCCACGCGGTCAACGGTGACGTCCTCAATGCCCTGGCCAATCGATTCGCCGCCGAGGGCAAACTTACCCCGCACTACCACCCTCTGTGCCAGCCCCCCTACGCCGAAGGAGAAGCCACCGGAAGGGTGCTCGAACTGGGATACTTGGCCGACCAGCCAGCCTACATCGTTCATATGACAGCAGCCGAGTCGGTTGAAGAACTTCATCGAGCGCGCGGACGCGGGTGGGAGTCTTATGGGGAGACCTGTCCTCAGTATCTGGTCTTGGACGACTCGGTCTACGACCTGCCCGATTTCGAAGGGGCCAAATATGTCCTGTCTCCCCCTATCCGCAAAAAGAAAGACCAAGCAGCCTTGTGGGCTGCGCTGGCCAACGGCATCATCCAGACCGTAGGCACGGACCACTGCACCTTTGATTTCCGGGGCCAAAAAGACATGGGCAAAGACGACTTCCGGAAAATCCCCAACGGGCTGAACGGTCTCGAAGAGAGAATCAACATCCTCTACACCTACGGCGTTTGTCGCGATCGTATCACGATCAACAGGCTGGTCGAGTTGTGTGCCACCAACCCGGCCAAATTGTTCGGACTCTATCCCCACAAAGGGACCCTCGCGCCGGGTTCCGACGCCGATGTCATCATCTACGACCCGAGCCATCGCGGCACCATCTCGGCCAGGACCCATCACAGTGCTTGCGACTCCAACGTCTATGAGGGTATGGCTTTGGAGGGGCGCCCCAGTCACGTTTTTGTGCGAGGTCACCTGTCGTTTGTTGAGGGCCAGTTTCAAGGTGAGCAGGGCCGTGGTCGCTTCCTAAAGCGCCCGGCCGGCCGGCCTCTCAAGACCGGTCAGCACCCCCAACTGGCGACCTCCTCTGGAGTTCTTTAAGGTTTTCCACGGACTTACGCCTTCATCCGGGTATTTTCTGGATCAAAGAGGGGACGGCTACCCACGACTTCACAAGTGATGGGGTAATGCTCACCGAAGTATTCAACCACGAACTGGCTACCCTCTTGGGCCATTTCAAACGGCAGATAGCCCATCAGGATGTGTTTCCCTAATGACGGGCTCGTGCCCGCTGAAGTCACGAAGGAACGACGATCACGACTATCGGTAATGGGGTCACCTTCGGTCGTTAGAATCGGGGATAAGTTCATCGGGAAGCGTGCCACACCACTAGCAGAGGTCAAATCATCAACGGTAAAAGTGCACAACAGAGCGGCTGGTTGTTCTTCACGATGACGGAGATGGTGTTCCTTGCCGATGAAGTCAGCTTCCTTAACTTTGCGACGTTGCAAACCGGCTTCCACCACGTTGTATTCCGAATCAAGTTCAGCACCCATCAAGCGATAACCCTTTTCAATTCGGCCAATGGTACCGTAAACGCCGATACCAGCGTGAACCATATCGAAGGATTGACCCGCTTCTTCGAGGGTATCCCACAGTTTCATAGCTTGGTCGAACGGAACATATAACTCCCAACCGAGATCGCCCACGTAAGAAATTCGGAAGGCGGTCACCTTCGTCAGACCAATGGTGAGGTCCTTAATGGTGCCAAACGGGAAGGCTTCGTGGCTGACATCATCGGTGGTGACCGATTGAAGAACTTCACGCGCCTTGGGGCCCCAGAGACCGAGGGTAGAGAAACGGGATGATTGTTCGATGATACTGACGGAACCGTCTTCTGGCAAATGCTTACGGAACCAAAACAAGTCACGACCGATATCGGTGGCACCGGTCACGACACGATAATGACGCTTGCCCAAACGCATGATGGTCAAGTCAGAACGGAAGCCCCCCTTGGGATCGAGGATCGGTGTGTAGACACCCTTGCCAATCTTCACGTCCACCTTCGCCATGGCCATTTTCTCCATATACTCGACCACCGCATCAGTCCCAACCACATCGAAAATACCAAATGCCGAGAGGTCGACCAGGCCGACATTTTCACGCAACGCCAAGGCCTCCGCTTGGACGATCGGTGACCACCAGCGAATATCCCATTCATGGGGCTTGTCAAGAATTTGGTCTCGATATTTTTCCACTAGCGGTGCATTGGATTTGTACCACATGGGACGTTCCCAACCACCAGCCTGGAAGAAGAAAGCTCCCAATTCCTGTTGTCGTGCGAAGTAGGGGCTTACGCGCAAGTTCCGTGCGTCACTCCATTGTTCGCGTGGGTGGACGATGCCGTAAGTCTTGATGAATCCTTCCTTAGCACGGGAACGAACGAAGTCGCGGCTACCATATTCATAGAAGCGGGCAATGTCGGAGTGATGCATATCGATTTCAGACTGTCCGTCTACCATCCACTCAGCGATTGTCCGACCCACACCTGGCCCTTCCTTGATCCAGACGGCGGTAGCCACCCATAAATTCTTGACTTCTGGGGTCTCGCCAAGCACAGGGTGTCCATCAGGTGTGAGGGAAAGCAAACCATTGATCGCATAAGGGATATCCCTGGTGAGTTCGTCGGTCACCATAGCGGGCATGATCTCCTTGGCGTGTTGCAATTGGTCAACAAAGTCAGATTCCGTGAACGGCATTTCCGTTGGAGAAAGCTCAGCATCTTCAAGGGATGGAATCTCGTGTGGCTCGTGCAAAATGGCCCGGTGGGCGTAAGAACCGATATGCAGATACTGAAAAGTCTGGTGCTCATACATCAGCTTGTCCATGTCACGAATGATGGGATGCTCGATGATCTTTTCGCAGTTCTCGAATTCAGGAATTGGCCCAATTTCAATCATTTGATGAATAGCGGGTTGATTGGGAATATAAGCGCCTGCCATATCGCCGAGAAGAGGCGACCAAACCCCCGCTGAAATGACGACATATTCGGCTTCTATGGTGCCTTTCTCGGTGACCACGGCTTTGATCGTGCCCTCTTCAACGGTCAGATCGGTGACTTCGGTTCCATCAACGACGGTCAAAGCGCCAGCTTTTTCAGCTCTTTCACGCATAATCGTGGCAGCCTCAGGGGCTGGGGCAATACCAATAATCGGAACGTAAAAGCCACCTTTGAGGAGATCAGCATCAACAAAGGGAACCATTTCTTTGATTTTTTCAGGGGGCAGCAAGTCGCAGGGGACCCCGAACGATTTACCCGACATCACCCGACGCTTTAGCTCTTCTAAGCGCTCTTCCGAACGGGCTACCTCAAAACCACCGGATTCGGTCATCACCCCGAGCTCGGTATACTGACGCATGCTGTCCATCGTCAGTTGGGTCATCTCTTTGGAATGGTCAACCGGATAGAGGAAGTTTGACGCGTGACCAGTAGAGCCCCCAGGCTTAGGTAGTCGCCCTTTATCCAGGAGCACAATATCGCTCCAACCCTTAAGGTGCAAGTGATAGGCAATGGAGTTGCCCACGATTCCAGCCCCAATAATGACAACCTTTGCCGTTCTCGGTAAATCGCTCATGAAGATTCTCCTAAATCTGGTCCCAAGACTTGAAACTCTGAGTTGACTCTATTTTGGAGAAGACCAGGGGATTGACCTTCCCCCAATTCTTGTGACGATCGTTTAACGCTCACCTGCGACGGTCGGCTGGTGAGATTGGGTCTTCCAGATTTAGCCTGTACTCTCAAAAGAGTGGCCATCGCGGGCACCGTAGCCCTGGCTTTGGGCCCGACGATGGTAGGCAACGGAGAGTTCGATGGGCCGCAGTTCCAGGACCGACTCGAAAGCTCTCTCGAGGAGCCTGAGCTGCTCGACCCCGTCCCTCTCCAGCCGGAACGTCTTGAGCCGGTCCGACCCGAGGTGGTCAACGACCGAGCCTGGTTGACGGAGTCCTCTCAAAGCATCCGCATCGAGTCCGCCGACGGAACCCTCGAGCCGTTGACAAGTATCGACCTGATTCCCAAGAACCAATGGCTTGTTGGCGTTCCCCTGCCTACCGGAGAGACCTGTTAGCCCAAAGAGCCGAAGAAGCGATTGCCGGGAGCACCGGGATCGTTGCTCAGGTAGAACTCCCGAATGAGGGCAACCACCTCCTGGCGGGTGAGAATGCCGTCTCCATCACGGTCGAGAGCCTGGAAATCCTCCACCACCCGATCCTCGGGTAGCTCTTGGGCAGCGCAGAAGTCCCGGTAATCAGCGGCGCAGATCTGACCATCACCGTCACTATCGAGAAGTTCGGCGAAGAAATCGGCGATCGCCTCCAGAGTGGAATCAAATCCGGGAATGGCGCAACCGAACTCTCGCTCATAGAAGACGGCGTTAGCATGGTAGTCAAGCCACTCATCCAGGGTCACCCTTCCATCGGAGTTGGCGTCACAAAAACTCTGGAGAGCGTTCCAGAGGTTGAGGTTGCGCTCCTTAAGTCGAGTAAAGCTGGCCTGGTCCGGACTCCAACCGCGCACCTCGGCCAGGTGGGTAATGACGTGCTCGTAGTCGGCCTGCTCGAGAAGTCCGTTGTCATCGATATCGAGAAGCTGGAATTTGTGAATCAGCTTATCTCGTTGAAAATCGGTGATCAGCTCGACGCTCATCTAAGCCTTTTCTGGACGGTTGGACCGCTCGCCTTCTCAGACGTAAGAGAGGTAGAGGAGAGCCGCTGAACCGAGACAAAGTCCCCAATGAAAGCCGCATCCCTCTAGAGCTGGAGTAGCCAAGTCGGCGCTGCGACGGTCCAGGGCGAGAGCGAATTCCATAGTCTGATAGTAACGCTTCGAAGTCCAGCGCCTCTTGAAGAGAGTCCCCAGTATGTAACCATCTCGTTAACTTCCTGTTACCGTGGCCCGCTTGAAAATCCCGGCGACGTAATGGAGAGTTTGCAAACCCAGCGACCAGACCGCCACTAGGAAGGCCAACAAAATCGGCTGGGGGAACCCCAACCCCCACCCCAAGCCGGCCACCACCCCGAACAGGCCCAGGGAACGATAGGTGTTATGCGCGTTCAGAGCTTCCCGATAAGCTCCATCCAAGATACTCCGAAAGCCGAAGAACCAAGCGTAAGGCAACACGGTCGGCACCATCCACAGCAAGACCGGAGTGGACTCAGCCAAGGTAGGGCCTAGATAGAGCGTTAGCACCGGTCTGATCAAGAACGCTCCAACCACCGAACCGAACCCCAGCACCAAAGTGATAATCCGAAGCAAGTGAAAAAAATGAGAGCGCAGATCCTCCCCTTTGCCACTCCGAAGCATTCTGGTCGATTGAGGCACGAGGATCATAGCTAGCGGATTGACCAGAGCCCCACCGATGGACAGCATGGTGTGACCTAGAGCGATCACCCCGGCCGCTTCCAGATCGCCAAGGTGGGCTGTAAGGGTCACCGGCAGTCCCAGCAGAATTGAAAGGGCGGCCGCGCCTGGGATACGGGGAGCCGCGTACAGCCAAAGGCGCGAGAGATGGAATCGAATATCTTCTCGCTCAAGCTTGATCGGCTCAAGCCCGGGAAGAACCGTCAAGACTAGAGCAACCAAGCTGATCAGTAGATACCCGACGCCCGTCCAGTAGAACACCTCGAGGGTCGAGTCAGCCAAGGCCACCATAGCGACCAGGGGGGTCAATCCGACCGCGACGGTGACCAAGCTCGACTGGGCCACCTCCATTCGACCCAGCAGAAAATTCGCTGTCAGGGCTGTCCCACAAACCCCACAGAACATCACCGAAATCGCTCGCACCAGCGGAGACAGTTCCGGGTCCCCAAAGAAGAGATAGGCAAACGGCTGACTGAGTAGATTGACCGGTATCAGAACCACCAAAGCGACCACCACCAGGAGAGTCAAGGAGGCGATAAAATAGCCTCGTTGCGAGTCTTCGGCAGACTGACCCCGAGCGGCCACGTGGTGGGCGATCCCGACCCCGATCCCTTGAAGAAGAAGGGGATAGGTATAGGAGAGGGTACGGCGGCCCACGGCGTATTCCGAAAACCCGACTTCACCCAAAGAGTCCTTGGCCAGACGGTAGGCTATCACGTTGCAAAGCAACAGACAGAAGGTCGAACCGTAAGTCCACAGGTAGTGCCGAGAGGTCGGTCTCGCGTATTTCTCGTCGAGGGCGGAACTCACCAGAGTTCAGGCCTGCCAGGTCAATCGCCCCTCGCTTACGGACCGCTCCTCAGGCAGAAAAAGGTAGGCGATTCCGCCGGCGAAATCCGGGCCTTCCAGCAGGTATCGTTGGCCATCAACCCCAGGCCTCGGATGGTGAAGCGGCCAAGACTGTTGAAACTGGCCGGCGAAACGAAATTTACCCTCCGGCAGCGACGGTCGGCCAAGCCAACAGGGGGGCCCGCCCATTCGGCCTCGACTACTCAACTCATCGAGAAGCTGGCGCCGCCGATTCGCTGGCACTCCCCACTCGGGGGAGTCCTCCACCTGGGACCAGGTTTTTTCTTCCAAAAACTTCTTTTCCAGGAACGGCGGCACCGGGTTCTGATAAGTATCCCATCCTTCGACCCAGGCTTCAGGATAGATCCTGACCCCACCGGGCGGAGGTTGAGTCAATTCCGTGCCTAGCTCTTTGCGCTCGACCAGAAGTACTTTATGATCGCCACTCTCGAAGGTCGCCGAATCCGGTCCTAAAGTGTGGGCGACGAAGACCAGTACACTGCGGTCCCTGCCCAGGTCCAGCCAACCGGGGTGATGGTCGAACTGCAGGACGAAATTCATCGGACGCTTGGAAGAGGCGCAAAAGGGCCACAGGTCAACCGAAAGTCCTAGGGGAAGCCCGCCCACCTTTTCGCGGCAATTACGAGGACGGTCAGCCACGAGGCGGGGTAGCGCCAGAGCCCGTCTAGGGGACGCGCTTGGTTCGAAGGCAGGCGGCTTGTAGTCGGCGCTTGGGAAGCGCACCGGTCGATGCTGACGAGCCAAATTAGGTTCGAGGTCTTGAAGGATGTAGCTAAGCATAGCCTCAGCGCCTGGGCTCGACTGAACGCCTTTTTCTTCCAGAGCGGCCCGGGAAGCCTGGGCGATTTTGTTGTTCGACTCATAGTAAAGAGCTTTCTCGACCAAAGCCATGGCCAGGCCCTCGAGGCCAGCTTGGTGACACAGGAAGGCGGCCCGACTAAGAGCGACCGAGGCTGAGACGAACTCATAAAGAGCGGCCTGAACCACTGCTGAGCGAAGCTGAGGCCAAGCCTCTAGCGGGGCCAGGCATCCCCCCTCGAGGGCCAAGGTGGCCTGGTCGAGACGGACGACGATATCAAGACAACACTCCCCCTTCGAAGCTTGCACGCTCCCCGTGAAGCGATATCGCATCTCCCCTTTTAGCGGTCGTAGTTGGGCTTCCGGAGCAGTCAGAGCCTGGCGCAGAACCTCCCGTGACAGGAGGTGTTCATGGAGGACCGGTAGGAACTCCGGGTCGGTCTTCAGCTTGCCGTCTTCCAAGAATTCTAGAGCCACTCGACGGAACAGCCGCAACTCAGGGCCGGCGGCTCGAGTCCAGGGCACCTTGGCATAAGCCTGGAGCGCCTCCCACTCCCGGCGACCGGCATTAAGCAACTCGGCCAAAAGCTCCCAGGCGTCCCCCCAGGCTTTTTCTTCCTCAGACTGAAACTCCGTCGGCCCCGGACGCCCCTTGAGCGCCCCCCTAAGGCGCATCAGAGCTGAGGAAGGATCGTTCTTAGCGGCATCTTTGGCTTGCTTGACCAGAGTTCTTAGACTGGCCACTTCCTGACTCACGCGCCCGGCTTTCGAGGAAAGGCCTCCCAAGACCCTCCTGGCGCAGGGCAGAGAGTGCGTGAAAGGAATCTTAAGCCGTTTCCGAAGCGAACGGGAAGGACTTCTCTTTGGCGAGCCTGGAGAAGCCCGAGACCTACCCGAAGGCAGGTTGGTTGGCCCTGGGAGCCCTTTACCTGGCGCTCTTTCTGGTGCCGCCTGTTCAGCCGGCCATGGGAATGTTTCTTCTCATCCTGGTGGTTGGGCTGGCCGTTCTCTGCCTGGGCGTTTCTATGGTGACCGACCGGCGCCACCAGGGTCCAGCCTCGCTAGCCTATCTTATGGTCATCTTCTTACTGCCTGTGATGGTGGCCGGCCTGGCCTCGACCTTGAACTTGCCCAATGAATACGGTCGTCCCTGGGGCTGGGTCGGGAACCTCCCCGTTCCAGCCCTGACCGTCATCGCTATCCTGGCCCTACTGCTTTCGATTCTCGTAGGCCTCTGGTCGGTGGCTGTGGTCGAGCGCAGGGTTTTCTTGTTCTATTCTGAGGAGGTTCCCACAGAGGAGACTGCTTTAGAGGAACCGGATGGGTTGCGTTTAGTCGCCAGTCAAAGAGATTTCTTGAGGGCCGAGACGGCCAGCTACCTGCTCTGTCAAAATACACTCTTTCTCTGTTTTGCGGCCGGCCTGGGTTATCTTCGCTGCGATTGGCCCCAATTCGGTGTTGTGGTCCAGGCAGTAGTGGTGTCCGCGGCCGCCAACCTTAGCTGGAATCTCGCTCTGGCGTTTCTGGTAGGAGCCGAGTCAAATTAGTTGAATAATTTTACAGAATCGGATAGAGTAGTTCCACTTTGATGTTCGCCAGAAAACCGAAGCTTGCTGCCGATTTTATCGAGCAGACCGACGATCGCATCACCTTTCGGTGCGATCATGACCCGGGCTCTGGAGATATTTGGGTCAACCTGAGAATGGTGCGAGGCCGACGTCGGGAAATCCCCGTAAGGGTCAAGCTCAGCCACGTGCGACGCACCCAGAGAGGCTGCTTCGTGGCCAGCGGAGTGTTGGCCGATAAGCAAGCGCCGCTACCCGCTTCGGGAGAGGATATGATCACAGCCGCGGCTGTCCCTTATCGACGAAAACGGCCTCGCTGCGCCTGTCGCCTGCGGCTACTCTCGCCAAGTTTACCGTCATATCGAGCTCTGTCGCTTGACTTCTCCGCTTCGGGAGTTCAGATCGAAGCCGACGGAGAGCTGAAGGTCGACTCGGTCATCTCCTGCTCTTTGGACCTACCCCATCATGAAAGCCTCCACTGCACCGCCAGGGTAGCCTGGTGCCGGCCCGAAGGCCGCAGCTTCCGAGCAGGTCTTGAGTTCCTCAAAATCGAGTCGGACTCGTTTCGCGTTCTGGAAGCTTTCGAACAGTGGTTGATCTCTCCCCAGGGCTTTCACACTCCCTTTCGAGCTCCCCGCCAGACTTCCGTCAACCCGGTTCAGAGCCAACCCGAACCCGAGCCGAAACCACCGGCCGGTTGTCTTGTTGACATCGATTATAATCCGAGTCGGGCCAAAGTCACCATTCACCAAGAACAGGGTGCTCGCTTCTGTCTGCGCTTTCAGGAGCCCCTCGTCTTTTGCGATTTGAGAGGCTTGCACGGCTCAGAGTATGACGATGCGGTCGAACTGGAGGAGTCTGAAAAACTGACCTCGGTCCGATCGCGTTTGGCCGTCCCGCTAGGACCAAGACGTCCCCTTTTCCATTTCGAGTTCACCAATCGTCGTGACCAAGTCGTCTTGGAAGTCATCTCGGCATCCCATCCCACCGTAGAGGTCCTCTAAACGATTGATCGTCTGGCTTTTGGTATGCTAAACTGTAGGGGTGGAATGCAGCAAGCGACAACAGTCCAACTTAAGGTCTAGGTCTACTGGAGGAGGTCGGCCAAGTGACCCTGGAAACTCGGCTCTCCCCATGAGCTGTCGAGGCACAACCATCCTCGAGGCTCTGGTCGGAACAGCGCTCCTAGCCGTATTGCTGACGACCATGTTCTTGATCTACACCACGGGCGCCAAAGCTTGGAAAGCGGGTGAAAGCGACGTTCAGTTGGCCCAGTCAGCCCAAACCGTCACGGCTCGAATGGCCCGCGACGTTGAAAGAAGCATCTACACCAGCGTCGCCCTCGACCCCCTTCCTCCACCCTCCTCGGCGGTCTCTTTTCTCTCTCCCATTAACCCTACCACGGGGCAACCCGATTACGATGCCGCCAAAAGGGAGCTTCGCGTCAAACAGGTGCCTATAGCTCCCCCACCACGACATCTTCGCCCCTTTTGAACCTGGCAGCCGAAAGAACGGGTGGTATTCTGCTCGCTCGGGAAGTGTCTCAGTTTCAGGTCTCTCTGGCCGGCCGCAGTTTGGAAATCGTGCTCCGCCTCGAGCGTCAGCGCTACGGTTCGCAAGAGCCTGACCGGGTCGAGCTGCGCTCGACAGCCCTTTTTCGTAACTGAGGGATTCTCGGGTGCTATCGCGTATTCCAAGAATGGTGACCGGATTTTCGTTGGTGGAGGCGCTTGTAACTCTGTTCCTGGTGGGTCTGGTGCTCCTGAGTATCGGTGGCATCGCCAGCGAGTACAGTCGACTTTCCCGCTTTCAAGACTCTAAAGACGAACGGAGCCAGGCCATTCAGATGGGAATCGAAAGACTTCGGGCCGAGGCCAGGGAGAGTATCGCCGTTTCCTCCCCAGCGCCCGGCTCATCGGCCCTGGTCAGCCAATTTTCGTTCACCAAGCTCTCGCCCACAGGACGATTGGGTTCCCCTCCCCTCACTCCCGGGTCAGTTTGGCAGGTCTTCTCCCCTAGCGACCAGATTCAGGTCGACTACTTCACCGACGCCCGCGGACTGGTGAGACGAGAGACCGTCGGGGGCACTCCTCTAGAAACTCCCCTGACTTCGGTGGTCGAAGGCTTCGCCGTAAGCTATATTCAAAATAACCGAAGTCTGGAGTTTCGCTTCTCTTTGGGCAGCGGCTCAGCGGTGGAGCAGCTAGTCACTTTGGTGGAGAGGCCAGTCAAGCTATGAAAGGTTTTTCGCTGGTAGAACTGATGAGCGTGATGGTCGTGGCCGGGTTGCTACTAGCAGTGGGAGCGGTCAGCCTTCGAGGTAGCACTGTCTCGGCCGGCAGTCGAGCCGCGGCTATGATGGTCCGAGCGGAACTGATAGCTGCTCGAGACCTGGCCAAGGCCGAGCAGCGACCGGTAGCCGTCCGAATACCCAGTGGCGGGGGCACTCTGGCTCACTCTTCCTGGCTCTACTGGCAGGTGGGAGCCACAGCGCCCGCCATCACCAGGCGCCTGTCCGTCAGCGAGGACAACTCACCCGTTTCGGTGTTTGCGGGCTACTGGAATCTCGACGCCAGCGTCGCTAGCGGTAACAGCATCGACGCTCCCACCGGGGTGAGCTTTCCCTTCGACCTTTGGGATGACCGGTCAAGCCCTGACCCAACCATCCTCTTTACTCCCGAAGGCCAGGTTCTTACCAACGACCTGACCACTTTCGATGGTGCCTGGCATTTGGTGGTGGCTAGTGGGGTTGACTACTCATCCGCCTCAGCCCCACCTGGCACAGCCACGGTCACGACCCCACCCCCTTATGCCCTTCTCCATCGTGCCTGTCGGCCCTATACCATCGCCATCACGCCCAGCGGCTCGATCACCATCGAGAGTGGTGTCAAGGCTGCCAGCAAGGTGGTCATTCTCGAGGATCCTATCCCCACACCGGGAGCGGTGCCCCCGCCTCCTGATGGGCTCGGCACAAACGCCCCAGCCATCGCTTCCGCCGTAGGATTGCCCGAGCCGGCCCCGGGCTCTCTCCCACCGGGAATCGACGCTCTGGTGGCCCGAGACGCTCATCTCACGTTGCGGGTTTACGCCACCGATCTAGATAGAGGGGAACAGCTCTACTCTCGCTGGGTCGCCCGGAAAACGGCTGGAACGGGGAGCGAGCCTGGTCACTTCTCTTCGCCGGGCCGTCAGCCGCTAGACTACGATTACGACTCAGGCCAATGGAAAGGAGACTGGGAATGGACCCCGCCCGAAGGGGCTCAGGCCGGTGACGAGTATGAGTTTGAAACGACCGTGATCGATTCGAACGGGTTGACTTCCACTTCTGACACCAACGCCCGGATCAGCCTCAGACTCCAGGCCACCGACAAGATCGTGTTCGCCCGCAACAACGACATTTGGACCGTTCGCCCCGACGGCCAGGAACTGAGAAACTTGACCAACTCCGCCTCCCGGGAAGGCTACCCCAGCCTCACGGCTGACGGTCAGAGGGTCGTCTTTTTCTCCGATCGCGGAGGTGACGAAGACATTTACCTGATGAATCTGGATGGTAGTGGACTGATTCAACTCACCAACCTGCCAGGAGCCGAATATTCTCCCGCGATCTCCCCCACTGGCGAGCAGCTGGCCTATTTCTACAAACCGGGCGGCTTTAACGCCGCTTCTCCCATCGAGATTCGAGTCCAAAAGCTAGACGGCAGTGGCCTGCAAGTCATTCATTCCAAGCCCAGTGGTTGGCCTGACTGCATCAACTGGTCAGCCGATGGTCTGGCGGTCGCCTATGATAGCGGAGGTGTGACGGTGAAGCGAGTGGACGGCACCGGCCCCATCATCGGGCTGAGCGGCCTCAATGACCCCCGCTGGGATACGAGCGACCCGGCCAGGGCCATCGTGGTGGGAGACAACGGGTCAACCGGTTATCGTCGCGTCGAGCTTGACCTGGCCTCCGGAACCGTCCTATCTGACACCACCTATACCCTGACCAGCCCCAATCAGATCGACGACCTTTGCGTATCCCCCGACGGCACGAAGGTTTGTTATGTCACCGGAAAACCTGGTGACCTCATAGTCAGTGACCAGGACGGCAGCAACGCCAAGATGCTTGTGCCGACACCTGTGGTCGGCACCTTCTGGGCCCGATGAACAAAGGTCTTTCCCTGGTTGAAACCATCATCGCTGTGAGCTTGCTCACGGCGATGGCCCTGATCACCATTCAGCTCTTTCACTCAGGACTCCGTTTGACCGCTCGGGTCCAGGCCCAGACCGTGGCCGCCAAGATCGCTCGCGACAAACTCGAAGAGATCCGAGGCTGGGCCGCCGATCCGGCCAACTTTGCTGATTGGTCCCCCTACCTCGACACAACCAACCCGGCCCCGGAGTCGGGTTTCACGGTCAGAGTGCGCTCTCAAGCCGAGCAGATTTACACGCCTTGCTCAACCTTCGAGGCGAGCAACAGCCAACCTCGCCTGATCCGCGACCAGACTCGACGCGTGGAGGTGACCGTCAGCTGGTCCGGAGAGCAAGTCCAACTCACCACTCTGGTGGGAGCCCCGCCCGATCAATGGGGCTCCCCTGATCTGGTCGTCTCCCCGGCCACACCCGGCCCCCTCAACCCTGGCCAGTCGGTCGACCTGGCTGTGCAGGCGTTCGACGCCAGCGGTCAGCCCCTCGACGATCTCTTCTTCGACTGGTTCGTTCAGCCCCTAACCGGAAACGGAACCCTGGTGAAAACGAATCGAGATGGCAGCTCGGCTCGATTGACCCACCAGGTTATCGGACTGGGCGGGGCTCCCACCACGGCTCCTGGAACGTGCCGAGTTCACGCTCGAGCCGTCTATCGAGGTCGAGAAAGGTCGGTCGCCACCAGCGACATCGTTCTCAACCCGTGAAATCTCGAGGAATTCTGATCGTGCTGGTGTTGGCGATGATCGGACTTCTAGCGGTGCTAGGATTTGGCTACCTTGGTAGCCGAACGAGTCTGCTCAGAGCGGCCCGAGCCGATCTGGCCTCGGTTCAGGCTGAAGCCCTGGCCTACGCCGGCCTGGAGGATGCTCGCATCAAACTCAATCATGACTTTCAGTTTCCGCCGGCCGGAGCGGTGGGTCAGGAGACCTTCACCTATTCTGAGGATGTCTTTGACCTTGATGGCAACCGCGTGGGCGAGTATACGGTGGTCGCCGACGTCACCTTCCGCCATCACCCCTATCAGCTGGTGATCATTCGCTCCACGGGGCGGGTAGGTTCCCGTCAGGATCCCGTGGCGGAAAGGACTTTTGAGGCCGAATGGTCGACCACTG